>NZ_KB235930.1:4596043-4902073 GCF_000332295.1 Fortiea contorta PCC 7126 | reverse complement strand
TTTGAGAGCAGGGTAACAACCTGCTTTTTTATGTTTTAAATTTTGACTTTAGACAGATGCATTTTACTTATAACCGCACTATCCGCTTTGCTGATACTGATGCTGCTAAGGTAGTTTATTTCGCTAACGTTTTGAGTATTTGCCATGAGGCTTACGAAGCAGCTTTAGAGGCTTTTGGAATGAATATACAACAGTTTTTTGGCAATTCATCTGCGGCTTTTCCGATTGTTCATAGCCGTGTTGATTTCTTTCGACCGATGTTTTGTGGAGATAAGTTAGCAGTAAATTTAATACCTAGCAGGTTGGGTGTAGATAAGTTTGAAATTAGTTACGAAATTTTGGTAAATGATGTAGTAACGGCTAAAGCCATTACTCGACATGTTTGCATAGATGTGAATAGTAGAAGTAAGCAGGAATTAACTGAAGAGATGATTCAATGGTTGGAAAATAACCGCTCCGACGCTGAGATCTCTGAGAGAAGAAGATTAAGAGAAGAAATTATGTGATTTGATGTTGCATAAATTCTAAAGCTATTGTTTGTAAGCACTGGCGGTTAATTTTACCTTGGGGATTATATGGTAAGTTTGGCTGAGGAATCCAATATTTAGGGATTTTAAATTTGCTGAGTTGCTGTTTGAGTAAATCGGAAATTTCTGATGGGGAAGTTTTCCCATGATCTGGGACATAAATAGCTGTTAATACTTGTCCCCAGTGTTGATCAGGAATACCAATTACACAAACATCTGTCACCATTTGAGTTGCTCTAATAGCTGATTCAATTTCTTGGGGATAGATATTTTCGCCCCCGCTAATGATTTTATTACTACTCCGTCCCACAATATGTAAATGAGATTTATCATCTAAAAAACCTAGGTCATCTACTGAGAAATAATTTTGTTTTTCTGTGTTTTTTGGATAGTAGCCAAGATTCAAAGATTGAGCTTGAATAATAACATTGCCTATTTGATTTGCAGGCAAAATTTCGCCTTGTTGATTGCGAATTGTGACTTGAGCATGGGGGAGAATTTGCCCAGCGCTAATTATACCACTAAGAAAGTCATCAGGTTTGAGGGTGGCAATTTGAGAAGCGGTTTCTGTCATTCCATAAGTTGGTGCTAACTGGATCCGATAAAATCTCGCTTTATCTAACAGTTCATCCCAAGCTGGCGCCCCACCTAACAGTACAGTTTTAAATTCAGATAACCACTGAATTAATTCTGGTTTTTGGAAGAGGCGTTGTAATTGGGTTGGTACTAAAGATAGAAAAAATTCTTGTGGTTCAAGATTGGGAATTTGACCGGATTCTAAGGTTTTAAATGGTGAAATAGCTAGTTTGCCGTCTGTGGTGAACGATCGCATAAATTGCATTAAACCACTGACATGGTAAAATGGCAATACACAAAAAGAATTGACTTCTTGAAGCTGAAAATATGTGGTAAATCCTTGGACAGAAGCCATCAGTGTTTCCCAAGTATGAATGGCAAATTTAATTTGTCCTGACGAGCCACCTGTGGGAATCATGATAGTTTGGGGAATAGGAGAAGGGGAATCGTCGATGGGTAATTTTGCGTTGATTGTCCCCAAGATTATATCTGGTTTGACTAAATTTAAAACTTGTTGCCATTCTTGTATTCCCCAATCTGGGTTACAGAGAAATACTGGACAATTGGCGGCGCAAGCTGCTATGAAACTGGCTAAAAATCGTGTTGGCTCGCGTTCAGCTAAGATGATTTTCGGTGGGGTTCTAGATGTTGATAACTGGCGTAATTCTAAATATAATTCTTCAGCTATTTGCTGAAATTGACTACTATCACCACCAATTAGCCAATGGCGATCGCTCAAATTTTCTAGATAGGCTAAGGGTGTTTTCATCTATCTATTCTGCAACAAAAAAATGGTTGATACCAAAACCAACTGCGCGGTTTGGTGCAGATAATTCAACCGCTAATTGCAGCGCTGCTTGTCTACCAATCTCTGTTTCCAAGACAGAGGAAAATACAGCATCAATTTTATATTGTTGACAAAAATTTCTTAAGCGAGATGGAGAACCAATAATCGCAGGTTTAATCACAAAAATTCCTCGCCAGCCTTGGTGATAAACTTCTGTCAGTTGTTTGAGAGTGGCGACAGATTCATCCAATGCGATCGCTGTTGTGTAACACTCATTTAATACCAACATCTGAGAAAATTGCTCAACTGGTAGCGGTTGCTCGATAAATTCGATTTTGTCGGGGTGATTGTCGCACGTCTCCAACCATGTTTTGGTTTGTTCGCAACTGAGTCCACCATTAGCATCTAATCGCAGTTTGGCAGTGGGTGGTAAACTGTGCATCAGTGAGTGAAATATATCTAATTCTGTGGCGATCGCACCTACACCAATTTTCCATTTAAATGTGCGATATCCTTGCTTCCATAACCCTCGCCATTGATTTAACACCCCTTCCCCCGCTGTTAACAAGCCGCTATAAGTTAAAGTATGGGAGATGAAAGTTTCCTCAGTTTGTAACTTTGCTAAAGCTGACTCAAAGCCGAATTGACAAGCGCTTAATTCATCCGGAATCGCTAAAATTATCTCTTGTGTGATTGTTTGAGGAAGCTGATGACAAAAATCTAAAGCTTGTTCTAAAGTTTCGGAACCAAACCAACTAATAGGCGCAATTTCTCCCCACCCCACCCTTCCTTGTTCATCAGTGAGACTGATAATAATAGCTTCCCGTTTCTCCCAGTTCCCATAACTGGTAACTAGGGGTTGGAGAAATTTGCGAGCGATAGGACGAAATGTAAATTTGTATGACACTTTAGCGGTGAAGAGTACCTAAAGAATAAATCCTACACCCAACAATAAACAACTCCAAAAATGTACGGCGACAGCGATAAATTTACAATTATTAACTTTGTCTGGTAGATGATGATTTTCTTGCACGTGGCGACATAATTTGAAGGCAAAGGGTAGACTTAACCAAGTTAATAAAGTCCACACAGGAAAGACGCCCGATAGTACAAATATCAACGTTAGAGGATAAATGCTACCAGTAAACCAAGTGAGAACTTGAGCAGCTTTTGCTGTTCCTAGACGGACAACAGGCGATCGCTTACCTGCAGCTATGTCATCCTTAACTTGGTGAAAGTGTGAGCAAAACAGAATTAAACTGGTGACAATGCCAACAATCGCTGCAGCTAATAAATTTGTTGTTGACCAAGTTTTTGTTTGACTATAGTAAGCTGCTGATACTGCCAACGGCCCAAAAGCAAAAAAGCAAAGAATCTCCCCTAAACCCTGGTATCCTAAACGAAAGGGAGGCCCTTGGTAAGCGTAACCCAAAACACAGCAGAGCAGAATTATACCAATTACAGTTAGGTCTTGCTGCCAAAAGGCGATCGCCATTATTCCCAGCAAACCCAAACCTAAACACAAATTTCCTAGCCAAAATATTAACTGCTTATTGCCAGTTAAGTTCACTAAGGAATGATGTTTATTTTGATCAATTCCCGTAGCTGAATCAAAAACATCATTGGTGATATTTTCCCACGCCAAAATTAAAATTGCTGCCCCTAGAAAAGTAAAAAATATTGCTTGATGAAAAATTTTTGTTTGTGTAAATGCTACCGCTGTTCCTACCCAAATAGGCATAATAGCAACGCTGTACATCGGTGGTTTAATCGCTGCTAGCCATAGCTTTGTCTGGGGATATGTAATTTGTTTAGTGGTCATCGTTCGTGATTAAATGTTTTATGATTTCCAGACACATCAAATCTTGGTAGTCTGTAAAGACTGCTGTTTTGACTGTGGTTATCCCCATTATTTAAAATTTTGCCACAAATTCAACCCCCGACGCCTAGATAGAATCAGACTTTTGTAATTCTGAATTTTGAATTGGTATTTAGTTTACCTTTTATTAGTAACAGTATCCCTCAAAAGCAACACAAAACTTAGCATGGTTAGTCAAGTTTTGGAAACACCAAAAACAAAGCAAACCATACTCTGGTGAAATGGCAACCGAATATGTTACCTGTAGAAATAGACCATGTTTAATTACACTTTAGGAAGATAACTTAAAAAAAATTTACTATTACTAGATCCATGACAGTTTCACCATGTCGCACTAACTTCTTTGTCGGACACAAAGACCTATCCCAATTCCTTTTAGCTGTACAAGCAAATTGCCTGAAAAATAATTGTCGGCAAATTGTGAGTATTGCTCTTGAAATTGACTTAGTTGACCCTTTAGTTGTTTTAGAGCACCTAAGTCAAGCAAATGAAATAAATTTTTACTTTGAGAATAAAGGCAAAGGAGAAGCGATCGCCGCGATTGATGCTGTAGCTAAATTACAGGTTGATGGTGAAGAACGTTTTGCTCAAGCTGAGTACTTCATCAAAAATTGTCTACAAAATATTATTAATTTTGGTGATAGCAATTTACCTTTTTCCGGGCCGCACTTTTTCTGTTACTTTAGCTTTTTCGATCAAAATTCCCAAATAGATTATCCCTTTCCTTCGGCGAATATTTTTCTTCCCCGTTGGCAAATCACACTCAAAAATCATCGCTGTATATTAGTCAATAATATAATTATTAATGCCAGCGCCAATATTGCACGTATTGTGCAGAATTTATCTAACAAACTGGAAATTATCCATTCTCTAGAATATGCTGCGCCAAGTCTGCATTGTTTACCCAATAAACTCAGCAAAAAATCAGTTACCCATCCAGCTAAATTTAAACGCTCAGTATCCTCTGCTCTGAAAAATATCCAATCTCAACATCTAAATAAGGTTGTGCTAGCAGATGCTTTAGATGTGAAATCAAGTGTGCCCTTTAACTTATTTAACTTATTAAATAATCTCCGACAAATACATCCTAATTGTTATATATTCTCTACCAGCAACGGTAAAGGACAAAACTTTCTCGGTGCTAGTCCAGAACGCCTAATCAGCATTGATCAACAACAGTTAATCACCGACGCTTTAGCAGGTTCTGCACCAAGAGGAAAAACACCAGCAGAAGATGCGGCTAATGCTAACAGTTTGTTAAATAGTGAAAAAGAAAGACATGAACATTCACTAGTGATTGAATTTATCACCCAACGTCTATCTCAACTAGGTTTATTACCCCAAATATTACCACCACGCTTGCGACAATTATCAAATATCCAACATTTATGGACACCAATTAATGCCATAGTTCCGCCTCATATTCATCCCTTAAAAATAGTCGCACAACTACATCCTACACCTGCGGTAGCGGGAGCAGCTAGAGAAATTGCCTGTGCAGAGATTCGGCGTTATGAAAATTTTGAGAGGGGGTTATATGCTGCACCTTTGGGTTGGGTAGACTCGCAAGGAAACTGCGAGTTTATTGTCGGTATTCGTTCAGCGTTAATTGATGGCGATCGCGCTAGACTTTATGCAGGTGCTGGTATTGTGGCTGGTTCAGATCCAGAAAAAGAATTTGCTGAAGTGCAACTCAAACTGCAGGCTTTACTTAAGGCTTTAATTTACCAATGAAAGGAAACAGAAACTCTACTTTCTTGTGGGGTTTCTAACTACCTTAATTTTCTCGACTTTAAACCTTTATCTTTTGTAGTAAATTCCTATGAAATCTCCCATCAGAATATCATCTCTGCTCAAAGATATCCGCAAATTTCCTCAAGGGCTGATGTTAATTCTGATATTAACCAGCTTGCTATCTTGTGGACTAAATTTTACTGACAAAAATCCCAGTGCGGCCGCACCGAGTCCAGAAGCAACTCAATCGTCACCGGACTCCCACAAGCTACCACAAAATATTTCCACAGCAGTGCTACGCGACGCCTCAAAACGTTCGGGAATCAAAATTGCCAAATTGCAAATCACCGACGTTACACCAGAAACTTTTGGTAATGCTTGTATTTTCAATTTTGGCGAAGTTTGTACTAGAGAATATAAACCGATCGTCGGTTGGCAAGTCACCGTTAAAGTTAAAGAAGCATCTTGGATTTATCATGTGAATAAATCCGGCTCCCAAATAGTTTTAGATCCCCAGGTGAATGCATCAACTAACATTGAACTACCGAAGGCGATCGCTAATAAAATTTTAAAGGATGCTGCTCAACGTTCGCGTCTAGCAATGAGTAACTTAAAAATCACCGAAGTTAAACCTATCACCTTCGGTAACGCTTGTGAATTCAACTTTGGCGAAATCTGTCCCCAAATTTACCAGCCTTTGCCAGGATGGGAAGTAGTTGTTGAGGTGAGGCGGCAACTTTGGACTTACCATGTAAATCAATCCGCCTCGCAAATGGTTTTAGATCCCAAAATCAGCGCCACCAGTAAAAACTAAAATCTTCACAGCCTCAGGTAGAAACGCCAAAGTGGAAAAATGAGCAATATCCCTAAACTAATATATAATTATGGATTGTGTCGAATCAACGCTAGACCATGCCTAAACTCAAGACTCGCAAAGCAGCAGCAAAACGATTCCGTGCCACCGGCTCAGGTAAAATCGTCCGCCGCAAAGCTTTCAAAAACCACCTTCTAGAGCACAAGACTTCTAATAAAAAGCGTAGTATGTCCAAAATGGCACTCGTACATGAGCGCGATGAAGATAATGTGCGGTTAATGCTGCCATATTTGTAAATTATTCAAAATCAAGTCAGGAATTAAGTTATGACTCGGGTAAAACGCGGTAACGTAGCTCGTAAACGCCGCAATAAAATTCTCAAACTAGCTAAAGGTTTTCGCGGTTCCCACTCAACCCTGTTTAGAACTGCTAACCAACAAGTAATGAAGGCGCTACGCAGCGCCTACCGCGATCGCAAAAAGAAAAAGCGCGATTTCCGTCGGCTGTGGATTACTCGCATCAACGCTGCTGCAAGGCAACATGGCATGAGTTACAGTCAGTTGATTGGCAACCTGAAAAAAGCTGATATTCAACTAAATCGCAAAATGCTAGCACAATTAGCTGTCCTTGACCCAGCTAGTTTTGGTAAAGTCGCTGAATTAGCAAGTCAAGCCAGGGGATAAAGTGTGAAGGCACAAGGATGAAAGTAAGCGATCTGGGTATCTGTAAAAAATTGCCATCCACCCTGAAAGGGATCATAGTTTTCCTGCTTACTTTTGCCTTTTGCCTTTTGCCTTTTGTTTTTCCCAGTTTTGCCGGCACGATGTCAGAAATTCAGCAGCGGGGTTCGTTGATTATTGCAGTTAAAGACAACCTGCGCCCCCTGGGATTTAAGGACGCTAACGGGAATTTGCAAGGTTTGGAAATCGACTTGGCAAAACGTTTGACATCCGATGTACTGGGGAAAACCGGAACTGTCAAATTTTTACCCGTAGCTAACCGCGATCGCTTATCTGCAGTTTTAGAGCGTCGAGTTGATCTAGCGATCGCCAGAGTGACAGCCACAGAATCCCGCGCTCGCTTAGTAAGTTTCAGTGTTCCCTACTACCTCGATAGCACAGTTTTTGTCACAAAAGATACCTCTGTGCAGCAGCCACAAGACTTGGCAAACCGGAAAATAGCTGTGCTCAACAACTCCAGCACCATTGCCAAAGTGAGATATTTTTTACCAAAAGCAGAATTAGTAGGGGTAAATTCCTATACAGAGGCGAGAGAACGCACAGAAGACAACACCATCGCCGCCTTTGCTGCCGATGCATCAATTTTAGCTGGTTGGGTTCAGCAATTTCCGCAATATCGACTTCTACCCACCAAGCTATCCACAGAACCTCTAACCGTAGTTATGCCCAAGGGCGTACAATACGATGAATTGAGACGCCAAGTGAATACAGCGATCGCTCGTTACATCGGTGAAGGATGGCTACAAGAGCGCGTTAAATATTGGGGTTTACTGGGTGATAACTCCAGACAGAAAACAATGTAGACTATGTAAATAAACTTAACATTTGTTTACACTTAACCCAACATCTATGCTATCTGCCATTCTTTTCGACCTAGACGGTACAATTGTCAACACTGATCCGATACATTATCAAGCTTGGCAACAAATGCTTGCAGGCTACGATATGGAAATCGATGAAACCTTCTACAAATCCCAGATTAGTGGACGACAAAACCCGGAGATTGTCAAAGCTATCCTACCGCAATTATCACCCGCAGCCGTACAAAAATTTGCCGAAGATAAAGAAGCATTGTTTCGTCAAATGGCGCCAGATTTAAAACCACTCAACGGATTTTCTGAACTTTTAGCGTGGACACAAGCCCATCATCTCCAGCGGGCTTTGGTAACTAATGCGCCTAGATTAAATGCTGAATTTATGCTAAAAGTTTTGCAGATTCAAGAAGCATTTGATTTAATCATTTTAGGTGAAGATTGCGTAGCCGGGAAGCCAGACCCCGCACCATATCAAGCCGCATTGGACAAATTAGGAATCACCGCACAACAAGCGATCGCTTTAGAAGATTCTCCCTCTGGAATTAAAGCTGCAGTTGCTGCAGGAATTCCAACTGTTGGGATAGCTTCCACCCATGACCCGCAAAACTTATTAGACATAGGCGCATTTATCGCCATTCCCGATTTCACTGATTTACAACTATGGACAATACTTAACTCAAGTATAGAACCGGATTTAAGTGCGATCGCCTAAATTTGGTAAACAAGCCAGTAGTTAAGACTTTAGTCCTGAATTTATCAGCACTTAACCATCATTTAAGTATCACTTATTTTTAAGTAAATCACTATTAATTTTTTAATAGTGATTTTTAATTTTGAATTGCCTATCATGGAGATTAACGATGAGCAATCCTTCGGAGATCCCATGCCAAAACGGCTAATTACCGAGATAAATAATTGGTTACAGCGAGATAGAATTGTCAAAAATCTAGAAATTTTTCAAGACTTCATTATCATATCTCTCTGCTTAGGTTTGTTCAGTGTGATGCTAATTCGTTTAGCGGATATGTTCTCTTCATTTTTACATCCCCTAGACTTAAGACAAGTCACATCCGATATTTTGTTTATCCTGATTCTAGTAGAATTATTTCGGCTGTTAATTGACTACTTACAAGCACAGAGTATTTCTGTAGGAGCAGCCGTAGAAATTACCATTGTTTCTGCTTTGCGAGAAGTAATTTTACGCGGCGTTCTGGAAATTCCTCGTGATCAGATATTTGGTATTTCTATCTTTTTGGTAGTTTTAGCGGCAATTCTTGTAGTGTTACCTTGGATGTCGCGTTTATTTGAACAAGTGAAAGTTGCTCATCCCGAACCAATTAAAGAAGAAGGATAAAAATTAACAAATTGCATATTTTTTGTGGGGATTGTCAAGAGTCAACGTTTTTTAAACTCTTGACTCTTGACCTTCATCACAAAAGTTTTGAATAAGAGAAAAATCTCTCATTACCTTACCAATCACAAATAACAACCATACTTAATTCAACTTCAAGGCGTTAACAGGAACATCATCCCAAGACTCAACAATCCGCAGACGCGCTATCCATCCGGACGCCTTCTGGATCTCATTTAAATTTTTTTGAAAAGAATCATGACAATCTTTGGCTTGAGACTCATCACAACAAGCAATACAAGCATAAATCATGCCAGATGGATCAATTTGCTCGTTTACCCAAATAGTCATGGAGTATCCCCTTAAAAGCGCGGCGAGAAAAACTATGTGCCATTTTAGAATATTTTTCTGGGTATGTGCTGGCTAAGTGTTACCCAGCCAATATGGATTGCTTTTTGCCAGAAAATAGTTATAATAGCCAAACAGCAAGGATTTTGCCGGCAAATTGGCGGCAACTTTGCCAAAAGATACAAAAAAATGTCACAATTTTTGCCAAGATAAATATAATATTTCCCTAAGATTCACTTGGCAGCAATGAGCATGAGTGAAAAATTGATAGAAAGTAGCGGCAAAGGTTTTCTAGTCCTGCTTTTGCCCATTTCGTTTTTGATTATTTTCCTGGTTTCTACTTGGAAAGTGTTAATAGCCTTAACACTGGTTATCATTGGTGTCAATCTTGTCCAATGGTATCGCTGGCAACACTGGTGTAATAAAGTTAACCCAACTTTCCACCAGATGATCCGCGAAGCCCAGGGTAAGATTACACCGATTGATTTAGCAATGAAGGGTAACTTTTCTGGGACAAAAGCTAAACGCTATTTAGACAGCAAAGCTAATGAATTCGGCGCCAGTATACGGAACGCCCAAGAAGGAGGTGAGGTTTATTACTTCATAACTTCCAGCATTTTAGGCAATATCCTCGACAGCAGCGAGCCGGAAAAAACGGTTTCTGCTCCACCAATTGCTAAAACTGCTAGCACGCTTTTGGCACCACCGCAACCATTGTTCCAGCAGGAAGAAATGGAAGCGGAATCTTTACCGCCGACAACCCATGAAGAGGTAAAAATACCACTGGAAAAACAGTTAGTTTTTGGTTCACTAATTCAATCTGAACTAGCGAAGCGGCTAAATGTTTATTCCAGCACAGTATATAAACGACGAAACGATCCAGACTTTGCTGAGTGGAGTCGTAGCCGAGATCCTGATGGTATTGCTTGGTCTTTTTCCCGAAAAAATAAAGAGTTTTTCCCGTTGGAAAAAGAAGGTTAAAGTTATTTGTGGGATTTTGTGTAATGTAGAGACGTTGCTTTTGCTTTGTCTCTACAAATTCCATTTTTCTTAATTACGAATTTTTATCACTCGTCTTGCTTTGGGTGGTCATTTTTGCTTCCAAACCTATAGCTTGGGAGATGGAAGTTAATTGATTTTGCTCTAACTTTGCCAGCAAGCCTGTGAGAATCCGGCGTACTATCATTGGCCCTTGATAAATCCAGCCTGTATAAACTTGAACCAGACTAGCGCCAGCGGTAATTTTCTCCCAAGCATCTTCCGGGGAAAATATGCCACCAACGCCAATTACTGGCAAATTTCCCTGGGTTTGCTGCCAAATAAAACGAATAATGGCGGTGGAGCGGGAGCGCACCGGTAAACCGCTAATTCCGCCGGCTTCTTCCTGAATTGGTTTACCTGTTTGAGCAATTATTTTTGTCTGCAAATCATCACGGCGGATTGTGGTGTTAGTGGCAATAATCCCCGCCAATTGGTAGGTTTGAGCAAGAGTAATAATATCAGCGATCGCTTCCCATTCTAAATCTGGAGCTATCTTGACAAAAATAGGTTTACGTGCGTGGTTAGCCTGTTGTAAGACATCGAGAATCTGACCAAGCATGGCCGCATCTTGGAGCGATCGCAATCCTGGCGTATTGGGGGAAGAAACATTCACCACGAAATAGTCTCCCAAATCCTGCAGCAAGCGAAAACTATTGAGATAATCATCAGCGGCTGCATCTAATGGTGTTACCTTAGATTTTCCTAAATTGATACCTATGGGTATCAACTTTAAATCTGCTTGCTTCTGCTTCAACCTTGTTGCCAACGCCGCCGCACCGCTATTATTAAAACCCATGCGGTTGAGAGCCGCCTTGTCCAAAGGTAAACGAAATAAACGGGGAGGAGGATTTCCCGGCTGTGGTACAAAAGTCACAGTTCCCAGTTCCGCAAAACCAAAACCCAGACTCGGCCAAATATCAGCCGCAACACCATCTTTATCAAACCCCGCAGCTAAACCCACAGGGTTGGGAAAATTTAAGCCAAATAGAGTTTGTGAGAGACGGCGATCGCTCAGACATAAAGACCGTTGAAGAAACTGATTTACCCACCTACTAGATGCACGATTGCTGGTTGGCGATAACCAGTTCAAAGTCTGAATCGTCTTTTGGTGTAACCACTCTGGATCTGTTTTCAGCAAATTGAACAAGAGCGGATTAATTGCTGCTTGATAGATATCCATTTGTAGAAGGGAACAGGGAATAGGGAGTAGGGATTAGGGAGTAGGGAATAGGGATTAGGGATTAGGTCAACTAAATCCGCTACAGTGTATCACTCACAGTAGTTTTCTGGGCATCTTAGATATTACATATTATTTTGACCAATAGTCAGATGGGGCAGCCACAACAACCAATAGCCGCCGAAAAACAGATCCTTTCCTTGGGGCGTTTTCTGCAAAAACTCAGAGAAGAGGATAATGTTGATGTTCTGATTGCAACTGCTATTTCCTACCTGCAAGAGCAGTTCAGCTACCAACTGATTTGGATTGCATTGTACGATCGCCTAAATCATGTATTACTTGGTAAAGGCGGACTGAGCACAGATAAAGACATCAGTTTTTTACAACAAAGACTGGTTTTGAATCCTGGAGATTTATTAGAGCAAGTAGTTATAGAACAGCGTCCTCTGGGTGTAGCCGATTTACGAGCCGAGCATCGCGCCCCAGAATGGCATGAATTAGCAGATAAAAATCATATCCAAGGGACAATTATCCTCCCAATTCGTCATCAAGACCGTTGTTTAGGTATAGTTTTACTCGGCTCAGAGCGCTGGGGTTATTTATTGACTGGAGAGGCGCGAGCTAGGCTGTTGATAGTCATGGGCGAACTAGGAGCATTACTGTACCGCCATGAGATTAATTCCCAGCAACAGCCAACTAAATATTCCTCAGCGGAACCGTTGTTAAAACTGCTGGAAAATGTCCGGGAACTGAGTAACCTAGATCAAAAATTAGCAGCAGTAGTCACAGCCACCCATCAATTTGTTTTTCCCTCCCGGACAGCAGTTTACTGGTTTGAGCGACAAGGGCGCTATTTTTGGTGTCGCATGAGCAATCAACTAGTGAACATGGGGCGCGACTCGCAAGCCCAAGCATCAGCACCAGGAATCACAGTACAAGAATTGAGCGAATTTTATTACGCCTTAGCAGTGAATCAAATCGTGTGGATTGGCGAGTCGAGGAGTTCTCTCAATAGCAATTTTACAGCCAAGCTGTTGCAACGCCTGAAAGTGCGATCGCTTTTAGCCGCTCCGATTATCTGCCAAAAAGACTTGCTCGGCTTTATCGCCGTAGAAGCCAATAAACCCCGGATTTGGACAGATGCAGACAAAAACTTTGTCCAAGGTGCTGCAGGATTAATCTCCCTAGTCGCTCCCATCGAAAGCGTAGAAACCACCATCACACAAATTCAAGCAGACGCCCAGTTGACCAACCAAGTCGCCCAAGCCGTATACGGTGAGCACAACATCAACGAAACACTGCACAGTTGCGCCACAAAAGTTTTAGAACGACTAGCAGCCACCCGCTTTCTACTGCTGCAATTCCACCCCGACCAAAATTATTATCAAATTTTTTATCAAAGCCAACCCTATAATCGCCGTCCTTTAAATTTTGCACTGAATCCACTTACAGAAATAGATACACAGCTTTTGCAGCGTACTACCGAAGCTATTGAGATTGAAAATTTAGATACAGATTTGCGGTTTTTTCACTGGCGTTCCCTATTTCTAGGTAGTAGCATTAATTCCTTCTTGGTTTGCAACTGTACTCAAGGTAAAGTGCCCACCACATTGTTAATTGTCACTCACGAAGCCCATCATTCCTCCACAACGCCAGAAAAAGAACTGCTATGGGCCGTCAGTCAACAAATTGGTGTGATGATGCGTCAGTGGGAGATGCAATCTAGTCATGGGGAACAACAGAAGATTTTACGAGCTTCCCAGCAATGTTTGCATAATTTAACCCAAATCCGCACAGGGGAAGGTCATCTAGAACGTACGGCTTTGAAAGAAATAGCATCGATTCTGGGTTGTCCTCTGGCGCTATTGCTCACTTGGTCGCCTGGCCAGCATCAAGTAACAATTGTCCCTGGGGTCATGGCGCATCATCGATTCGAGATCAATATGGATGCATCTATTTCTGTCCAAACTGAAGTTTTGATTCACTGGGCCTTGGCTAGAGACGGTCATGTGACTTTCAATGTGGATGATTTACCCCTGGAAACTAAAAGATGGTTGAGTTTTTCGGGTATAGGTCAAATTTTTGTGATGGCTCTACGTACTCATATTCATGACGAGTCTACAGGTGTTGTCTTGATGGCGACTGATTATGAATGTCAATGGTCACAACAAAGCCTCAGCAGCACAGAAACCCTGATTCGTCAATTAGCTTGGTTCCGTCGCCAAACACACATCACCCAACTTTTAGATTCCACAACGGTGGAATTACAACAACTTAACTGGTACAAGCATCGCCGCCTAGAGGAATTGCAAAGAACAACAGCGTTATTAATTAGTCAAATCCATGATGTGGGTATTCCTCATACTGAACTGGCGAAGACGCGCCATCAATTGCTATTGCGACAGTTAGACCAAACAACCAACTCTTTGACTGGATTGCTAAAACTTGAAAAATGGCAATTGCATATGAGTTGGGAAACAATGCCAATTAGCAGTTTGCTCAAGCGTTCCCTAGAAAAAATCGAAAATTTCCTCAAACCAAAAAAATTGTGGATAGGTGTGCATGGTTTGGGACAAGAAGTCGATGAGCCAGAATCGCTACGCAGTGGTGATGACTCAAAACACATCTCTAACTTAGGTTATCAAAATTCCATAGCGATCGCCGGCGACATCATCAAAATTGAATTAGTTATCCACGAGTTATTAGTCGCAGCTTGTCAACGTTCTCATCGCGGCGGCAGAATTGACATTTGGTGTCGTCGCTTGGACGAACGCACCCTAGATTTATCAATCACAGACAACGGCGTCATTGAATCACAGTTACTAACAGAACTCAATCAAACTATACCCAAAGATATCCTCGCTCCCTCCACCCTCAACCAACCCCCAGGTTTACATTTGCACATCTGCCAAAACATCATGCAACAGATGAGAGGAGAATTGCATTTTTATCAACTCCCAGACCATCGTGTAGTTAGTCGGTTGCTGTTGTTGTTGGCTGAAAATTAGGGGTTAGGGGTTAGGAACTCTTACTCTATACCCCATTCCTAATTCCAGTATTAATCCTGAGAAACTGGAGTTTTTTCTAGTACATAGTGTTTTTTAGGCATTAGTGAGGGGTATAACCCTCAAAATTGCTAATTTTATGGTCTTGCTGGCAGCTTTAATCGACTTGTTTTAATTTATCTCTCATTTCCTGCCAAAAATGCCACAATGTATCTAGAGAGGGATGTATAGACTTATAACATAGAAGAAAAGCAGCGCATAACTGGATAATTCCCAGTATTTTCCTCAATAATAAGTCCGTAGGGGGATTAACCCCACATTTCTTGCTAAAATGTATCCTCCCGTTGTAACAAACTAGTTATAATCTCTACCATCACTCTCGCAAATTTGTCCTCAAATCTGCACAGCATTCATATGGGACGTGCTCGTTCTAAATCCGACCTACCCACAAAAATCTGTCCAGTCTGTCAACGCCCTTTCACCTGGCGAAAGAAATGGGAAGACTGCTGGGATGAAGTGAAATACTGCTCAGAACGCTGTCGCCGTCGGCGTTCTGAGGCAAAAACTGAAACTGATCAAGACGAAAACCACTGAGACGCAAATTATGAAGTTACAGGTGCAACCGAAATTAATTATTCATGGGGGGGCTGGTAGTTCTCTGCACGGTAAAGGAGGAGTGGAAGCGGTGCGCCAAGCGCTTTCTACAGTGGTAGAGGAGGTGTATTCTCTGCTGATCTCAGGAGCCAACGCCACTGATGCGGTGGTGCGGGGTTGTCAATTGTTGGAAGATAATCCCCGTTTTAATGCTGGTACTGGTTCAGTACTGCAATCTGATGGTCAAATCCGCATGAGTGCTTCCCTGATGGATGGTAATTCTGGGCGGTTTAGTGGGGTGATTAATCTGTCAAGGGTCAAAAATCCCATTGATTTAGCGCAATTTCTGCAAAATTCCCCAGATCGGGTGTTATCTGATTATGGTGCGGCGGAACTGGCGCGGGAATTACAGATTCCTAGCTACAACGCTTTAACTGATTTGCGCTTGCAAGAATGGATGCAAGAGCGTCAAGATAATTTTAAAAGCACGATGGCTGGGGTGGTAGCAGAACCAGAATTAGTGGAAACTAGCAATGCTCGACGTGGGACTATAGGTGTAGTAGCTTTAGATACTTTTGGTCGGATAGCTGCAGGCACATCTACAGGTGGTAAGGGCTTTGAGCGGATTGGGCGCGTCAGTGATTCTGCTATGCCGGCTGGTAATTATGCTACTGGTACTGCTGGTGTGAGTTGCACCGGTATCGGTGAAGACATTATTGATGAGTGTTTAGCAGCCAAGATAGTGATTCGCGTCACAGATGGTTTGTCTCTCCAGGATGCGATGCAGCGTTCATTTGCGGAAGCCGATAAAAATCAGCGGGATTTTGGAGCGATCGCACTTGATGCTAATGGAGCGATCGCCTGGGGCAAAACTAGTCAAGTATTACTGGCAGCTTACCACGATGGTGACAAAATCGGCGATACTTTAGAGTGGAATGATGGCGGATTAGTGGGTTATTGCTGAATCAGTCGCAGCGCCTGGGCTAAAATTTCTGGCTCGTCTATCATCAGTGCTAATTCTTCGGCTGGATAACGTCCCTCGAAAGCTTCTAGCGCCGCTCTTTTGAGTGAAATTGGATATGCTTGTTGCAGAATTTCCCTTAATTCTGCCTGATTCAAGTAAAAACCACCAGATTTGCGGCGCTTATTAGTTTTGTTGATTTCCCGTACAGCATTTTCTATGGAAATTTCCCACGAGGTAGTTAAACGTTTTTCAGCGGCTTGTTTGATTAAATGAATGAGTAGAATGACGCCATAGCTATCAATTTTGTTGATTTTGTCACTGAGACTCATTTCTTCTAACTCATCCACCAACAGCAATGCTTGGTTAACTAAGCCTTGTTCTAGAAGTTGTTTTAGTTCTAGTAATTCTTCCATATCAACTCATCCTAGTTAGGGAAACTTCCTTTCGCGTACTTCCACAGCATAATCTTGCGCTGCTTTACTAATCGTCTCACGTAAATTTGTGTAAACTCTGGCAAAGGGCGGCTGTTTCTCGGAAAGCCCCAGAATATCGGAAGTTACTAAAACTTGACCATCACAATTAATTCCCGCACCGATACCAATGGTGGGAATCCGCAATTTTTGGGTGATTTGCATTGCCAAATCTGCCGGGATATGCTCCAACAACATGGCAAATGCACCCGCTTGTTCTAGGGCGATCGCTTCTTGTAAAATCTTTGCACTCGCTTCTTGAGTTTTACCCTGTTGTCGCAAACCCAGTTGATGAACGGCTTGGGGTGTCAATCCCACATGACCCATGACGGGAATTCCGGCTTTCACTAACCGGGCGACTGTCTCCACCATTTCGGGATAACCACCCTCTAACTTGACACCCTGTGCTCCTGTCTCTTTTAAGACCCTACCAGCAGAATGCATCGCTTGTTGAATGCTTTCTTGGTAACTCAAAAATGGTAAATCAACCAGTAGAAAAGCGCGTTTTACTCCCCGGCGCACAGCTTTAGCATGGTAAATCATTTCATCGAGGGTGATTGGCAGTGTTGTTTCATATCCCAGCACTACTGCCATCGAGTCCCCGACCAAGATTAAGTCTACACCAGCTGCGTCAAGGAGTTGGGCGATGGCATAATCCCACGCCGTCAACGCCACAATTGCACGACCCTGTTGTTTCCATTGAATTAATTGCTGGGTAGTAACTGCCATTTTCAAATAGAGGTGAGAGGTTAGGGGCTAGGGGTTAGGGACAGGGGGTGTGGGAAGTGTGGGAGGATGATCAAAAAACTTTCCACTCCTCCCTTGCAAAGCCCTATGCCCATATCCCATATCCCATTCCTTATTTAACAACACGACTAAAAGCTAGGTGGGGTTTGGCTGTGCCTAATTTAGGCATTAACCAAGCTAGTCCTTCACTGGTACCAATCCATAATTTGCTACCAATATCAGGGGCTAAGGCTAGCACTCGACTCGAAGGAAGTCCAACCACTTCATCTAATACAGCACCTGTGTTTGGATTTAATCGTAACAAACCGTTGTTAGTACCGACCCAGATACTACCATCTTTAGCGAAACGTACAGTTGTGACGTTACGCCCCCTTAAGGAAGTTACAGACCGCAAAATTGTACCTGTTTTCGGGTTAATTACTAGTAGATTGTTAGCCATACCTGCCCAAATTAAGCCTTCGGGACTAATTGCTAAGGCTTGCACAGTTGTTCCGGGTAAGTCAGCAATTCGTTTCATCATCAAAGCATTAGCAGTATTAACTCTCACCAATCCATCGAGAGTACCTACCCACAGTTGACCTTCTGCATCTAAGGCGAGGGCGTTGGCGCTGACTCCAGGTAAATTTTTTAATGTTGTCATAATTAAGCCCTGGTCTGGACTAATTAAAGCTAAACCGCTGTCAGTACCGACCCACAAATAGCCGCGCTTGTCAAGCAACAGTGATAACACCCGTTTGGAAGGTAACAATAGATTTTGGGCTGTGATTTCGCTAGTGCGGGGTTCGACTCGAATTAATCCCCCGTAGCTTCCCACCCAGACGCGCCCAACTTTATCTTGAGCTAAAGCGCTAATTGTGACATTTGGTAAACTGACGCGGCTGACAATCTTACCTGTTTTTGGATCAATCCGCGACAACCCCCGCCAAAAGCCCACCCACAGATTACCTGTAAAATCCTCTAGCAGATTACTAACACGGTAATCAGTTTCTATCGAGTTTTCCTCCGTTTCGCGCTCGTCTGGTAGAGGATTTGCTGAAGGTGGTGGTGCGGAAGCTGGGTAAGAGGGCGTTTCTGGCGGTTTGATGTCAGGGTTTTTGGATAAAAGCATCGAACCACTGGGTTTTTGTGCCAGGACTGGATTAGTCATGGACACAATCCCCATGCTTGATAGAGCCATCAGCCCCACCAAAAAAGAAGTTGTCAATCGGCGACTACGTTTGTAAAACAATACCACGATGATATTTCCTTGAAAAACACGGAAGATACCCGTAACTCAGTTGCGGATTAATTTCAGTGTTCCCCTAGGTTCTGTATTTTCAACTTTCATCACAAATTTTTAAGAGGGACTTGCTGGGGAGTGTGGGGAGTGTGGGGAGTGTGGGGAGTGTGGGGAGTGTGGGGAGTGGGGGGAGTGTGGGGAGTGTGGGGAGTGTGGGGAGTGTGGGGAGGTGGGGTGGTGGGGAGTGTGGGGAGATGGGGAGATGGGGAGATGGGGAGAAAAAGAATTAAAGAATTTATGCTTACGGTTGTAGTCTTCTCCGTCCTCCTAAGCTTCCCACCCCTCCCACACTTCCCACCCCTCCCACACTTCCCCCTTCTCCCCTATTCCCCTCTTCGACGAGCAAAAACTTTAACGCCCAATGTCCATACAACTTCTCTGTAGATTTTGTAAACTATTCTTAACAAAATGTTTAAAACTTTATAAAATAACAAATTTAAATAAATAAGTTAAGAAGTTTCAAAGTATAACTTATTGATTTCTTGATATATTGTGAGACAAGTTACAAATTACGTGGCGTGCAATTTTTGTCTGGCGATCGCCACCCGTCTTGACCTGCCCCAATAAAAATTCCTCTTGGTATATTGCGTGTAAACCAAGGAAATCTGGGACACGTGCAGCTAGTCCGCACACCCAGAAGCTGTGAAAGCAAAGTGAGCCAGAATCGGCTTCGCTGTTTGGTAGGGCTAATTGGGGTTGATGAAAAATGAACGGGCGCGAGCAACAGATGAGAAGTGTTTTGATGCCTAAGACGAAGGGAAACCAGAGATATACACTCGTGTAGCTCGTAAAATCAAGGAAGCTGGTGATCATGTCTTTGATACTTCACCAAAAGTTCCCTGAAAAAATTGTTACCCACCGCCATCAGGTAGCCCCTCAAAAAAAATGGCCCAAGCTTTTCGCTCCCAAAAAGAGGAAGGAAAGGAGAGGGGAAAACAGCACATAACGTGATTTGATTAAGTAATTAAAGTGTGACTTCTTGGAAGGGAATTTATGTCTTACGCTCAAACGAAGACTCAGGCCAAATCTGGGTATCAAGCCGGGGTTAAAGATTACAGACTAACTTATTACACACCCGATTACACACCTAAAGATACAGACCTATTAGCGGCGTTCCGCATGACACCCCAGCCCGGAGTTCCCCCAGAAGAGGCGGGTGCAGCAGTAGCGGCTGAGTCTTCCACTGGTACTTGGACAACCGTGTGGACAGACTTGCTCACCGACCTAGATCGCTACAAAGGTCGTTGCTACGATATCGAACCAGTTCCCGGCGAAGACAACCAGTATATTTGCTACGTTGCTTATCCCCTGGATTTGTTTGAAGAAGGTTCTGTAACCAACGTATTGACCTCAATCGTAGGTAACGTATTCGGTTTTAAAGCCTTACGGGCGCTGCGTTTGGAAGACATTCGCTTCCCTGTAGCTTATATCAAGACCTTCCAAGGGCCTCCCCACGGTATCCAAGTTGAGCGTGACAAATTAAACAAATACGGTCGTCCTTTGTTGGGTTGTACCATCAAGCCTAAATTGGGTCTATCTGCGAAGAACTACGGACGCGCTGTATACGAGTGCTTACGCGGTGGTTTGGACTTCACCAAAGACGACGAAAACATTAACTCTGCACCCTTCCAAAGATGGCGCGATCGCTTTTTGTTCGTTTCTGAAGCCATTGCCAAGGCTCAAGCCGAAACCGGTGAAATTAAAGGTCACTACCTCAACGTCACCGCCCCCACCTGTGAAGAAATGCTGAAACGGGCTGAGTACGCTAAAGAACTCAAACAGCCCATCATCATGCACGACTACCTCACCGCAGGCTTCACCGCCAACACCACCTTGGCTCGTTGGTGCCGTGACAACGGGATTCTGTTGCACATCCACCGCGCGATGCACGCTGTTATCGACCGTCAAAAGAACCACGGTATCCACTTCCGCGTATTAGCTAAAGCCCTACGCTTGTCTGGTGGTGACCACATCCACACCGGAACAGTGGTTGGTAAATTGGAAGGTGAACGGGGCATTACAATGGGCTTCGTTGACTTGTTGCGGGAAAACTACGTTGAGCAAGACAAGTCTCGCGGTATTTACTTTACCCAAGACTGGGCTTCTCTTCCTGGCGTTATGGCTGTTGCTTCCGGTGGTATCCACGTATGGCACATGCCCGCACTGGTAGAAATCTTCGGCGATGACTCTGTATTACAATTTGGTGGTGGTACTCTGGGACACCCTTGGGGTAACGCTCCTGGTGCGACAGCTAACCGCGTGGCTTTAGAAGCAGTTGTCCAAGCTCGTAACGAAGGCCGTAACTTAGCCCGCGAAGGTAACGATATTATCCGTGAAGCTGCTAAGTGGTCTCCCGAATTGGCTGTTGCTTGCGAACTCTGGAAAGAAATCAAGTTCGAGTTTGAAGCAATGGATACCGTCTGATCAAGGCTGGAGGTGAAAGGATAAAGGCTGAATGTTAAATTACATTAATCACTTCATCCTTCATCCTTCATACTTTCAAGGGCTGGGGTCAAGCATGAATTTTAAGCAAATTGCGAAGGACACAGCAAAGACTCTCCAAAGTTACCTGACTTATCAGGCGCTAAGGACAGTGCTAGCGCAGCTGGACGAAACAAACCCCCCATTAGCATTTTGGCTGCACAACTTTTCTGCCGGCAAAATCCAGGATGGAGAGGCATATATTGAAGAACTGTTTCGAGAGAAATCAGACTTGGCATTGCGGATTATGACTGTCAGGGAACATATAGCAGCGGAAGTTACCGATTTTTTACCGGAAATGGTTCGCACCGGCATTCAGCAAGCCAATATGGAACAACGCCGCCAGCACCTAGAACGCATCACGCTGATCAATTTATCAGACCCCCATCTTGACACCGAACAGCAGGTAAGATCAGATCCTAATTTGGATAACTTATCTGAATAGAACTGGCGAGCAAGCCAATTATTCCAGACATAAAAAATCGCAACCTCATACCAACAGCCATGCAAACTTTACCAAAAGAGCGTCGTTACGAAACCCTTTCCTATCTTCCCCCCCTGTCTGACGCGCAAATTGCCAAGCAAGTACAGTACATTTTGAATCAAGGTTACATCCCAGCGATCGAGTTCAACGAAACTTCTGAACCAACAGAATTATATTGGACTCTGTGGAAGTTACCTTTATTCGGTGCTAAATCTACTCAAGAAGTACTCAGCGAAGTTCAATCTTGTCGTTCTCAATATTCCGGAAGCTATATCCGGGTTGTAGGTTTCGACAACATTAAACAGTGCCAAGTTCTCAGCTTCATCGTTCACAAACCCAGCAGATACTAAAATTGATCCGCTGGAACTAATTCGTTAATTCATATCAGGAGAGGTAAGATTGCTTACCTCTCCTATTTATTATGTTTTTTGACAACGCCGAGGGGTGCGGAGTTATAGCCGTAGCCACATAGGTGAGGACAGGAAATCAAGATAAAACGTCTACACAAAGCGACTTTCTTCCCTGTTCCCTGTTCCCTATTCCCTATTCCCCATTCCCTATTCCCTGTTCCCTGCTATGGATATGAAACAGTTATAGATATCTCAAACAATACTACTTATCCCAATTTAATGTTAATTTCGTCAATTCTCTGCTTTTTACTGAGTATTATTCTGGTTTTTTCAAGATTGCTGAAGTGATTATTTCATCACTATCTAAATACGTAAATTGGATAGACCTAAACTCATCAAGCTTCGCTACCATATAACTAAAATGCTTTATTTATGGATTCCATTCAGGTGGAAATAGATACCGCTGTCTCTTTAGAAATTACTCAGGTTGCTTCATCATCAACTTTCTCTTCTCGCAGAGCATCCAGTCAACGGATTTCTAAAGATGCTATTCGCACAAGTTTAAAAGCCTCCACTGCTGATGGTATCTTCGGTGCTGTTTTCTCTGTTAGCACCGGCGGTGTTTTGCTGGGTAATTTTTTGGTGGAGTTGGGCGCTAGTCCCGTGCTGTTTGGATTAGTGTCTTCTATTCCAATGTTGGTGAATCTGTTTCAACCAATGGGTGCTTATTTATCTGAACGCAGTAATAGCCGTTTTCAGTATTCACTCCGCACTTACGGGATTAGTCGCTTGCTGTGGCTGATTTTAGTCGTTGGGATTACTATCTTTAGTTGGGGATGGCTGGATTCTCACCAGTTGGTGGTGTTATCACTGTTAATTCTCCTGGGTAGTCATTTTTTGGGTGGGTTAGGAAATGCATCTTGGCTAAGTTGGATAGCAATATTAGTTCCTCGGCGATTACGAGGGAGATATTTTGGGTTACGTAATAGTCTCGGTAATTTAACTGAATTAGTCAGCTTATCTCTAACAGGTTTAGCGATATCACATTGGTACGGGGGGCCGATTCAGGGTTATGGAGTGGTGTTGCTGCTAGGTGTGATTTTTGGCATTATCAGCTTGGGTTGTCAGTATTTTCAGGTAGATATAAATCCTCAGTTACAAAACACCGATTATGGCAGTTCCTCTGCTACAAGTGAACCAGGCGAAATATCCGAAGCTATCAGCCTGTCACAAATACCGAGTCCCCAAAGCAAGTTAGCTAATAATATCAGTGAAAATTCGGATTTTTTGGTGTTTTTGGTTTATTTTGGTTTATGGACGTTTGCGGTTAACCTCAGTGCGCCATTTTTTAACCTATACCTGCTAGATACGCTGAATTTGGATGTCAGCTGGGTAACTTTTTATAACAGCTTGCGGGCAGGAGCACACATGTTGATGCTGCTGGTTTGGGGTAAATTAGCTGATAAGGTGGGGAATCGTTCTATTTTGATTTTTACAGGTATTCTCATCGCTATCATACCTTGGCTGTGGTTGGGGATTGGTTCTAGTCCTCTGGCTCTTTGGTTATGGTTACCGTTGTTACATATTTTCATTGGTAGTAATTGGGGCGCGGTTGATTTATGTACTCAGAATCTGCGGATTGAGGTGGCGCCGCTCAAAAATCAGTCTATTTATTTTGCGATCGCTGCTGCTATTGCTGGCGTCAGTGGTGCTTTAGGAGCGACTATTGGCGGTTTTGTAGCTCAATTTGCCGGCTCTTTGGGTATAGCGGAAGTGTTTGTTGTTTCCGGTATATTGCGGTTAGTAGCAATTTTGCCACTGATTCTGAAAAAACATTGGGGAAAATAGTTAATTAATAGACATTCAAGTTACGTATTTATGCGTAAAGGAAACTTTTGTTAACCAAGACGAATGATATCAAAAACTAATGTATGTGAAATATAAGATATATAATGTAAATATATAGATTTGTTAAATCAGTGACCTAATAGAGTTAAGCTAAATTTTGAGGGGGAAATAAACCATATCTACCTCAAATTTGAATTTACTAGATAGCACTCACGTCAGCTTTTTGACTGCTAGCAAACTTGTCTGAACCGTTCAGTTTGGAGTTACTTATTTCCAAAACTGAATCAAGCATTGTAATTTATCTCTCTTTCTAACGGAATAAGGTTTAACGCAAATGCTAACAAACAGCGAGCTGAACATAAGCCAAAGCTGCAATCTGAAGTTGAAACTAGGAGATAAACAGAAGCAGTTTTCCACTAATTCATATCACACAAGTGTTACTGGTAATCATGGCGTCAGAGAAATCGCAGCTTAAATCAATTTCCATGACTCAAAATTGAGTTTGTTCAAGCATGTTAGATTAAGTAAATATCACCTTTGTAGAGATTTTTGATTTATTCAAAAGTCTGACATAAGCGTGGAAAGCTATCATTCACTGCAGATTTATAGGCTATCTGTGATCTATGCCAAAAAGAGGTAGCCTTCGTTGTATCAATCTACTAAATTGAGTAATGTTGAGATACCGTCTGATAATTATCAGATTATGGCTTAACATCCATATCCCTCTTTTTTGATGGGAGAAAATATAACCTTGCGGTTCTCTCAAGGGAAGCTACAACAGTTTTGGGTTTTTACGTTATGAATGACTGACTTGAATTTAGGGAACCACTGTTGACGGGTTTTTAGAAATTGAAAAAGCCAATCGACCAAGATAAATTTTTCTTGGTTGAAGTTAGTTTTCGCTATTAATAGCAGCTAACAAATTTGTCGTGGCTATTAACAGCCAAGAGCCAGAAACGAAATTAATTTTGTGTAAAGGATGAGAGCTATGGGTACACCTCACGCGACTTTTACTGCGACAGAAACAGCATTTCATGTAACAGGATACGAGAAGATTGATTTTAGCTTGGTGTATGTCAACGGTGCATTTGATCTTAAAAACACCGAAATCGCTGACAGCTATCATCAATTGGGTCGTTGTTTAGCAGTAATTGATGCAAATGTCTACCATCTTTATGGAGAAAAAATTAAGTCATATTTTCAATTTTATGATATTGACTTGACAGTATTTCCCATCACTATTACAGAACCAGCCAAGACCATATCTACATTTGAGTCAATTATTGACGCCTTTGCAAACTTCGGCTTGATTCGCAAAGAACCCGTTTTAGTAGTTGGCGGTGGTTTAGTAACTGATGTTGCTGGTTATGCTTGTGCTTCTTATCGCCGCAGCACTAACTATATTCGCGTTCCGACAACATTAATTGGATTAATTGACGCGGGTATTGCGATTAAAGTAGCGGTCAATCATAAAAAGCTGAAAAACCGTTTGGGTGCTTACCACGCTCCCCAAAAAGTAATTCTAGATTTCTCCTTCTTAGAAACTTTACCAGTTTCGCAAATTCGCAACGGGATGGCGGAATTAGTGAAAATTGCCGTAGTAGCAAATGTAGAAGTTTTTGAGTTGTTGTGCGAGTATGGACAACAACTACTGCATACACATTTCGGCTATGTCAATGGTTCAAAAGAACTGCAAGAAATTGCTCATCGATTGAATTATGCAGCTATCGAAACCATGCTGGAATTAGAAACACCAAATCTGCATGAATTAGATTTAGATAGAGTCATCGCCTACGGTCACACCTGGAGTCCCACATTAGAACTCGCACCGCAGGTACCGTTATATCATGGTCATGCAGTCAATATTGATATGGCACTATCAGCGACGATCGCAGGTAGACGTGGTTATATTAGCTTACAACAGCGCGATCGCATTCTCGATTTAATGAGTCGCCTAGGTCTAACACTAGACCATCCCCTACTAGAGAGCGATTTAGTATGGCACGCCACCGAGTCTATCACTCAAACCAGAGATGGTAAACTACGCGCCGCAGTTCCTAAACCCATTGGTCAGTGCTTCTTCGTCAACGACTTAACTCGTGAAGAACTAGACGCATCCTTAACCGAACATAAACAACTGTGCGCTGAATATCCTCGTAATGGAGATGGTATCGACGCCTATATCGGTACCGAAGAAACAGAATTGATAGGAGTTTAAACCTTAACCAGCGACGGGATGAATCAGACAAAAACTCAATTCATCCCTCCATTCATCAACCTCAGCCTTCGCGCATACCTCCGCGTACCTTCGCGTTTAAAAAACTCCCAACTCATTTAGCATCAAAAAATGACCAGCATTCTCCAAACCAATCCCGCTAGACCAGTTACACCCCACGGTATCTTAGTACAGCAGTTAGAAATAACCTTAAAAATGGCAGAAAATGCCAACATCCCCGCAGATATCCTCACAAATCTGCGACAAACCTACGAATTAGCCGCTGGTTTAGACTCATACATCAGCACATGTAGCACCCCAGAGTCAACAGCATTGAGTACCTTAGCGCAAAAAACCAGCGCCGAAAATTGGCGTCAGCGCTTTGGTGACGGGGAAACAGTCCGTCAATTAGAACAAGAGATGCTTTCGGGACACCTGGAAGGACAGACATTAAAAATGTTTGTTCATCTCACCAAAGCTAAGCGAGTATTGGAAGTAGGAATGTTCACCGGTTATTCTGCTTTGGCGATGGCAGAGGCTCTACCCATTGATGGTAAATTAGTAGCGTGTGAAGTGGACGCCTATGTCGCCAACTTTGCTCAAAACTGTTTTCAAAATTCACCCCACGGCGATAAGATTAGTGTAGAAGTTGCATCGGCGCTAGAAACTTTAGACAAATTAGCAGCAGCGGGTGAGTCTTTTGACTTGATTTTTATTGATGCAGACAAGAAAGAGTATATCGCTTATTTGCAAACTATTTTGGAGCATAACTTAGTTACAGCCGATGGTTTAATCTGCGTCGATAACACCTTACTCCAAGGACAACCATACCTCTCTCCATCACAGCGTACCGCAAATGGTGAAGCGATCGCCCAATTTAACTTCTTCGTCGCTCAAGATTCCCGCGTGGAACAAGTTTTGTTACCTGTGCGAGATGGTCTGACTTTAATTAGAAGGGTGCATTAAATGGCACAATCTACCATCTTCCAGGCTCCGGCGTCAACTCAATCAGTTTCCCCTACAGTCAAGATATCTGCATTTTTTCAAAATGTGGGTACGCTGTTACTGCTGTTTTTAGCACTACCAATTAATGGGTTGGTGGTACTGCTATCTTTATTGTGGGGTGCGATTACCCAACCGTTTCAGCAAAAAGTTGTCACCGCACAACCTAAGAACATCTTAATCAGTGGCGGTAAAATGACAAAGGCCCTGCAACTAGCGCGGTCTTTCCATGCCGCCGGACACCGGGTAGTATTGTTAGAAAGCCACAAATATTGGTTAACTGGACATCAATTTTCTCGCGCTGTCAGCAGATTCTATACAGTACCAGCACCAGAAAAAGACCAAGAAGGTTACACCCAAGCGTTATTAGAGATTGTCCAAACAGAACGCATAGATGTTTATGTACCTGTGTGTAGTCCCGTCGCTAGTTATTATGACTCTTTAGTCAAACCTGCGCTTTCACCATATTGTGAAGTCATCCACTGTGACGCAGAGATTACACAAATGCTGGATGATAAATACGCTTTTGCAGAGAAAGCAAGGAGTTTTGGTTTATCTGTTCCCAAATCTTTCCAGATTACTGACCCAGAACAGGTGATAAACTTTGATTTTTCTCAAGAAAAGCGGCAATATATTCTTAAAAGTATTCCTTACGATTCTGTGCGGCGATTGAATTTAACTAAACTTCCTTGCGAAACACCAGAAGCAACAGCAGCTTTTGTCAGGAGTTTACCAATTAGTCCAGAAAAACCCTGGATTCTGCAAGAGTTTATCCCTGGTAAGGAGTTTTGTACTCATAGTACCGTGCGTAATGGCGAGTTAAGGCTGCATTGTTGTTGCGAGTCTTCAGCTTTTCAGGTGAATTATGAACATGTCGAGCACCCTCAAATTTTGGCATGGGTGCAGCATTTTATCCAGCAGTTGGGAATTACAGGACAGGTTTCCTTCGATTTTATTGAGGGGGAAGACGGGATAGTTTACGCTATTGAATGCAACCCGCGCACTCATTCAGCAATTACTATGTTTTACAATCACCCTGGTGTGGCTGATGCTTATTTGGGTGGTAGCGAGTTAAGGGAACCTCTACAACCATTATCTAGCAGCAAACCGACTTATTGGTTGTATCACGAACTGTGGCGATTGACAGAGATTAGTTCTGTGTCGCAGTTGGGAAATTGGTTGCGGAATTTGAGACGCGGTACCGATGCGATTTATCAGTTGAATGACCCTTTACCTTTTTTGATGGTGCATCATTGGCAGATTACTCTGTTATTGTGGCAAAATTTGCGGCGGTTACGGGGTTGGGTGCGGATTGATTTCAATATTGGTAAGTTGGTTGAGTTGGATGGAGATTAAGAGCATTTTTTGCACATACAAGCTGTAGTCAGCAGATCAATCATGTCACCACTTCGTATTCTTCATTTAGTCGGCTCTGCGTATAACGACTTCTACTGTGATTTATCACGTTTATACGCTGAAGATTGTTTAGCAGCGATCGCAGAAGATTCATGCTATGATTCCCAGATTGCATACATCACACCCGATGGTCTGTGGCGATTTCCTCATTCCCTAAGTCAGGAGGATATTGCTGCTGCTGAAACAGTTCCTTTGTTCTTGGCGATAGAGTTTTTAAAAAAACAAAACATTGACATAGTAATACCACAAATGTTTTGTATTCCGGGAATGACTCACTACCGCGCCTTATTTGACTTACTCCAAATTCCTTATATAGGCAACACTCCTGATATTATGGCACTAACGGCCCATAAAGCCAGAGCCAAAGCAATTGTTAAGGCCGCTGGTGTGAAAGTTCCAGATGGAGAACTTCTGCGTCCAGGAGATATTCCCACAATCACACCTCCAGTTGTTATCAAACCTGTAAGTTCTGATAACTCTTTGGGCGTGACTTTAGTTAAAGAAGTGAGTGAATATGACGCTGCATTGAAAAAAGCATTTGCATACACAGATGAAGTTATAGTAGAGGAATTCGTTGAGCTTGGTAGAGAAGTCAGATGCGGTATCCTTGTTAAGGAAGGGGAATTAATTGGTTTACCTCTGGAAGAATATCTAGTAAACTCCCACTCCAAACCCATTCGTACCCATGCTGATAAACTCCAACAAACAGCCGAAGGTAATTTGAGTTTTAGCGCTAAAGATAATATAAAATCTTGGATTGTAGACCCTAGCGACCCCCTCACCCAAAGAGTTCAAGAAATAGCTAAAAAATGTCACAAAGCTTTAGGTTGTCGCCACTACAGTTTATTTGACTTCCGCATCGACCCGCACGGACAACCTTGGTTTTTAGAAGCCGGATTATATTGTTCTTTTGCACCTAAAAGTGTGATTTCTTCTATGGCGAAAGCAGTAGGAATTACCCTCAATGAGTTACTAATGACGGCTATTCAGGAAACTTTAGGTAGTAAAAAATAATTCATCTCTTAGATAGCGTAATGTTTGAACACTTGCTTAAAGCAAGATATCTAAAATAACATCTCCCTAGTTTTTAAAAAACTTCAAAATGGAATTCAACCATCGACCAGAAATCAGAATTTGTTTTGTTGGTGACTCTTTTGTCAACGGAACAGGAGACCCGGAATGCTTGGGTTGGACAGGGAGAATCTGCGCTAATGCTAATAAAAAAGGTTATGACATTACTTACTATAATCTCGGCATTAGACGAAATACAAGTACAGATATAGCAAACCGTTGGTTACAGGAAGTATCGCTGCGCTTACCGCAAGAATATGACGGTAGAGTTGTCTTTTCTTTTGGATTAAACGACACCACAAACGAAAACGGTCAACCTCGTGTTGAACTGAAAAAATCAGTCGAAAATACCTACAATATTTTAAGTGTAGCTCAACAGCTATATCCTGTTTTACTAATTGGCCCAGCACCATACGCAGAACAAGAAGACCCTGATATAAAACAGAGAATTATTGATTTATCTCAACAGTTAGCTTTAGTTTGTAGAGAATTAAATATACCTTATTTAGACGTGTTTCCTCTACTAGAAAAATCAAATATATGGATAGAAGAAACTCAAGCCAATGACGGTGTACACCCGCAAGCCGGCGGTTATGCCGAGTTTGCCAAAATAGTAGAAAATTGGAATGCTTGGTTAAATTGGTTTTCTCGCTAAGATGTTGGTAAAACTTGATTTTTTATACACAAAGGTGGTAGATATGCAACAAATTCTTTCTTTAACTCAAGCATCTTAGCTATACTAAACACAAAGACATTCCTGCACATTCTGCTCATGACAGCAACAACAAAGCATAGCCTAAACAAAAATGCAGCTATCCCTCCCTTAGAAAGTGGAGATAGACTCACTCGCCAAGAATTTGAGCGTCGGTATACCGCAATGCCGGATACTAGAAAAGCAGAACTAGTAGAAGGAATAGTGTACATGGCGTCTCCCTTGCGTTTTCAACGTCATGCAGAACCTCACAGCTTATTGATAGTTGTTTTCGGCACTTATACTATCATGACTCCCGGTGTCAGAATTGGTGATAACGCCACAGTCCGTCTAGACTTAGACAATGAACCACAACCTGATGTGGTGTTATTAATAGATGAAACTTTGGGTGGACAAGCACGCATTAGTGAAGATGATTATATTGAAGGCGCACCAGAATTAGTTGCAGAAGTTGCAGCTAGTAGTGCCGCAAATGATTTATATGATAAGAAAAAAGCCTACCGTCGTAATGGTGTAAAAGAATATATTGTTTGGCAAAGTTTAGAAAATAAACTTGATTGGTTCAGTTTACAAAATGATGAATATGTGTCATTAGAACCGGGTGCAGATGGAGTAATTAAAAGTCAAGTGTTTCCTGGGTTATGGTTAGATGTGCTAGCTTTCTGCACAGGAGAAATGACACAAGTTTTAGCTGTACTGCAACAAGGATTAAATAGTCAAGAACATGCAGATTTTGTGCAGCAATTAGCAAGTAAGCTTCAGTGATAAATTTTGAAAATGGTGACAACAATTATTATTAAGATTAATAAATGGCAGATCCCCGACTTATTAAACAAATCAGGGATTTTGTTGTTTACAAACGACTTAATGCTGAATCAAAATTGTACTGAAACGGTTCCCACAACGCTAAAAGGTTCACCCGGAATTACACCCAGACGGTCTTGATTGGGTGAGCCAAGATAATATTCTGTGTTGAACAAATTACGGAAGTTGAGTTGCATTCGCCAGTTATCTTGTCGGTAGAAAATGGAACTGTCGAAGCGAACGTAACTAGGAATATCATAAGAGTTATCCAGGTCGCCTGCGCGATCGCCTACATAATAAACCCCCAAACCCAAACCCAAGCCTTTCAAATCCCCTGTCTGCAACTGATAGGTTGTCCATAAACTAGCAGAATGGCGGGGTGCATTAACAAACCGATTTCCCACAGGGGTGAAATTATCGCTACTGACAAAGGCATCATTGTAGGCATAGGCTGCAATTACATTCCATCCTGGTAAAATTTCACCGGATATATCTAACTCTATCCCTCGGCTTTTCACTTCCCCAGTCAAAACAGAGAAAGCTGAGTTACTCGGGTCGGCTGTGGGGATATTAGTCTTGGTAATGTCGTATAAAGCCAAGGTAGCACCAAATTTACCAAAATCTAATTTGGTTCCCACTTCATATTGTGTTGACCGTTGTGGTGGTGGAATCTCCCCACTTGCTAAGGTGGCGAAACTCGGCTCAAACCCTTGTGCAAAGGAGACATACAATGATACAGCTGGCGAGGGTTGGTAGACAATTCCGACGCGGGGACTGAAAGCAGAGAAATTGGCTTTGGTAGGTGTGGAACTCAATCGATCAAATTGATTTTCTTGATAACTATCAAAACGTCCGCCTATCAACAACTTTAAATTATCAGCAAACGCAATCTGGTCTTGGAGATAAAAACCATAAGTCGTATAGTTTTCATCACGATTATTAGTAATAGTCAGCGTGTCTAGAGAATATCTAGCAGAGGAACGAACGGGATTAAAGATATTAATTGATGGATATGAACCACTGTCACCAATTGCAAACTTTAAATCTGTATTAATTTCTTTACCATACTCAAATCCAGCTAACAATTTATGTTCTATCGAACCAGTCTTGAAATTACCCAAGATATCTAAGTTATTGAAATAACTACGATAAAGACCCTCCGCAGCATAAATACGACGCGACAACTCTCCTGTTGTTTCATCCAAATTTGTAAATATAGGATAGAGACGACCCAAATCGAACCACTTAGCAAAGAAGGTATTGCGAACTGACCAATCCTGGCTGAAGCGATGATCTAATGTGGTAGTCAAGTTATATTTGCGTACACTATTTTTACCAAAAGGTCTGCTTACTCCATCGGTTTCACTAAAATAGCGAGAGATGGGAATCTGTGCAATCCCCCGACCAATGGAGGGAATACCCGGATCAGCCGAAGTATCAGCATCAATAAACTCGAATTCCAGTGTTAATTTGGTCGCGGGTGAAATGTTCCACTGTACAGTTGGTGCAAAGAAATAACTCTCACGGTTGACCTCATCGCGGAAACTCAGGGTTTGCTCATAGGAACCAACAAAACGATATAAAAGGGTTTTCTCTGCGTTCAATGGGCCGGAAATGTCGAAGGAAGGTCGATACAAACCAAAACTCCCCGCAGAAAATGACAGGTTGTAGTAAGGTTCACTAAGTGGCTGTTTGCTGACTAGGTTGACGATTCCTCCAGGTGCTCCCTGTCCAAATAAAACACCCGCAGGCCCTTTTAATACCTCAATTCGCTCTAAGTTATCTGTTGTAATCAGGTCGTATAAAAAGGGGTATGTACTCCCATTTTTAAAGAAAGCAGAAAAAGTAGTAAAACCGCGAATATTAACTTGTTCAGAAACGCCTTGATAGGTAGAAGCGTTAATCCCGCTCACATTTTGTAGTGCTTGACCGGCTTGGGTAACGGCGCGGTCTTCAATTATTTGGCGGGGAATAATTTGAATTGAACCAGGAATATCACGTAGAGGAGTATCTGTCTTAGTTGCGGTTGATGTATCCCTCACCCGATATCCACCTTGTTCTCCAGTTACTACTAACTCAATGGCGTCATCCTGTGGCGCTGTGGGTGTTTCTTTATCTGGCGATGTTTGTGGCTGCATCGCCGTTGTCGCAGAAGCTACACTAAAAACTAGCCCAGTATCATCATCAAATAACTCAACTTTGGGTAAAGCTTTCTCACCTACCACCGTTACTCGGACGGTATTAGCATCAATATTTGTGACGGTAATTTCCGTAATTCCTTCTAGGGGTTTCTCGGAACGAAATGTGAAAGCTTCCCCCGACGGTAGTTTTAACTGCCCACCTGATACATCTATGATGAAGTTAATCCCTGTACTGCGATCGCTGACTTGCAGTTGTTCTCCTTGGGTTGTCTCTAAAATTACCTCCACCCCTTTATTTGTAGGATTGGTTTTAACGCCTGTAATTGGGACTATTTTGGATGTAGGCGACTGCGCCAGTAAAGGTTGAATATTGGTAACGAGAGAATCGATACTGTTGCTTGATTGCTCCTGTGCTGATGCAGATATGTTAACTACAGCACTTAAACACCCTGATAAACTCAGTACTAGCCAAAACTGAAAACCGCTCGATAAACACCAACTTTTCATCATCACTCCTCAAACACCGACTCACTGAACCTGTCAATAAGTAATAATTATCAAGAAGCTTACAGGAATGCTTTGGGGTGTAGGAGTTATTTATGGTCGCTGGAAGGAATTTTTTGAACGTTAGAGGGAATTTTTCCGGTTGATTAGGTATTGTTTGGGGTTAATACCAAATTTTTTTCTAAACGCAGATGCAAAATAACTGCGACTAGCAAAACCTACTATCCGCGCCACTTCTGTGACATTCATCTCTCCTGTTTGCAATAGTTGATGTGCTTTTTCTAGGCGATAGTGATGTAAATAGTGAAAAGCTGTTGTCCCAAAGACTTGACGGAAAGCTTGCTTGAAGGTGCATTCATTCAAACCTACTTGTCGTGATAAATCTACTAATGAAGGCGGATTGTCAAAATTTCGCAATAAAATTTCTTTGGCGTGGTGTAGGCGTTCTAGATCATCTGACTTAAGTTGATAAGTTTGGATTTCACCTGTTCGTGCTTCCACATCTTTTTCTACCAGTAACGCCATCAATTCTAAGACCTTGGCTTCCAGGTACATGCGTTTGGTGATACCGTAGTAAGGACATTGTAAAATTTGCTGCAGAATGACTTGCATTGCAGGGGTTGTAGTTCCAGAATTCTTGTGATAGTGGCGATCGCTTTTGACTAAATGCTGCAATTCTGGTGCAAGTTGTTCAGATTGATCGCCGACAAAAGAGCGAAATATCTCTGGTTGCATATGCACATTAATCTCAATTATCGGCTGTGCGGCTGACCATTCACAATGTTCTTTCGGTGCAATGCCGCTACCACACAAACTATACTGTCCAGCACCAATAGTAGAGTATTTATCTGTATGACCCCCAGACAGGTAAAAATTATACTCCAAAGGATGTTCACGTTCTAAGGATTGTAAAATTAGGCGATCGCTAAAATGGTAGTTACTAATGACTAACTGCAATCCTTTCCTTAATTCAATCACCCGCAAATCACCTCCACCAAATTGTTGAGGACACCGATAAACTGTATCCAAATCATCGCCGGGATCGATTTTATAGGCATGATGCAGATTTTCATCCCAGGTTTCCCAGTAAGCTTGTTGCGAAATTATGATTGTCATTGCCTGTATTATCTAAATGAGAATTAGATGTATTAAGCATACAGATAATATTGGCAATAAGAAATCAGGAAAAAGCGATCGCTATGCCCAAAAAAACTTAACATTAGTGCTAGCTACTCACACACAGACTCATGACTTATTACATCGCCCCTCGCTTTCTCGATAAACTTGGTGTCCATATCACCAAAAACTTTCTCGACCTCCCCGGTGTCAGAGTCCCGCTGATTTTAGGAATTCACGGACGCAAAGGCGAGGGGAAAACTTTTCAATGCGAGTTAGTCTTTGAAAGAATGGGTATCGAAGTAACTCTCATCTCTGGAGGAGAACTAGAAAGTCCAGACGCAGGAGACCCAGCGCGTTTGATTCGCCTGCGCTATCGGGAAACCGCAGAATTAATCAAAGTGCGTGGTAAAATGTGCGTACTCATGATTAACGATTTAGACGCGGGCGCGGGGCGCTTCGACGAAGGTACACAATATACAGTTAATACCCAGTTGGTGAATGCCACACTGATGAATATTGCCGATAATCCCACAGATGTGCAGTTACCTGGAAGTTATGATTCTACACCTCTGCATCGTGTACCAATTATCGTCACAGGCAATGATTTTTCCACCCTATACGCACCATTAATTCGAGATGGTCGGATGGATAAATTTTACTGGGAGCCCGACCGTGATGACAAGATAGGAATTGTCGGGGGGATATTTGCACCGGATGGACTTTCGGGTAGAGAAATTACACAATTAGTTGATACTTTCCCTCATCAATCTATTGACTTTTTTAGCGCTTTACGTTCCCGAATTTATGACGAACAAATCCGTAACTTCATCCATCAAATAGGATTTGAAAGAGTATCTTTGCGTGTAGTTAATAGTGTGGAAGGTCCACCAGAATTTAAAAAACCAGACTTTAGTTTATCTCATTTAATCGAGGCTGGTAACATCATGGTGGGTGAACAAAAACGAGTAGAAAATCCTCAGTTAGTTGATGAATATAATCGACTTAATCGCGGTAGAACTTCTCAAGCTGTAATCCCCACACCCGCGACACCAATTAATCAACCCTCAACTAATGGATTTCAGCCAACACAAAACGCAAGTCCACATTTAAGCCTAGAAACACAAGAACAAATCAGACAAATTTTAGCTCAAGGATATAAAATTAATATTGAACATGTAGATGAACGCCGCTTCCGTACAGGTTCTTGGCAAAGTTGCCTTGATACTCACATCGATGCACACTCAGACGCTATCTCAGCTTTAGAATCTTGTTTAGCAGAATATAGCGGTGAATATTTGCGCTTGGTGGGAATTGATCCTAAAGCCAAACGCCGGGTAATAGAGACAATTATTCAGCGTCCTAATGGCAAAAGTTAATCAGGTAAAATTGCTTGACTGTGCCAATTTTAGATTATTTAAAAGGGAAACTATAATCTTTTTATCTCGCGCATTCAACGTAGTCGTTCTCGCAGAGTAGACGCGAAGACGCCAAGAAGAACGCAAAAAATTCGACTTTTGCAAGATCTGTCCTGTTTTAGAGGGGTCTAAAACCCTTCTGAAACAATCTGTTCCCTGTTCCCTGTTCCCTATTCGGTATTGAGCCGAGATACGTGTAAAAACCTGCAAGATGGTCTGGAAACCGTTGCTATATCTACGTTTCAAAGATTTCTGGTGGAAGATTAATAGCAGCCTCCAATGGTTGGGGGATATTGTGTAAATTCACCACATAGTCACCGTATCTTTTGATATGTCTTGTTATGTATGGACTCATTGCTGCAAGGTGTCGCATGGGAATCAATTCTCCCTGTGACATCAACGTTTGGATAGCCAACGACATATCAACCGTATTCTGCAAAATAACTGCGCTTGCTACCAAATCAAGATATTTCAGCCGCTTTTCCTGCTCAATAGGATCATTTTCAGTAATCGCTCCCAGCTTACCGAAGAACACCCAGTCAAGAAAAGCATTGTACATCTCCACAATATTCGTTATCGCTGTAATCTCATGCCGAAGAGCCACATTAGAAACATAGTCGAGCAAAAACATTGTTCGCACTACCTTGCCCAACTCAAGAAAAGCTTGATAAAGTCGATTTTTCTTACTATAGCTACCCAACTTACGTAGAAGCGTCGAAGGCATCACCTTACCTGCCTTAATTGACAGTACTACACGTATCATGTCATACCAATGAGTCTTGATTAAATTCCAATTGACCACGCCCTTAAACAACGGTTCGATATACTTGTAGGTAACATCTGCGCTGGGGCGAACAAAAGTTAAATCCTTCCAGTTACGGATACGCGGCATCAATTTGATACCGAGAAGATAGGAAATAGCAAACACAGGCCCAGATTGACCTTGAGTATCTGCGTGCAAAGTATCAGGTTGAATATCTGATAGATTTTTCAACAGCCCATCCAAAATATAGACAGCCTCCCACACACCACAGGTGATAAAGTGGGTAAACAAAGCAATATATTTATCAGAGACATGGTGATAGGCGATACCACCGTAACCGCCGTAGCGGATGTGATACTCGCTGTGTAAATTATTCTCGTATATCTCAAACTTGCTTCCGTCAGCAGCAGCCTTTTTACCTGTACCCCAACAAGATGGTAAACTAAAACGGTTGTACGTATTGATAATATCCCGAATTGCAGCTTCAATTTTGGCAGCACTAATATGGCGACGGTTTGTATAAGAAATCATGTGACTTGTCACTGCACCTTGGGAATGACGAGCCATCTGATTAGGGCCAAGATTACAGCCGTAGCTAAAGGTAGTAAAATATAACGTTCAGCAGGATCAGATATTTTTGGTTCGCTTCCTGAAAATAGACCAAAATGCCTTGTCCAGTTCAACCAATGTTCAACATTACAAAGGATTTCTAAGATACTGCGCTCCGGCATCAAAGCCCGAATTTTTGATTCTAATTCTTCCACTTCATTCGTTTGGGCTAGGGATGGGATTCTTTTAAGTACAGGTTCTCCGTCTTTATTGATAGTGAATTGTTTATCAACCGCACAAATATTATCTACAACGAAAGCTACCTGTGCTAATTTATCTTGTAGGTGTTTAACAAAGTCATCTGGGTTAGCAGGAAATTCAAATAAGCGACAGTATTCTTCTATCAAAGGTTCGCATTCAGCATGACTCAATAATTGTTCGCGGAAATCGGCGTAACTTGATGAACCCACAACACACGCATCTCCTGTTTTAAATTCAGTTGCTAGATTTGAAAAGATGCAAATTTCTAACTGCTGACGAACCAAAACCTCAGTTCCATCAATTTCTTCTACAACTAGCGCACGCCAGTTACTACTAATAAAATCTAAATCAATCTCAAAAGGTAAATACTTGGCGCGTTTGTGTTGATTTTTCTAACACGAACTTTAATGCTTCATTCCTGCAATCGCTGTTTAGCATTATTTTGAATCTTGAGGATACGTTTAATAAACATATCAACAAGATAATCACGGGTGTTAACTTGTGCCTCGTACAATAGACATAACAGCAACGTCCGACGTTTGGGTAAATTAATATCTTGAAATTCCGAGATATCCAAAGCCCTAGCCTGTGCTGCAAAATGTCTAACTTTGGTGATAGCAATACTTTGTAGCAGTCGCTTGGCATCACCAAAGGTCATAAGAATATCAAACTTACTTTGTAGGAGTTTTATCCCACTAAGTTTGGCACTTTTAGGTGGCGATTTCAGTAAATTAAGTGTGGCATTTTCATCTAGCTCATTATTCGTAACCGCTAGCAATTGGTCTAAATAAATCTGCTCGTTGATGGAAAGCCCTTCAGAACAAAGTGCAAACAAGCGATTATTGACCATTGAACGAATGTGGCGAATTAATCGGTCAAGGGTACTAAATGCTGGTAACTCGTATCGTTCTTTAACTAATTCTTCAATGGCTACATTGATTAAATCAGCAGGGTGGTCTTTTACCTGGGCAGCTTCTGCAACTAATGCGGCTATTAATCTTTGACCTGCCTTATCATACTGTTTGACTTTCAGATAATCCCGAATCGCCTGAAGATAAGTGTAGCGTTGGCGTTCGGATGGAATGGCTTTTACCCAATCTTGTAACTTTAAACACGACCGTAGATGACGGGTAACCGCAATTGGTACTAATTCGGGGTGGGGAAAATAACCAAGCCGTTGGAAGGATTTTAGCATGACCATAAAACTAAGAAATCCTTCGTGGCTCTTAGTTTTGGACTTTGCAAACTTAATTTCTTCGCTTTGTGGGGTATAAAGCTCTGCAAGCTCTTTTGGGTTAGGAAATTGTTTGAATTTAGGATATGCAGTCCGGTCAATTAAGGTCATTCAGGTAATATTTAAAACATAAAAATGCCAAAAACAACTAGATGGTGGCTGATCCCTCACTCTTTGAGGGTGACTGGATGTTGTGCTGTAAAGAGTGCGTTAATATTTTTATGGCGTGAGTACTGGAAATATTGAGCTAGGGATTCGGCTGCATCATCACTATAAAAGCACCAACGTTGTTTGTTTCCTTTTCCCAATACCTGAAATTTTTGATTTTTGATATCTAGGTCTGATAAATTCAGCGCTAAAAGCTCTCCAATTCTACATCCTGTGCGATGCAATAAATGAATTATTGCAGACATCCGCAGGTCATATTTGGTTACTTCGTAGAGTATATTTAGCTGTGAGGGTGTTAGGTATTTTATTGTATCGTCGCTTTTATGTTCGCCTTTTTCTCGTTGTGGGGGACGCTGTTTTAATCCCCGAATTGGGTTGGATTTTATATACCCTTGCTCGACGGCAAAGTTAAATAGGCTTTGCAGTATTGCTTGATGCTTGTGGTGGGTTGTGTATTTTAAATGTGAGAGTGTATCTAGATACTCAACCAATGTTTGCTTACTGATAATTTCGATTGACCAACTTCCATACTCTGCTAGTAAGCTCAAGAGAGTTATTTCGTAGGTTTTGATGGTACTGGGTGCTAGCCCAGTCCGTTCTAAAAATTTGACGGCAACGGTGGCTAATGTGACAGCTTGCTTCACTGGAAAAAGTGTGTTTTTAGCAAGGTAATTTATTCATAAATTATATATCTTTAGATAAGAGCATTGACAGCATTTTATGGATACTTTTAAGACACCAAAACATGGAGAATCCCTAGCTGACTATGTTTTGCGGATCAGGAAGGGACTCAATTTAACTCAGTTTGAGTTAGCCGATGCTGCTGGTATTCATTCTCGGTCTGTGGGGAAGATTGAACGGGGACTGACGATGAGACTCAGCCATAAAACTCTCAGTGGGCTGGCGCTAGCTTTGTCCGTGCCGGTTGAGTATTTGCAGGCTGTTGTTAGGGGGGAAGAGGTTGTAGCAATGCCAGTGATTAAGTTTTGCCCCCAATGTTGGAATCCTGGGGGTGCTGCTGATCCGATGTGGGGAAATGTTAGGGCTAAGTTTTGTTATCTGTGCGGTACACAGTTGCAGGCTAGTTGTCGGAATTGTGGTGAGATGGTGGTGTCGTTGAGGTATAAATTTTGTCCACTATGTGGAAAGCCTTATAAGGATGGAAGCGAAAATCGCTAAAGCCTATATACAACAAGGCTTTCCAGACCATCTTGCAGGTTTTTACACGTATCTCGGCTCAATACCTTCTAGCTCTCAGGAGAAAAGGTACAGCATTTGTTATTCAACAGGAGGAAGTAACCCAGTTGGTTAAGGCTTGGTTAGCCAAGTACGAAGAGACTAAATAGTGAAAACCCCACGTCTCGAAGAGACAACGGGGCTTTCTGATTTCTATTCAATTGGAATTGGGGATTGGGTTGAGAAGCCTAATTAATATCCCTACCAGTAATTTTATCTTACTTTTTTGGACTATTAAGCCATTGTAACATCGGCAACCAAAATAGAAAGACCAACTCAGGAATTTGATGAAATTAGATTGCTGAATGCTTGTATAAAAGATTACTGCCACAGGATAGCTCCAATTCCTCCAAAACCCACATTTAATGGAGGATTAGGAAAATGTCGCTACAAGTATTTAATGACTCAGCCACAAACAATAAACCAGTAGAAGTTACCAAAACTAACCCTTGCCCCCACTGCTCTAAACCGGACTGGTGCTACTCCATCGGGGAACTAACAGTCTGTAACCGAGATGCCGAACCCGCTACTGGGTGGGAGAGGACATCTAAAACCGACCGCAACGGCAAACCATACTACGCACCAGCCACAGCCAAAAAATCGCCCCGTCCCCAAGGCAAGAAAGAATATATTTACACCGACACAGCAGGTAATCCCTTAATCAAAGTAACTGTTATTCGTCCAGGGAAGACCAAAGATAAGGATGTCTTTCAGGAATATTGGCAAGGTACACATTGGCATAGAGCCAAAGACTTGACAGCAGAATTAAAACGTTCCTATCAGCAACAAATCACCATTTATCGTTATGCCGAAGTCAGGCAAGCGATCGCTGCTGGTAGACCTATATTTATGGTCGAAGGTGAAGAAATAGCCGATATTCTCTGGGCAATGGACATACCTGCCACCACCACAATCGGCGGTGCTGGTAAATATCGCGCTTATGGTAACTACCAAGATTCTTTAGTTGGTGCTAACCTAGTTCTTTGTCCCGACCGTGACGAACCAGGGCTAAAGCACATGGAGGATATTAACAAAGATTTCCCAGATGCTAAGTGGTTGTATGCCCCACCCAATGATTTTTACTGGACACACTTACCCAAACATGGCGGATTAGATATTAAAGACTGGGTACAAGATGGGGCAACAGCTGATGATATCCTGCAAGCCATTGAGGATAGACGAGTCGTAGTTGATGCGCTTAATAAATCCCTGGAACTTGAAGCCCAACGGGATAGGCCAACCGAAAGTAAACTGGAGCAAAAATTGAATGCCATTCGTGCCGTGTTGGGAGATCGCCTGCGCTGGAATACGCTCAAAAAGCAAGTTGAATTAGACGGTAAAAGGCTACCACTAGACCGCATCGACCTACGGATAGCCAAAGAAGTACATATTGATATCAGTAAGGAACAAGGTAAAAGCATTGTCCTCGACTTAGCCCAAGAGAATAGCTACAGCCCAGTAGTTGAGTATTTAGAGTCAGTCGAAGGGCGTTACCCCAACGTAGATGTCAATTTCTTGGATAAATTGGCAGAACGTTACTTCGGCACTACTGACCCCCTACACGCTGCACTGATGAAACGGACTTTAATCGCCGCCGTCGCCAGGGCATTTGAGCCGGGGTGTAAACACGATGAAATTACCATCCTCCAAGGTAAGCAGAAATCACTCAAATCCACATTCTGGGAAGTTTTAGCTGGGGAAGAATTTTTCACCGATGACCTCAACGGCACAGAGAAAGACGAAATTTTAAAAATCAGCCAATATTGGATTTTAGAGTATGCCGAGTTTGAGAACGCCTATAAGAAAAAGGATGTCTCCCAACTCAAAGCGTTTCTGTCGAGAAAGAAAGACTCAATGCGTCGCCCTTATGGTACAGATATTGAGGATTTCCCCCGTCCATCAATCTTAGTGGGAACTACCAATTTAGATGAATTTCTCTATGACCCCACTGGGGAACGTCGCTTTTGGGTAATTAAGGTTTTATTCAAGAAAATACCCATTGACCTACTCAAGCAAGAACGGGATTTAATTTGGGCAACGGCTGTGTCAGCCTACCGCAATGGTGAACAATGGCGATTGACCGACACTGAAGATGAATGGTTAGACGCAGCCAATAAACAATACCAAAGCACCGACACATGGGAATCGGCGGTGATGGCTTGGGCTGAGTTACACAAGGAAGTATCTGTGGGAGAAATCCTCAGCGATGTTCTCAAAATTGAGTTAGCCAAACAAACTAAAGCCGAACAAAACCGAGTCGCCGCTATCTTACGTTCTCACGGGTGGACAAGAGGCGATCGCAAACGGGTAAACGGTCGGTTAATTCGTCCCTGGATTCGACCCCAACCAGAGGTGGAACAAGAGGTGGAACGGGGGGTGGAACAGGAGGTGGAACAGCCTCAAACCCTGATTAAACCAGACTTACAGCCAGAGTGTTCCACCTGTTCCACAAATTCCCTCCAAACTTTGCCAAATTTTGATAGCAGTAATGAAACTGCTCAAGGGATACCGCCCCAAACGACAGTGCCAGAAATAACCGCACAAGAAACAACAGCGTTAGAAAAAAATCAAAAAAGTTTAGAGGGACAGGGGGTGGAACAACCTGTAGGCGAGCTTCAAACCCAGTCACCACAAGCAATAGAAACCTGTTCCACCTCCCGTTCCACCCCCTGTTCCACCTTGAGATTAACCAGTGAGGAGGAACTACTCGGCAATGTGGAATTGATTAGAGGGTGTATTGCGGATCAGTCTTGGGAGATGATTGCCACGCTGACAGAAGAATGGACTGTTGAGTTGAAATCGGCTGTTTGGAATTTATTAACACTAGAGGAACGTTCAAGAATCAACGCGCTCAAAGCCCATAACCAAACTTAAGGCTAAGGAAACAGCACAAAGATAGGTGAAAATTAGGCGTTTCTAGTTGAACTATGGACAATAAAGAACAACAAATCCTCTGTTCATGGGCGATAAATGCCGATCCTTGGACGCGCGTAGTTGAGCAAAAGCTTCTAGATAGCCGTGTTCTAGTTACAGACAACGCTATAGTAGAAGCCGTATTTGAACTAAAACCACAAACATTCTTAGATATAGGGTGTGGTGAAGGTTGGTTGTGTCGGGAACTATGGAAGCGTGGGTTTGATGGCTGGGGAGTAGATGCTATTGCCCAAATGGTGGAAACAGCACGATGCCAAGGAGATGAGCGCTTTGTTGTCAGTTCCTACCGTGATTTGCCCTTACAGAGCTTTGGCAGCATAAAACAGTTTGACTGCTTCATCTGTAACTTTTCTGTTCTAGGAGAAAACACCGTATTTGAGATAGCCCATGCGGGTGAAAGCTTGTTAAAGCCCAACGGCAAAATAATTATTCAAACACTGCACCCTCACATTGCTTGTGGTGAATTGCCATACGAGAATGGATGGCGCGAGACTAGCTGGCTTGGAATAGGAAACGAAGAATTTCACCCTGCTCCTTGGTACTTTAGAACAGTCTCATCATGGATTGAGGAATTTCATCGGCGCAATTACCGATTACTCAAGTTAATCGAACCTATCCACCCAAAGACCAACTCCCCAGCCTCAATATTATTCATCTTTGAACGGCAGTGATAGAGACTGTTAGCTAGAGAGTCATATTCTCGCTCTTTGTCAGGAACTACCTCGCTCTACTGCTGATATGGGCTGACTCATAGAACAATTTCTCAAGAGTCTTTAAGTATGTGTTTTTTAGCGTAATAAAACACCTCAGTGTGCTATGTCAGTTTCATGTGAAATCTATGGTAAATCCTTGGTGGATTTATGTTAAATACTAGTCAGATCCATGTTCAATTCATGGGAATGCCAACGCCTGACCGCAGTTTCCTTATGTCAAATCCTTGGTAAATCTATGGTAGTTTCATGTTGGAGTGACGTTAATTTCATGTCAGTTGAAAAAAATTGAAGTCTCGCACAGTACGCAAAAAAGTTTTGACAGATTTTTTGAGTCAAAATCGAGAAAGAAAAAAACAGACAGCAAAAATGACAACTAAAAAACTACATTAGCACTACAAGAACGCTATCAAAGGCTTAAGCCTTCTTCTTGGTTTGGCTGTTGAAATAACTGCTTTTGATAATCAAGAAGCTGCTGATTCCAATCTCTGGCTTTGGGCTTTAGCCTTTTGGACTGTGGCAGTAGTTCCAATACAGCCCGTGCATCTGCATCGCCAGCATTGTCTGTGTCAAATGCCACTTGTACAAGAGGAATGTTCCGCAATTGCTCCACTGGTAAGCTGTTGGGGTTATCTACCGCCAGAAAGAGCGTTCTAGTCGTTGGCGCACCTTGAACCTGATACTCCAGCATGGCGAAGGATATGGCATCAATGGGCGACTTCAAAAGCACCAATTTCTCGACTGTATCAGTAGGCTGTCCACCCAAGTGGAAGTAAAACCAACCCTCACGCCGCTTAGTCCCTTTCTCATAACCCTTGAAACTGTTGTTCTCGGAGCGCGTCCCGCGCAGGAATGCACCGCTAGGTTGTCCGTCTAGATTCCGCATCACAAACACAGCATTTTGTTGGTCATCAGCATAAACCAGTCCAGTGCTGTGTAGAAGTTGCACAAAATCTTGGGGTAAGCCCCGTTTCTGGGTAAGGTAATGTTCTACTCTTGGCCAATTGGCTTTATCTTCAACTCTTAGCTGGAATTGGGGACGAGGTTCTGACTGAATAATTTCAGCAGTCATCTTAAGGGCGTGAGATATCGCCGCCCGTTCTGCCCCAGCTTCACCGAAACGCTCATGCAACCAGACTTGAGCCTGCCGGAAATTGCAAGAGTTAACGTGCATCACCAAATCAATCGCACCGCCACCGCCTTTGGAGTGTTCGGGTGCAAAGTCATAAAACTTCGACCCATCTATATTAATGATGTGTCCGTGGCCTTTCCACCTTTCATGATCATAATTTAGCCCCAACTCCCAGGCAACATCCTCCAGGGGCAAGTCGCGCAGAAGTTGGGTCTTTAACTCAAGCTCGCGTACCCGTTTTTCTAGCTGCTGTCGCTCCTTCTCGCTAGCCCTCGCCCGTTGTTCTGCCCGTTCTAATCGCTGTTGCATGAACTTACGGTCAGCCAATTGGTGGTTAATTGCTTGGAACTGGTCATCTGACTGAATCCTGGCTACATAACTACTAGCTGATTCAAATGGCGTTGGTGCTAATTGGTTATTCCCCAGGACTGCGGTGAGTGGTTCACTATTAACCGCTTGGTAATACTCTTTTACTTTAGTGTGGGTTGCCTTACTGCCCTTAACCCCCCGTTCAATGCCCAAAGGAGCGAGTGCAGCAGCATAACTGTCTTGGAGCTTGGATAACTTGATTCTTCCCTGTCCACCTCTGCCGCCAAACATCGCGTCATGACTGATTCTCCCGGTTTTCTCGTTGACTGGCACGATGTAGGCGTGGATATGTGGGGTACTTTCATCCAGGTGCAGTTCTGCCCTGACGCACTTTGACCCATAGTTTTGAGCTAGCCAATCACGAGATGCGATCGCCCATTGCTGCATCAGATCATCAGACCACTGCCCAGAAGCTGATGGATTATCGGGACGAAAATACTCAGGACTGGCACTTAAAAACATTTCAGTACATAACACTGCATCCTTTCGAGGGCGATGCTTGAGGGTGGAGATTTTCTCTTTGACTATCTTCTCTAAAGAGCGATCGTCTTCTTCCCCAATTAATCGCACATTCTCTTTAGTTGGATCTGCATTGGGTGTTTCTCTGTTCCTTAACACATGGTCATCACTTCCAGCGACATTACCAAATGTTTTGAGTTTCTCAATCCTGAGAATCGTCAGGGGCGACATAGAGGATTTATACTACAAACGCAGCACTTTGTACTACTCAAAACCCCGTAGGGCGAACGGCGGTTTCGTGTCATGAGCGCAGCGAAGGATGGCGCAGCCACCCGCAGGGCGTGAAACCATAGTGAGTATGGTATACATTATACCCCAGCCCTAAATCCACTTTTGGGGTAGAAATCCTTCACAATCCCTGGTGCGAAAATCCCCTCAACTCACCCTTTAGAGGGGAAAATGACAGTCGTTTGACAGTCGTATGGTTGGGGAGATTTGACTGTCTTTTGACTGTGGTTTGACAGTCGTTTGGTATATTAAAGGGGTGATTACGGGGTGTTTACGGGGGATTTTGACATCGGAAAATTTCTAGTATTAATTAAAACAATGGCTTACTAATAATCTACTTTAATTTGGTAGGAATACAGAATATGGAGCAACCTAATCTGGAAGTGCTTTCGATTAAGCGTAGTCATGACAGTAGCGATGGTCAGCTACTGCAATTTTTACGAGAGCGTGAGCGTACTATGTCGGGCAGAGGTCTGACTAAAATTGTTCTCAACACTTTAAGGATGTGCTGGTGGCCTTTTGTTCTCAAGAGTCAGGGTGCTGACAAAAACACTTTAAGGACTGCTGTGATTTCCTGTGTCTCACAGTTGGAATTACAGATTTACTTGCTCAAGCAGTTACTCGATTGAGCAATTCTTTGAAGTACGCTTGCAACATCGCCGTCAAAACTTTTTTGCGTACTGTGCGAGAGTTTGGGTCAGGAAAAATGGGCGGATAAATCAGGGTCGCTTATGAGGCTTTTGGGGTACACATCCTTAGATTTACCTTTGATTTACCTTATAAATGCCATTAAAATGCCATTGCGAAACCTTATTTTTGGCAAAATGACCAAATTTTTCAAAAATTTAATTTGAGGCAGCAGTAAATCCTTACATCTGCCATTGCTATGCCATTTCCATGCCATTGGTTTACCTTATATTTGCCTTTTTTAAGAAATCCTTCTAAATACCTTATAAATGCCTTTGGGGTTAAATAATAGTTAGGGTGCGAAGTTTATATGAAGCCAAGAAAAGTTAGTATCAATCCGCCTAAGATGTCTGTTGATAAAAAGGAACTGGTACGCCGCGTTTCCCAACGTTTGAGTAAACCTACTGGAGCAGTTGAAGAAATTATTGATGCCACCCTTGAAGAAATTTATGAATCTCTAAAACTTGGGGACAGTGTTGCTCTACGGAACTTCGGCACTTTCTATGTCAGAACAGGGCGAGATTGCTGGGTGTTTAAGTTCAATCCCTCACAACGGTTACGTCAAGCGTTTGGGTGGTCGTCTACTCATAAGCCCAAGCCCTAACATGACAGAAAATGGGTTTGAAGTAGTTGATGCAGGGCTGCAAATTTTCGAGAAAAAGCCCAAGGAGCCTAAACCAGATGTAGAAGCAGAGGCTGCTTCTGAAGTAACTGGGGTACCTTCATAAAGGTATAAAAAGCATTCAACAGTAAATTTCCACCTCTGCCAATATCTCATTGGAGAGGTGGAAGCAATCTTAATTGGCGATTCTACGAGATTCTAAATAGGTTTACTGCTAACTATATATCGTACCTATGCCCTAATGATTGTAATTAAAATTGAATTTGGTCTAGTTATTTATTAATCCAAAGTAATGGAATAGGATCTTTTTCATAAAAACATATACCCAAAAATTCATGAGAATATTTGCTGCTCATTTCGGCTAAACCAACTTTAGTGAGCGCTCGTAACTTAATTCCAGCAAGCTCTTTAGTATCCGTACTCAATTTTAAATTTTTATAGTAATGAGTAGGAGTGATATGAATAAGAACTCCATTACAAGCGACTTGCCAATAATTATTGTATGAAAGATTTTTCCGAGCATTTACTTTTTGCGCTCTACTACCTGGACGAACAACTTCCCCAAATATTCTTCCGTATCTATTCCACTGAAATTTTAGACTGGTATTTTTATCCTTATTCTCTTGTATAAAATTTTTAATCCTTGCTGCTGTTCCTTTTGGTGAACAGTCTGTCCAGTCATATTTTAAATAAACATTTGTTAGTTCATCGTTGCTTTTATATTGGATACCAGTAATAATTAAACGTCTAGATAAACTCTTTAAAAATTCTTTAAAAATTTGCTCTGAAGGAATAATCATAGAAGATTCAACTTCTGTTCCGTTGAGTAAAGGATGAAACTTTTTAATTAAATATTTTTCTGCCTCTGCTAATCCTGAATCATTCCAAGCTATCCAAGCTATCTTTACTGGATATTTTTTATCAATCTCTTCTAGTTGGTATTGACGATGATGATTTTTCCATCTGGCTGCTAAATTAGTAGCTTGTCCTATGTAGAGAAGCCGATTATCTGAATCTATTGCAAAGTAAATAGCAGTACAACTAGGAAGATTTTTCAATTCACATAACTGAACGCAAGGCAACTCAAAAGGATTAATCAATGTCATTGGCAGATTTTTTTTAAATTGCTTTCAGTTATTTTTTACTTGTGCTAATTAGTATAAGTAAACCAAACTTTATACAAAATTTAAGAAGAGTAAGGAAGTTTTCATTAATTACTACGAAGTAGAAAAAATTTACTTAGTTTAAGCTGAGACGGTGCAGACTACTTTCCAAATGCACAACCAGTATAAGGAAATACAGTGCTATGGGACAACTGTTTGGTCGAATTAAGCGACTCGTCAAGGCAGAACTTAACTATTCTAAGAGCGAAATCAGCACAGATAACTATGAAAACGCTGTAGCATTAGCGGTACTAGGAGGCGTAGCAGGTGCATCCCTTGGCAAAATAGGGATACTTGCAAAGGGTACTGGCTTGAGCGTTGGTACTGTTCCTTTAACTGCTACAGGTGCTTTAACTGGTCTTGCCTTGTATGAAGCTATAAGACTAATCACACTGGCGGATACTTCATCTGTTGGTGCAGCAGCAATTGGAGCGTCTGTTGGGGGTGGTATTTCTGCTGCCATTGGTGGTGTGGGAGTTGCCACGGGGGGAACTGCCTTTGCTGTTGGTATGGCTCCTATGGTCGCTGCTGGCTCTGTAGTTGGGCTTGGGATAGCTGGCTTAAATCGGCTACTTCAACGAGGAGTTGACCCAGAAAAACTATTAGACCTAGCTATTGAGGATATGCAGCAAGAGTTGTTAAAGTTACGTCGAGCTGTAATCCCAATTATGGTTACTCAAAAACAAACGCGGCAACAGTATGAACAAGCTCAATCTGAAGTGAGTAAGTGGCAAAGACGTACACAACTGGCTTTGCAAAATGGTCATGATGATCTGGCGCGAGAAGCACTCAAGCAAAAAAAGATTTTTACCGAAAAAGCTAATACTCTTAAAGCCAATTTAGATGAACAAACTGCCTTAGTAGATGTCCTCAAAAGTCAACTAGCAGCCTTTGAAAGCAAAGTTTCTGAAGCTAGAGCTTTTAAAGTTCAGATTCAATCCCAAATTATAGCTGCTAAAACTCAGGAGCGACTTCAAAACGTGGGTTGTAGCATGAACACCAGTAGTGCAATGGCAGCATTTGAGAGGATGGAAGCAAAAGTTTTCATGCAAGAATCCCAGAGTCAATCGTTAGTAGAGTTAGCAGGTGCAGACTTAGAAAGCCAATTGGCAGCAATAGAATCCAGTAATGAAGTAGATGAGGAATTGGCTGCTTTAAAAGCACAGATAAATTTAAAATCTCCTGTCATACCATCTAACTACACAGCTAACCAAGTAGTTGATGAAGACTTAGAAGCACTACGAAAAAAACTAGATGAATTATAGATTTAAAAAAAACAATGCTATTAAGATAAACGTTTATGCCCTACCTGAAAGCCAAAAATTTAACAGTATCCTCTAAACGGCTTAATGATGAATTAGAAAAAGTTAATCCTCACTTAATATATGTAGGGGGTAAAATCAACTTTAAGTCAGAATTGCATTTAGAAGATTATATTGAAGATAATTTCCCAAAAATATTTCCTGACTTAGCTTTAGTCAAACGTCAACATAATATCAAAATGCAGCGATGTGATTTATTATGTTTGACTAAATCAGCTAAACAGCCAGTGATAATTGAGTTAAAGAATGAAGAAGATAGGGGTTTAGTCTCTCAGTTAACTCGTTATCGAAAAGCAATTTTGCAAGAGCAACCTTTTTCAGACATTATAGATTACTCTTTGCCAGTTAAGTTAATAGCTATTGCACCAGCTTTTCATGAAGATAACTATACAGATAAAGAAGCCTCAAAATTTGAAGATAATATTTACTTTTATGAGTTCGCTATTAAATTTCATCAAAGCCAACCTAAATTTCAAATCTGTAGTAAAAATTATGATATCCCTTACCCCATTTTAGGTTTACCTGATAATCAAATAAGTTCTGATTTATCCCAGAGAAGTTTATCAATTTTTATTATCAATTTTATAAGTAACTTACCTCTAGAGTATCGCCAGGATTTTACAGCTTTGCGAACATTATTAATGGCTCAACCAAAAGTGAAAGAAATGGTTAGCTCTACTTATAGAAAGGTATTATATGCCACTGGTGAAGGAGAAAATCATAAAAAACTAGCAGAAATAACTAATACTAGTAAAGGAGTTATATTATTTTTGTGGTTGCCTACTCATGTTAAAACAAATATAAAAATACCTGTAGCGCGATTTGGATTTGTCTTAGCTAAAGATAACAATCCTTTCTCAGAAAAATCCATTGTTGAATGGTTAGTCTGTACTAAAACTAATGTTAATTTGAAAAATCAACCTAATAATAATAATCTCGGACTCTCATTTAATAGGCATGGTATGGCATTATGGACTAAAGCTAATCAATACCTATTTCAAGCTTCGTTAGGGTCACAAAATACGTTTCAGTTGTTGATATATCTTTTGAAAGGTATTAAACCACCAATTGATGAGGAAACTTTTACATGGTGGAATTCATATAAAAGTAAAACTCCAGAGAATTTAGGTTGGTATATTGATTTAGCTATAAAAACTTGGAACTACAGTCTTAAATAGTTATTCAAATTGGTGTTGAGCTGGGATATGTGTAATTTTATGCAAGATGCCCTGAAAACTCTCACCATATAAGTTAATCCCACCAAGCATACAACTGTTGAGAATTAATCTCTAACTCATCGCAACCCCAGACAAATTTTACAAATTCACCTACGAAGTCTAAATCCTTTACCCCTTTAACTGTAATTGCATCAATCACCAAATCTGGGCTTTCTGTGTTATTAAAAACTACACCATCAAAAATTGCTGTTGCTTCTATACTCTTGCAACGTTGCCCAAATTCAATAAATGAACCAACTCTTGGAGCAGCATTAAAATTAGCATTTAGTGTAGTGTAGCCTTCTTGAAGCACTTGCTCCAATGATGACAAAGATAAACCCCGAAATTTGATTGCGTTAGGAGTATATTCAGTAATTGAGTTACCTAAAATTTCTTCAATACGTTGAACCATATATTTATATCCAGATTTAATGGACTGACACACATATATTTTTAAATAACTAAGCAACCTACATTCATAGGCTTTTAAAGCCTCTCTGCTTGCAGGGAAGAGGTTTGTAAAACGATTGAGAGCTTTTTGAGCAGTTTTATAGCCAGGAGCTTGCTTACCTAACTTCAGTTCCCAGTAAATCCTGTAAAAAACGATAACCTGCTTGTTCCAAATCCCCTTCAAGAGAAAAAATCAAGCTGCGAATTTGGATATTGCCAACTTTGATGTTCAACGGTTCTGCCAAGGACACTGGATAAATTAGAATTGCCTCTTGACACCCTTTTGCTTCCGCATAGGCGACCATTTGGTTAATATCAGCTGTCGTTGGCTTAGAGGCAGCTTTATACTTGGTATCTAACACATATCTGGCTAGCCCTGTTGCCATATCATAGAGTATCAAGTCAATGTCAAAGTATAATGCTTTACACTGCCCTAAGTATACTCTTTCTTGGGATTGGATATCTAACGCAAGTGTTAGCAGTACCGTTTCCCGATGAGCTTTCAGCCACTCTGCCACAAAACGTTCGTAGAGTTGTGACATATTAACCAAAAAGGGCAACGTCGCGTGTGTACCTGTTTCATGACTAGGTGCAATCTGTTCCAAAAAGAAGCGGCAAAGCGCGTGTAGAGAACGATAATCCTCATTCAAGCGGTTGTACTGTCGTCCTATACAAGTTCTGGGATTACATGCTTGCAATGTCACCAATCCCTGTAGTAGATGATATGCACGGCGCACTGTTGGCATTACCCTTTCCGTACACAAACCGCTACGGGCAATACACCAGAGCGTCCAAGCAAGAATTTGATTTTCTTCTACGTCTGCTGTGTGTTCTTCATGATGGCACTGGATGTTAGTATCCCACGGTCGAGCGGCAAGAAGCCGTACATCAATACGTCCCCGAACATAAGGCAAATGTTCTGTCTTGGGGATGTAGGCGCAGTAGAAACCCTGGCGACCTCGGTTGAGAATGCGACGGGCTAAAATATCAGCCAGCCGTTCATAAAATTCTAAGAGCGTTTGACAATCAACCAGTCCTGACAAAAAGCGAAAACTTTTGAGGTCATAGGCATACTCCAGCATTCGCAGAAGATTACCTAGCTTGACTTTCGGGTGCAGGGCAATGTGAAAATCACTCGTTAAGGGAATGTGACCAACCCATCCTTGGGCAGTTAGTCGCCAGCAAGAGCCTGTTTTTGGAGAAGGGAAATCTATACTCACTTGAGTATCGTAGTCACGCCACAACATTTCTCCAACTGCATCGGGAAATAGCGATCGCGGTAATAATTTGGGAACGTATTCAGTTAATTCTATTATCTGTGGTGATGTTACACTCATGGGTCAATTTGCTTCTTGACTTCGTTCCAGCGAAACTGATCTACTTTACTGGGTTGGTCAAAAAAATATTCTTCCAAATACGGCTCAATCTCCAGTTGCCAAACACTGTCAATCTGGTCAGCTAGGTTGCTTAAAAGAAAGAAGCTAATACCCACTTCGTTGTGAGGATTACCAATTGCCTGGTTCAACTTCATCAGCGTTTTAATCAACTTTTCTATTGGAAAATCAGTATTTGAGTGATATTGGTGGAGAATCTTATAGTTTGGGTAGAGAGGAATAAAGGCAAAGCGGCGACGGATGGCATGATCCACTAATGCAATTGAGCGATCTGCTGTGTTCATTGTGCCAATAATTCGTACATTGCTGGGAATGCTGAATACCTCACCTGCTGCCAAAGGCATTTTTTCGTCACGATACTCCAACAGATACATCAACTCACCAAAGACGCGGGCAACATTGGCACGATTGATTTCATCTATAATCAGTACGCATATATTCTGGCGACGACATGCCTCTTCACAAAAATTAAGAAACCGTCCATTAACCAGTGGATAATCTAGTTCTCCATCTATTCGTTGTGGGCGAATTCCTTGTATGAAGTCTTCATAAGTATAGGCTGGGTGGAACTGGACAATATCCACAAAACCATCACTGCCACCAGTCAGATATTGAGCCAATTTTTTGGCAACATATGTTTTACCTGTGCCTGGAGATCCGTAAAATATTGCCTGCTTTTTACGCTCTATTGCCTTTAACCAGTTTGAAAGTGTCTCCTCTTCTATTCCAGTATCCAATGCACATTGACTTAGAGAATATTCTGGCTGCATTTCTATTGCTTCAACATCATGAGGGATTTCACTAAACTCATCTATTGGGGAAAGTTTCTGTCCTGAAAAATCATATTTTTTAACAGCAACTAGCCAATGACAGAACATATCGAATAAGTCATCGTCTCGCATAGATGGTACACCAGTCTGACGCATATCAGGAGCTAATTCTTGAATTAATTTTTGTCCTGTTGCGTTAACTGCTGGATAATCTATCAGCTTCTGACTATAAGATTTCCCTGTAAAGTAATTGATAACCTGTCGTGATTTGTTATTAATTAGTAAAAAGTCATCTGGTCGGAGTGCATTCAGGATAGGTGTGAGCATTCCTGTTTGTAAGCCTTTGGTATAAGGTAATTTTGAGAAATTCTTACAAGCCTCTCCCAACTCAGTAGGGTTTTGATTACATTGACGGACGAAATTAAAAATGGCTTGAGATATATTTGGCCAGTCTTCTGATTTTGTCCAACGCGCACCTTCAAACCACATCTTAATGTCTTTGTCGATCGCTGGGGCATGATGTATCCAGACATTTCTTTGACTGTTGTTAGCCGTGGGCGCGTAGGGGAGAAGTTGTAGTAGAACTACCTCGGTTATATCTTCTCCAGACTCGTAGTCCGAAGAGATCGCTTGAAAATTCTCTTTACCTTTCTGACGCTGCTCATGGTAAACCTTCTGATGACGCAATCCAGCCTGAGTATAAGGATAAGAGCTAATAAATTCTTTAAATAACTTTATAAATTCGTTATTTTTCGCTAATATAAAAACTTGTCTGTTATTATGTAGTTTTTTTGTACTCATCTAGTTATCGCTCATACAATAGCACGGGAGCATAGCTCTTAATCTTTAATATTAGTTATTTGCCATCTTTGAAGGATTTTCCCCTCCTAACAGCATAATAGTTTCATATTCTTCCTCATTAAGATAACGATAGCTTTGGGGTGGACGTAAGTAAGATATTTTATCTTTTAACCGATTTAATTCAATCGGGGTTTCAAATTTTTTCGCATTTATAAAATAAATTCCTACAGCAACTGATGCACCTTTATAATATTGGTAAAAGTCTTTACGTCTGATACCAGCATGGTCTTTAACTTGTTTCCATAATTCTTTTAAATCATTTTTTGAAGCTGATTTCTCAATAACAAAATCCACCTCAAAAAAGCCTATAAAAGTTTTTTTAGGAGATGATACATACACAAAAACAATATCTCCTGTTTTTACACGAGTTCGTACCCTACGTAATTCCACTTTTTTCGTTCGGTCTTCAAAAATTTTATTGGCATACTCAGGTTTAACTGAAATTAATAGTATGTGGCATGGCATGACAATTTCTTACATGGAATATTATTTAGTTCCTAAATTATACAATTTTATAAATGATTCGGTATTAATTTTATAAGGTGAAATAAGCAATAAATTATCTTTATTCAAAATTTGCTGTAATTCTTGAAAATATACAGGATTCTTAAATAATTCTGTATCACTAAATCGAATTGCCATAATATTACCACTTTTATCTTTGTGTATATTTTCAACATTATTTTCGTTGTAAACTCCTAATCTTTGAAAACGTCGGTAAAGTTCTTTAGATTTACCTATAATTACTTCATCTACATAAGAACAAGCACCAATATAACCGACATCCTGAAAACCTTTACCTTGACCTTCACCTTGAGTTTCGCTCACATACCAAAGAATTCGACAAGGAGCATTTAAACCTCTAGAGTTTTGTATGGCTCGATAGTAAACTGCTTCACGATTGAATGCTAATTCTGGTTTAGAGCCAAATCCTGGCAAAGCAAGCATTTGCTTTCCTAAATGTTCATCAAATAAATAGGAAGCCCATCTTGGTTGAATCGGGATAATAAATGTAGTAAGTTCAGAATCAGTAATTTTTGCAGGAAACAGAAATCGTTCGATATCTACTGATAACTGAGCATCTAGAACTATGCTTTCCTTATTAAGGTTCTTAGCAATTTCCTTAATAAAATTATATTCTTCACCAAATTCAGTAGCTAAATTAGTCAGATTATTGGATAATTCCACACAACTCTGTGTAACTGACAGATTTGCTTTTAACCACCCATTATTTACTTTAACAAATACATCTTCTTGAATAGCTTCAATAACAGTTTCTTCTGGATATGAGTCAGTAATTCTTGTGAAATATCGTTGGTCACGCGCTGATTTTAATATAGATTTAAAAAGTATGTGTCGTGCAAGTGTAGACGAAAGATTATGATTACCGACTCGAATTATTGGAATTTCTAGTTCCTGATTTTTCTGCTTCCCATACACAATTAAAGCAAGCGGAACATTATTTGACTCTCTCACTAAAATACATTCAAATTTATCATGTTCTGTCAAATAACGTCGGAGTTTTTGCTGAAATGCTGTTTTGTTTTCTTTTAATTTATAATTGTGGAAATAATTTGCTAAAAAGTCTTCCTGCCCACGTTTTACCTGTATTTGTTCTAAGTGTGTACCAGAAAACCGTACAGGTTGGTAGTCAGGTTTATCGCGGAGTTCATCTAGCCGATTTATAAGTTCTTCAGGGTGAATAACAGACAACCTAAAGTTTTCATAGATTATATCTGCTAAATCTAACAATTGCTTATCTCTACTTAAAAATACATGAGATTCGGATGTGATACTCCTAGCAATATAACGTAAGTTATAATCATCAATTACCAAATTATATTTGATGATTATTTTTTGCAGAAGATTTAAATTTTCCTCTAATCTCTGATTGTTGCAAGGTAAGCAAGTAAAAGATTGTGCAAAATAATGCTGACTATCCCTCTCTTGACTGTTATCAATTCGGTTAATTTGATTAAATATTTCATCATTAATGCACAAATTTAATTCAGTCTGCACCCAGTCAGCTAGTAATATATTTTCCTCTTCACTATCAATATTTTCATTATTTTCCTCTGCATATAAGTCCAGAAAAATATCAGGAGCAATCATTGCACACAACTTAGACTCAAGTTGCTGCTGAATCATTGTAGAAAATAGAGGAAGAGGATTGTGTTCAAACACCCAAGGAGTCAGGATTGTTTTCTCCTTTTTACCCCTGCCTGCTAAATCCTCGCCGGCAATAAAGCCAAAGCTCGACCACATCCCTTGTAGGTTATAATCGCGACGGCACTTTAGCTTAATTCCGCGAGAAGATGTTGTTATTTGTTTGAGGCGATCGACAAGTTGTTTGGCTACTTTCTTACCCTGATATGAAGGATCGATACACAGATGAGTGATGGCGAACCAGTCCCGTGAACGTCGATATAACAGGTAACCAACGCAGCTACTTTCCGAATCAAGTGCTACAAGGATTTGACGACGTGCTGCATGATCCTCAAATGCTCCTTTGGGAAAACAACCTAGTCTTTTTGAGTTAGCTCGCCACAGTTTTTTGACTGTTGCTAGGTATGGGGAATGATTATCTATCGCTTCAATTTTGAACTGTGCGTCAGTTTTCACTTTTTGGTTACCTTTTCCAGTTTCATAGTTACTTTTTTCGGTTCTTTAGTAGCAAATTTGTCACTTTGTCAATCCTGTGAGGTAGCTGGGGCAGAGAAAGATTTAAAAACGACAATTTTACTCAGAAGCATTTATATTTTCCTCGGTTAAGTTATTTGTATAAATATATACTTATTTTCAATCTTTAACCTTAACTTCCCGAGATCCAAGAGCCTCAATCACGCAAGAAAGGTTAACAGCATTGGCTCTCGAAAGCATTACTATAGCTTGATTGTTGCAACTCAAGTAAGAAATTCCCGTCTCAAATTTCTTACTTTGAGGTTTTTTATACCTTTTTTACCATCTGCTGGCTGCATCTAGGCGATCGCTCCAAGTTCAAGTTGAACTTGTCCCTTCCTCTTGTTCCAGTAACACTTGTTTTCCTATGCCATAACTAAATCACTGATAAACTTAATGCAGTAATGCAGTGATGCAGTAAAATTAATGTCTCACCCTGAGTTAAGTCTGATAGTTTTAAGAACTGGTGATGTTCTGAGTACATTATTTTTTTACAGAGCTTTGGGACTGAGGTTTGAGCAAGAGTGTCACGGTCAGGGGTTGATTCATTATGCTTGTACGTTAGGCACAAGTACAATCGAAATTTATCCAGGAACCGAGGGATCTGCACCCCAACCCGTACAAGGTGGTGCAACTATGCTTATTTTTCGGGTATCCTCCATTGATCATGTACTCACTCAACTTCAAGAAATTAGCGATACTGTATTACCTACTATCCATTCCAGTCGGTGGGGTCGTCGGGTGGTGCTAACTGATCCTGACGGTCGGAAGGTCGAGCTTACAGAACTATGATATTTTTTTCATTAATGCAGTAATGCAGTAATTAAGTAAGTATGTCAGTAATTGCGTTTATCAATCAAAAAGGTGGTTGTTCCAAGTCAACATCTGCTGTACACATCAGCTGTTGGTTATCTCGCAAGGGGCACAAAGTTCACTTGCTAGATGCCGATGCCCAGCGTAGTAGTTCCATTTGGCTCCAGTCGATGGAAGGTGGCGAGATTCCTACTACTGTACTGCAATCACCCGATGAACTCTTAGAGCAAATCCCAGAATTAGCGCAAAAGTGTGATTATCTGATTGTGGATGGGCCAGCTGGTTTATCTGAAGCTAGCAGGGCGATATTATTCAGGACTGACCTAGCTGTGGTTCCCTGTCAGCCCACAGGTCTAGACCTACAATCTGCTAGTGATGCTGTTCGCCTGATTAAACAAGCTCAGTCAGTGCGTGGTGGTGCGCCCAAAGCAGCAATATTTGTTAGCCGTGCTGTCAAAGGGACAAAATTACTCGATGAAGCGATCGCACTGTTATCTAAAACAAAAGAGGTAACGGTGCTGAAAACGGTGATTCACCAAAAACAAGCGATCGCTGACACCTTTGGTCAAGCTGCAACCATTTGGGATTTATCAGGCCGTCCAGCAGCAGAATCAGGGCGGGAATATGAGCGACTATTTAAAGAAATTTTGGGGATGCTCAAATGACTAAAAAACGAAAATCCCTGGATGATGCCCTGGCGCGTGAGTTTGTTTATGGTGAGTCAGCTACAAAGGAAACTCTCCCACCGCAAGTGAACGCGAACCTGGAAGATGAGAAGGATGAGGAGCCAGCACCAGAACAACCAACAACTCAAAACCAAACTCAGCCAGAAGTGCAACCCCAGCCTACACCTACACCTACACATACACCTCAAGCAACCAAGCCTAGTATTATGTCCCAACTCCAGCCAGCCACTCCCAAGGAACCAACAATTAGACTAACTGTGGATTTAACTGAGTCAATGCACCGTAAGCTGTCTGTATTGGCGGCGAAGACAGGTAGGAAAAAGGTTGAAATTGTGCGGTTTCTGCTGGATGAAGCACTGAAAGAAGTTGAAGAGTAATGCATTACTGCATTACTGCATTACTGCAGTATTTAAGTAAATAAGTATTTATGAGGCGATGCGTGTAATACTGCGATCGCCTTTTCTAATGCTTGACCCTGCTTGTGGTACTGGTGCATTTGTGTTGGGTGCGCTGCGATCAAGTCTTCTGGATGAACCACCACAAATGAAGGCGATGGCTCCACCCGCCGTAGGCATCGCAGAAATAATCCACCAGGGAGGTACTGCCCCTCCTATGACTGTGTTATCAGCACAGCGCCTCACTTTTCGGCTTCTGGTGGAAGGCGGAAGATGGAAGAATCGAACTCCCAGGTATTACCCTGCTCTAGTTTTCAAGACTAGTTGCCCTCCCTTGAGCAGCATCTTCCATTTAGGGGTGTCTGGCGGGACTTGAACCCGTTATGACTGGTTCCACAAACCAGCGCCGCGACCGCTTTGGCTTCAGACACCATCAGTGGAGCCAAGGGGATTTGAACCCCTAACCTCCTGTGTGCAAGACAGGCGCTCTAGCCATTTAGAGCTATGACCCTATGTGGCAGGAGTGAAGGGACTCGAACCCCTACAAATCGATTTAGAAGATCGATGCCCATCCATTAGGCGACACTCCCATCAATTGGTAGCCCTGACAGGAATTGAAAGAGCGACTTCCTCTTTGTAAGAGAGGCACTCTCCCCACTGAGTTACAGGGCTATGAAAGCGAGTGATGGGACTCGAACCCATACGCTCTCGTGTGGCGCACTCAGATGCTAGCCACTACATCACACCCGCATTGACGAACTTATAAGGTTCAGAGCGATCGACGAGACTCGAACTCGTACCGTGAGTTTGGAAGACTCTGATGCTGCCTTTACACCACGACCGCACTAATTAAGCTGGTGACAGGAGTTGAAAGAGCAACCTACTGATTACAAGTCAGTTGCTCTACCACATTGAGCTACGCCAGCAAAAGCAGACGGCGGGGACAGTCTGTATACTGGACGCGGGGGTGAGAGTTGCACTCACCGTTTGCAGCTTATGAGACTGCCGAGCCGAAGAATGCTCTATCCCCGCATACCCCTGACAGGAATCGAACCTGCAACAAACCCGGTTTAAGCGGGCTACGTCTGCCAATTGCGTCACAGGGGTAAAATTTGGTGGGCGCTACAGGGGTCGAACCTGTGTCAGCCTGATTAAGAGTCAGGAGCATAACCGTTCTGCCAAACGCCCATGTTTATTTGATATTTGGTGGGTCGCCCAGGGGTTGAACCTGGATAAGTCCGCGCTATAGGCGGCTGCATACCCGCTCTGCCAACGACCCAAATTGGTACTCCCGACAAGAGTTGAAAGAGTAAGAATTCCGTATTTCAAACGGAAGCGTTTACCAATTTCACTACAGGAGTATGGTTGGGCAATTGCCCAGTACCCTTGGTGGGAGTCGAACCCACAAAATCTGGTTTCTAAGACCAGCACGTTTGCCAGTTTCGTCACAAGGGCAAATGGTCGGGATGGTAGGATTTGAACCTACGGCTCCTTGTCCCCAAAACAAGGCTTCTAGACCACTGAATTACATCCCGATATTGGTACTCCCGGTGGGATTTGAACCCACACACAGACTGTTTTTGAGACAGCCGCCTCTTCCAATTGGGCTACAGGAGTATAGGCTGGGAAGGAAGGAATTGAACCCTCAAACTTCGCATTCAAAGTGCGACGGCTTTGCCTGTTTGCCTACTTCCCAATAAATGGCTGCCCCAGTAAGAGTCGAACTTACAACAAAAGCGGTTAACAGCCGCTTGCTCTGCCATTGAGCTATGGGGCAATGTGCCAGTCCCCCAGGTCAGTATCGAACTGACGACCTCCTGTTCTTCAGACAGGCGCTACTACCAACTGAGCTACCAGGGGATAAGGCGAGAACGGAGGGACTTGAACCCCCAACCTTCAGGTTCGTAATCTGAGATGCAATCCAGTTACACCACGTTCTCATAAGGCGGAGAGAGAGGGAGTTGAACCCACAGTGAGATGCTGAATCCCACGACTGTTTAGCAAACAGCTTGCCCTGCCAATAGCAATCTCTCCATAATGGGCCGGGTAGGATTTGAACCTACGAAGCACATAGGCATCCGTTTTACAGACGGCTTCCTTCAACCGGACTTGGATACCGACCCAAATCAACGTTCACTTTGTAGAAATACATCCACAAGGGATGGAGTGAAGGGGAATCGAACCCCTATCCAGCAAGCGTCCGTTTGTTGGTTTCGTTGCTGTCGATCGCCATTCGTCACCCCATGAGGCAGTGCAGACGGGACTCGAACCCGCTAATTACACGCTTGAAAGACGTGCCGCTCGGCCACTTCGCTTCTGCACCAAGAAAAAGATTTCTACCACATACAAGTTTGAGAAGCTGTTTTTAACAGCCTCCAGGTTTGGCGGAGGCTGTAGGAGTCGAACCTACTTCGGTTTTTTTAGACCGATTAACCAATATGTAAGCTTCTCGTGTTAGGACACGCAGTAGAACGCACAGACAAGGATTTGAACCCTGACCAAAGGTTTTGGAGACCCTGATGCTGCCGTTACACCATCTGTGCATTTGGTAGCAGCGATGGGAGTTGAACCCATATACTCTCGGTTATGAGCCGAGTACCTTGCCGTTAGGTGACGCTGCAACGTCTGGAGTCCAGGGCGAGAATTGAACTCGCTGGGGGAGGTTTTGCAGACCAACACCCTACCATTAGGCGACCTGGACATATTTGGAAGCCGTGACGAGAGTTGCACTCGCTTCTCTCTGAGTGAGAACAAGAGCGACTTTTCTATTCGTCCACAAGGCTACACGGGGATGATGGGATTTGAACCCACGTTCTTTCGCTCGACAGGCGACTGCTTTAAACCGGACTAAGCTACACCCCCACGTTGGGTGGCAATTATTCAGTTTTCATGGTTCTGAGGTGTTTGCTCTATGCCTTGTTGAGAGGCTGTAGTGCTTTACTACATTTATGCTACATAATGTATTACAAAGTGTCAAGGGCGTACTACAAAATTTTTTTGAGAAGTGAGAGGACATTGTGATGTAATTGCGGTATTGTCCTCTCTGACTAAGATTGAGTAAATTACTCAGATTCACTCAGGCGTTGTGCGTTCCAAAATTGTTCAGCAAATGCAACTGCTGGGTGAATTGGGGCTTTGGGCTTGGTTTTCAGTATCATTCCTGCTTCATGCGGCAAGCGATCACTCTTGGTTGAATTGCATTTTTCACACGCTGTTACAACGTTGTCCCAAGTATGCTGTCCACCTTTTGAGCGGGGTATTACATGGTCAAGCGTTAGATGCTTGGTACTACCGCAGTATTGGCAGGTGTGGTTGTCTCGCCTCAAAACTTCACGACGGTTGACAGGAGGTACTTTCCAATGCCGTTCGGGATTGCCAACAGTTAAGCGGATATGTTCTGGTACTTGTAGTACAACGCTGGGAGAACGAACTTCCCACTGCTTTGTAGTACCAAAATTCACAGACTCTGCTTGACCTGTGACTAATAGCACTATTGCCCGTTTAATGTTGATGCGTGCTAGTGGTAGGTAGTTTTTAGAGAACACCACCACTGAGTTTTGTAATATGTGTGGTTGCTGAAAAGGTGGTTGAGCTTCCATGTGATTCACTCCTGAAAAAATAACCCCCGCCTCTGGTGCTCAGGTGCGGGGGTCAGATAGTTGATACTTTTGTCCCTATGTTGGTGCTAGACATCTGCACCTCCCGCTCTGGATAAGTTGATCTGGATTCAGCCATTCGGCAATTGCTCCCAAAACGCCTACATTTGTAGATTTATCGGCGCAGCTAAAGCGATATGTTCTTCCCTCAAACGCAAACAGCGCAACAACTCTGCCTAAACCCTTGTTGGGTTGGCAATGTATCGCGCTACTAATGGTTAAGGACAATCTGCGGCTCATTGAAGGCTTGTAGTATTTGTAATTAAGGTTATTTTTAATAATACAGTTGTAACATGGGTTTGTCTAGCACCTGTTTTGGAGGATGAGGGGCGATCGCAGTTAACCCACTGATTTGCTTTCGATTGGAGTTTACTTGATGGGATGGTAAAGCCCGTCATTCTGATATCGCCACCCTGTACTACTGGGATCTCGATTGCGGCTCCAGCTTTCAAACTCAGATTGACTCTTGCTTTTTTGCTCACGCGCCAGGGTTGCCGTATCAACTCCCAATCTTTTAGCTAAATTCTCTGCTAGGAATGGCTGAAGTTCTATTGATTGGGGAACTTGGCTATTGTACGGGTAAGCCTGCCTTCTTGCACTTTTGTAGGGCTGCCCTGACAATTGGGTTAGCCTAGTTGCCAAAGCTTCTAGCCTTTGTTCTAGGCTGCTCAACCGTTGGGAATGCTGCCCTAATTTATTATCTACACGCGATTCTACACCGTTAGCAAGACGTTCTAATTCTGTTTCTAGTTGAGAAAGACGGGTTTCTACATCAGTTTCCATACCATTTACTTCACCCAGGACGTAACGTAGACCCTGAATCACTAAATCTGTGGCGGTGGTGTTGCGCTCTTTGGCTGCGGCTCTAAGTGCTTGGACTAAGGGCTTGGGTAGTTTGAAGTTGATTGATTCCCGTTCAACTTTCGCCATTTCTACACTTGGTTATACACATCCGGTGTAGACAGTTTACCGCTTTGTGATGGCTTTTCCCCCAGAACTGGGAGCGATGATCAAAGACCCGCCTTTAGAGCGGAACGCTCCGCGAACGGCAATTGCGCGGAACGCAGTGCAATCATGCAATCACAGCTTGGAGAGGCGAGACAGATCGGGCGTAGAGGTTGTTACATTCTCGACGCTTGACTGTGTGTGATGGCGCAGCCCGCCGCAGGCATCACCTGACGGGGTAATGGGAGGCTGGATTGTCGCGTCACCACCCATCCCGGCACTGCTGGGTGCAGTTTGCTCTAATTAATTGGAACTAGGAATAATTACGGCTAATTTAGGTAAATTTATCAATAGTATGTGCTGTTTTTTTCTATGAAACATTCCCTGATGATAATTTAATGGACATCAATCAACAAAAAGAACAATTTAGCATTACCTATGTTAGAGCCATCGCCGCCGTTGCAGGTTATTCTTTATATAGACCAGAAGTTGATAACGACAGCGTAGATTTAGGCATAGTTAGCAGAGGTGGCACAGGTAAAATCCTTTCTCCTAGACTAGAACTACAACTAAAATGTACAGCTAGAGATATTCTTGAGGAAAATTATATTAAATATCCCCTCAATCTCAAAAATTATAATGATTTAAAAATCAATGCCCTTGTCCCTCGGATCTTAGTACTCGTTTTAGTTCCTGAAAAGATAACAGACTGGATAAAACAAACCGAAGATGAACTGTGTCTAAGACATTGTGGTTACTGGGTATCATTGCGCGGAATGCCAGACACCGAAAATCTAACCAATGTTACTATTGAAATACCCCGTAGTAATCAGTTGACACCCCTATCACTCCAATCCATTATTCAACGCATTAGTTTTGGAGATTTGCCATGAAAGTTACTATCAAAGATAGTGAAATACTCAAAACTGTTAACCCTGATGTTATCCAGGCACACTTGCAAGCAACAGGTTGGCATGAAACAGGGCGTATATATAATGATGCTGGGGCAATTTGGCGACTGAAAAAAGATGCCACTCCTGAATATGAAATCTTGCTACCTCTCCAACATAATTTAGGAGATTATGCCGAAAGAATCAGCGATATATTAAAAACATTATCGGCAGTAGAAAATCGTGACCAAGTTGATATATTAAGTGAATTTATTACCAATTATCCCAACTTCACGGTTCTTGGTGTAGTCATGCAAATTGCTACTCCTTCTCTTGATAAATTGAGTGGAGAAATTACTTTACTTGGGTCAATTTTTGAAAAATTACAAGAAATAAAAACCGAACTAGCTGACCATGATTATATCTTAGCTATTAAAGCTTATCAGGAACGTTTACCAATTCGTTGCACAGGCGATTTAGTAAAAGAAGACAGTCATTTCATTCTCAAAAATCCTCAAAAAATTCAAATTAATAATATTTAAATCTTTAGGTCTTGCCTAAATAAGTTCTGATATCGAGCCACTCATCTACTTTTGCAAACGCTATAAATTAAGCAAAGATGTATTTTTAGAACAATAAATTTTAATCTTTATCAGGTTCTATAAAATATACTTGCCATTCTCGTTCTTCTTGCTCTGGAGGTTGACCATGAGATTCTAGAACTTGTGGTTGTTTTATCTGACTATTGTCAGTGTCAATTTCCTCTAGGTATAAATCAAATTCCCATTCTTCCAATAAATCAAAGATAAATTGTAAATGATTACCTACCTCTAGGGATAAATCACCTAAGCGAAAATCGCAGGTATTAGGGGGAATTTCGACAAAAGGATGATTAAATTCCTTAGTTCTTCCTAAACGGTCTTTGTGAATAAATCTGTAGAGGTGTTCCGGGTCAAAATCAAATGCTTGCACAATTGCGGCAGCAACTTCATCTAAATTCAAGTCGCTAGGAATAGCAATCCGCCGCCAAGCATCTTGCAAAGTGGCTTTAAATATATGAATACCCTCTGTAAAACCGCCTTTGGCAATCACTAAAGTTTGTGACCATTCAGGGAAATAAGGTTGGAAATAAGGTTTTAAATTGTCAAAAGCAATGCGAAAATCTTCTCTAATTTCGGCATAATCTTCTACTTTTATATTTGAGCGATTTTCTGTTAATACAGCCATGATGGCATTCCCCCAAGGTAAGGGTTTTACATGAGTAAAACGCCAGCCTTTAGCGGCTTGTGGTTTGACTGATGTCAGTTCAATTAATCCAAATAAATGTAAAAGAGCGAGATTATGTAAACCAGGATAATAAACTAATTTATCTTGTTCTGAATAATTAGAGAAATTTAATCCTGATTCTGAGAGTTTTTGCCAAAATAATAAACAGCGATATGCTTGGTCAAACATATCTCTTTGGTCGCCTAATAGTTCACTTTCTCCCCAAACTAACCAAGATTCTAACAGGGTGAAATATTGTTCTGTGGGGTTTAATCCTTGCCAAATTGGCAGAAGATTTTGGTCTAAAACCAATTTGGTCTTTTTACCTTCGGTAATAACTTGAGACAGTCCAGAGGTGCGGAGGAGGAAATAAAGACCGTGAATATAAGGATAGGATTTTTGTACAGGACGTTTGAGATTAATATCTATGGAATAACTCAATTGAGAGTTAAGTTGCTGGAGATATTTAAGAGAGAATTGGTGATGATTGCTACTAACTTCAACGCCTTCGGGTTGGAGAAATTCTAAAATAGTTTGAAAATCCCGCAGAATTGTTCCTGGGGTATTTTGACTGATAGTTTTTTGTTGAAGTAGTTGTTTTTTATCTTCCGTCAGTGGTAGTTTATCTTTGATTTGTTCTGGAATAAGAGAAAATAGTTTAATCATCTGACTTGAGAGGAGGAATTTGTTCGGCGGTTAATGTAACCACTTGACCATCTTGCCAATTTGGGAATAACGTCTTACTATGCGCTCTGTTCATGTTCCATTGGAGCAAGCTGAATAACTACCCTTTGATTGAGAGCATGAGCGATTTTTTGCAGCATTGAAAGGGAGTGTCCCTCGTAATCAGCATCTTCAAGCCGCGCAATCACAGGCTGTTTTGTCCCAACAAGTTCAGCAAGCTGTTTTTGTGTTAACCCCGATGAAGTTCTGGCTTCATAAATTAGCTGTGCCACCTCTGCATTAATAGAGGCTTCCTCCACCATTGCCTCAAGCTCAGGGTCGCTGCTAGTCATCTTGTTAATGATTTTTATCGCATCGCTAGTCTTCGCCATCCTCTTGTTCCTCTACGTAGGTGTGAACTTCTGGGTTTTCTTCAAATAAAAGCTTTCGTGCTATCGCCCGTTCAATATCAATTGGTGGTACAGCTGCTTCTTCCTTTGTAATGGCGTGTGCGAGAATTGCCACATTTTGCCCATGAAAGAAGTACAGAATGCGATATTGCACATGAATATGCTTTGCTCTAAGCTCATATATCCCGTCGCGCAAGTAATCAGCCGCCGGACGACGGAGTTCGTAACCTGAAGCCGCAAGTTGTTTGATTCGAGCAACACAGTTTGCATAACCTTTGCGGTCTTCTTTCAAAAGTCGCGTCAGCCATTCAAGGACAGGAACTTCCCCTTCTTCTTCCTGGTAGAAAACAACACGGGTTTCAGGCACAGCATACCCTCTAAATATATCAATATTGTTATATTAAGGCAACATAGGAAACGAGACGCGCGGGCTATATGACGTTTCTCCTTAATTGAAAAATCTAACTTTGTTACAAAAATGCCAATTATTAAAGTTACAGATGACGAACTTTTAGTTGCAGTTTACACTAAGTAAACTCTACTATGTACTAGTTTAAAAAATCAGAAGTAAATATTAAATAATAATTGGCACTATATATGAATGCTGACGAGTCAATTTTAAATTTAGAGAAGGTTGATTTAAAAAATAAACATTTGTTACCAGAATATTCAGGCATTTACTATGTATTAGATGAAAGCAATATAGTATGGTATATAGGAAAAGCAAAAAATCTTAAAAAGAGATGGAATGGTAAAGCGCACCATAGACTTTACCAATTATCATCACAGAGTAGAAAAAAGTTTTATATATATTACAAGAAGTTAAGCGAAATCAACCTAGATGAAGAAGAGAAAAAATTAATAGCACAGTACAGACCGCATCTTAATAGCAGTCCAGTCAAGAAAAAAAGGGTTTTACCTGCTGAAAATCTGTTAAGAGAAACAATACTCAAATTACCAGATTTTTTAGTAGTTTTAGGTATAGAGCCACCCAGACAGATAAATAAAAATGCCATCACACCTGACTGGTGGTTAAAAAAGAAACTAGCAGGATTACAAATTATTCATCTTGTGCTTGATTGGGAAAAACTAAGAGAGTTCGCCGAACAAGATATAGAAATATCTAGTGGTATATTAGGTTATGTATTTGGGACTAGAAAAGCTTATTCTAACCTTTGGGAAGCACCACACAAGGAATATGTAAGAAGATATGGTGTAGTCCAGTGCAGGATTTTGGTAAATGGGTATGTTGTTGAAGTCAGTGTTTTAGATAACGTTAGTCAGATTTTAACTAAAACTAGAATGGGGACTTTAGCTGGTGAGCAAATAAAAATTGTAGAAGCAGATATATTAGATCAAATCAAAGCAGACCTAAAAATTCCAATTCCCAAAGATTTTGTCAATAAAATAAAACCTTACTTGCAAGACCCGATAAATTTAGTTTTTAATGATGACATAGATAAAGAAACTTTAGGAAAACAAATATACAAAATAAAAGAAGAGTATAAGCAAGGTCTTAGAGGAGTTGGTAGTAGAATTGCCAAACGAATTTCTAAAGGTGAATCCAATGCCTCATAAATCGCCAGCAACGTCACCAATGACTGTACTGTGAAAGAGAGTGTCAAAGCGAACCTGCGAAGGCTAGTCAAGCGTCTGCTGCGGAAATATGGCTACCCACCAGAGAAGCAGGAGAAGGCAACGGTGAAAGTGCTGCAACAGGCTGAGTATTGTGTAGAGATTAGGCGGCGTGAGTAGTAAAGGCTAGTATTGGACTGTACTAAAGCACAATACCCAAAACTGGAGTATACTGTATTTTTTTGAAACAACGTATTAATAGTACGCATCTAAATTAGTATCAAAAGCGGCTCTAAATACTCAGACCTTATATTTAGGGGTAAACAATTGATGCCTCAATCGGACGCACAAGTCAATTTACTACTTGGGGGAGGTATAGATTCCGCAGCGTTAATCGCTTTCTACATTTCACGCGGTTCAACTGTCCAGGGTATCCACTTTAACTACAACCAACCCAGCTTTGAAGGAGAACGCTGTGCAGTCCTAGCATTGGCTCAATATTACAATATCTCCCTTAATACAATTGACTTGGGATTGAAAATTGCCTGCACTCAAGGAGAATACCATTGTCGCAACGCAACCTTACTGCTATCATCTGCCAGCATTCTTTCTACTAAGCAGGGCAGATTTGCTATAGGAATTCATGCCGGAACATCTTATTACGATTGCTCCAAAGAATTTTTAGAAGATATTCAACGAATTTTTAATGGTTATTTTTCTGGTTCGGTTCAAATAGAAGCTCCATTTATAGAATTCACCAAAAAAGATATTTTCAAATATTGTAAAAACGCAAAAGTGCCAATAAATATTACGTTTAGTTGCGAACGTCGAGGTGATATTCCCTGTGGAGAATGCCCATCATGTTTAGATAGGAGAGCATTGGATGAGAGTTTCAGATACCTGTAAATGTCGTCAAATTTCTATTATTGATGTTTCTACTCCCCTCATTGTTCCATCCTTTTCCAGCCGGGGATTTACTGAATTTAAAGAAATTTACACATCTCTAAAAGACTATATTTCTGATGTCTCACTTCTCAGTGCTTATGATATCTACTATGAAATGCAAGAAATGGATATTTATGCCTCTGATATTATTTTTATAGACAGTGGTGGTTATGAAACTCAAGCAATTAAATTAACTGCTACTTCAGATGATGTCTATGCAAACAGAGACTGTTCATCTATTCGTACTTGGTCTACAGAATTACATCAGTATGTACTTGATAATTTACAATCTTTATCTCAATTAGTCCTCATAAGTTATGACAATTGGGATAAACATCAATTAACAGTCAGTCAAATAGAAGCTGCTAAATCTCTGTTTCAACGATATCCAAATTTTGCCTCAAATTTTCTTTATAAACCTGAAATACCTGAATCAGAATTAATTAACATAGATAGCTTACTCGAACATTGTCATCACTTAACTTCATTTTCGGTATTAGGTATAACAGAAAAAGAACTAGGTACTTCTATCCTTGAAAGATGTCATAATCTTATAAAGATTCGTTCCGCTCTCCAAGAACAAAGTATTGAAATACCAATCCATATTTTAGGATGCCTAGACCCAGTTTTAATGATTTCATACTTTCTTTGTGGAGCAGATATATTTGATGGACTTGCTTGGCTGCGCTACGCTTTTGTTGACGGTCTAACCTTGTACCAATCAACAGCTACCCTTATGCAGGAAGATTGGCATTATTCTGAATCAAAGCTAAATCAACTTTATAGTATTAAAAACCTTCAAAATCTTAGACAGTTATCTCATGCAATGAATAAATTTTGTAATACCAAACTTATCCAAGAATTTTCTGCATGGGAAAAGGTCATGCCACAAGTGCTTAATTTGGTAAAAAATGCTGGACTAGAAGTTGAGGAGTAAGAGTTATGGGTAGCAGTGGTGGAAGTTATAGCTGGTCTTCTAGTAGTTCCTCAGAAGACATCAGCCAAATGCTCAAACGTGCAGGTGAAAGCACAGATACTTCCTCTTATAACGCAGAAGTCAACAGTCTACTTCAAGGTGCATTAAAGGAATTTAATGATAGAGATGTAGAGGCTACTCAGCAGCATTTAAGTGTTCTTAAGGAAGTGATTGAGTCAGAAATAGAAAATAGCGTTGACTTATTATTTGGTGGCTCAATTCGTAAAAATACATTCATCAACGGTTTGAGTGACGTAGATACATTAGTACTCGTTAACAACACGTCTTTAGAAAATAAATCTCCTCAAGAAGTTTTAGACTACTTTGCACAGCGAATTCAACAAAGACTTCCTAATACTGATGTTTCTGTAGGTAAACTAGCTGTAACAGTCCGTTATTCAGATGGACAAGAAATCCAAGTTTTACCAGCCATAAGAACTGCAAGTGGTTTAAGAATTTCTAATCCAGAAACAGGTAAATGGAGTAATGTAGTACGTCCTGATTCATTTGCTCGTAAGCTCACTGCTGTTAATAAAGAATTCTCTGGTAAAGTTGTGCCAACAATCAAACTTTTTAAGGCAGTTGTTAAAGATATTCTGCCTACAGGACTAAAGATATCTGGCTACCACGCAGAATCACTAGCTATTGAAGCCTTCAAAAACTACCAGGGAAGCAGAACATATAAAGATATGCTGACACATCTTTGTCGTGAAGCAACCAATCTTGTCAAATCACCAATTAAAGATAAAACAGGGCAATCACTACACGTAGATGACTCATTAGGAGAAGCAAATAGTCAGGCAAGAACTCGTATATCAGCTTATTTGGAAAGATTAACGAAGAAAATCGAGGCAAGCGATAAGTTAAAGTCTAAAGAACAATGGCAAGAGTGGTTTGGGGATTAGTTATTAATGTTGGTCAAAGGACTGCGAATTCATATTGCGGGTAGTGCAAATTCAAGCATAGATTTAAATATCCTTCGTTATGCCCATGAGTTAGTTGCGGAACTGGTAAAGACACTGTTAATAGAGGGAGCAATGTTTATCACAGGCGTTGGTAAAGAACCTCTCTTAATACCAGATGACTGTAATTCACTGCCAATCATTTTTGATTGGACTGCACTGAGTGTCATACATGACTGTTTGCAGCAAGGGCTAGTCAGTACCTCTGATTTTCCAGAACGTTTAGTATATACAACAGGGACAAGTAAGACAGAAAGCCAAATTCCCGATTACCGACGCGATTTATGGGAATTCCTCCAAGATAAAGATGCAGTTGAAATAAATTTTCTTAAGGTAGGTTTGGCATCAGCCGCCTTACGTCGAGAACGTCAAGTGCCACGAGGAGATATCCTCATCATTATTGGTGGAGGGGAAGGAGTCGAACACTTGGCTTACTTATACATGGAAGATAACAAACCTGTTATTCCCCTTGACCTCCAAATTGGCTCTAGCTGTAATGATGGCAGTGGAGGAGGTTCACGTTTAGCAATGGAAATGCGTGGAGAACCTCATCGTTTCGTCCATATTTCTGATGCCAGTGTTATTGGCAGTCTGGTTGCTGGTTTAACCACCCGTCAAGGCAAAAGACCTGTAAAAGAAGTAGTACGAGGTATTATAAAGTTAATCCAAGCTCTAGACTCTCACAGTACTAACAAACAAATAGAACCATCTACATTGATGCAAAAAATCTTGATTTTAACAGCAATTCCTCATGGGCTACGTTTGGATAAAGAAATTCGAGAAATTGAAGAAGCTATACGACGAGCTACAAATCGAGATTTATTTGAAATTCGCATTAGGACTGCTGTACGTCCTCAAGATATCCGTCGTGCTATTGCAGAAGAACAGCCTCAAATCGTTCATTTTTGTGGACATGGTTTGTCAGATGGCAGCTTGCTATTAGAGGATGATGGGGGAAATGATAAACCTGTCTCTCCAGAAGGTTTAGCATCACTATTTAAGTTACACGCTGATTATGTTAACTGTGTGCTGCTCAATGCCTGTCATTCAGAAAAAACTGCTATAGCAATTAGCCAATATATTAATTATGTAATTGGCATGAATCAACCAATTGAAGACAAAGCAGCAATTGCATTTGCTCAAGGCTTTTATGATGGGTTGGGTTATAAAAACTCAGGTGAGCAAGATGTGTTTCAACGAGCTTTTGATGAAGGTATGGTTGCCATTCAAATGGAAAATATCTTACAAGGATCAATACCAGTTTTGAAAAAAAAACTTTAGATGAACAAAAGGTAAATACAACAGAGATTGCATTACTTAAAAATGATGCTTACCGATATGCCCAATTGGATGCAAATTTGGATCTGGCAGAGAAAATTTGGATTCAGGTATTAGCTACTACACAAGGACGAGATATGGAGGCGATCAATGCTCTCCAACAAATTGCGGTAACGAGAGTAGAAAAGCAAAGACCAAATCAGCCAGCAAAACCGGATGAAGATGATCTGAGTTCTGAAGCAGATATTGATTACAAGCCGCTACGAGACTTATTAAAGGCACAACGATGGGGAGAGGCTGATTTGGCAACTTTAGGGATGATGTTCATGGCTGCAAATTGTGAAGAAGGTTGCCTTGATGAGGAAAGTCTTAGACATTTCCCCTGTACCGATTTGCAGACAATTAATCGTCTATGGGTAAAATATAGCAATGGTCAGTTTGGATTCAGTGTCCAGAAAAGAATTTATTTAACTTGCGGTGGCAAGCCTGATTACAGGCATGATGAGCGTGTTTGGGAAAAGTTTGGCAATTACGTAGGATGGAGAAATAAAAACACCTGGCTTTACTATAGAGATTTGATCTTTAGCAATGAAGCACCCTTGGGACATTTTCCTGTACTAGCATATCTTACAGTTTGGTATGCAGTAGAGTCAGGAGATGAGGCTATAGGTTGGGTTCCTACTCATATTGCATTGCTTGTGCAGAAACTTGTACGTTGTAACATTAGCTATTAAAGCTTATCAGAAACGTTTACCGATTTACTGCACAGGTGATTTAGTCAAAGTTGACAATCATTTTCTTCTGAGAAATCCTCGAAATTTTCAAATTAACAATATCTAAATTTTTGAGTCTTTTCTAAATCAATTCTGATATTGAATCACTCATCTGCTTTTGCAAACGCTGGCGGTTATCATCATATTTCAGTACCGTCTGCACTTGAGCGTGTCTGCTGAAACGTTGAGTAGCACGGTAGTTGCCATTATTAAGATCCAATACTGTAGTAATCGCACTGTGGCGGACACGATGGGGCGACATCTTCTTAGTAATTCCGGCTTGCTTACATAACCCATCCACCAATCGCCTAATTGCCTCTCCAGTTAATCTCGCGCCATTTTTGTGATAGGCCAGCACTGTAAAAAGCGGGTCACTGCCACGTTTTTTCTTAGAAGCTTTAATCCAACCGGCGATCGCCAATGCTGTTTTATCCGATAAGTCAAGCACTTCCTTTTGGCTACCCTTGCCTTTACCTAGAATAGAGAGCGTTTTGTCTTTGGCGTTAAAGTCATGCACATTTAGATTGACAATCTCATTGCGACGCAAGCCATTATCCCAAAGTAACCGCAGAATAGCATAATCGCGCTTGCCCTTTTGGGTGTTCTGGTCAACCAGTGCTATAACTTGAGCATAGTCAGTCGCCGGAATTCCTGTAGTGTCGCGGTAGGTTTCGACCCTTTCACCTTTGACATCATCTAAAGAGAAATTGCACACACCCAACCGCCGCCCCATTGCCACCATCGACTTGATTGCACTGAGCCGACGATTCACCGTAGCTTCAGCCAGTTTTTTCTTGATGAGGTGTGCCTTGTACTTGAGAACCACAGCGACAGCGTGACGCTGTTCTAGGTGAAGAAACTCTAACACTAAGTCCCGGCTAGGTTCTTTTTTGGCAACAAACAAGAAGAAATCTTTTAAGTCTTTCTGGTATTCGCGCTTGGTGTTGGGCGATCGCTTATCCCCAATCAGCTGCTGAATTACATCAGGATCATTCTCTAAGGAAAAATCTTCCCCGATCGCCAACGCCAGCGAATTTTCTAAAACACTCAGATTTTCAGGGTGAATGGGGTTCATGGGTTTAGGAAGCAGAGGAGCAGGGGAGGTTTAATGCTCTTGCTACATCTTAATTGTTAAAAGCGTATCTTTTGCTCCCAGTAGTGTGAAAAGCTCCATTGTCGCACTATATTGCAACGCTTCTGCGAGTGGGGTTTGGCAAGTATTTGTCAGATGATTTACACTCAAGTCGGGCGATGAGGCGAAATTTTCTTCTATAAAAGTGTAAGGATTGACGAAGTAATACGTGATCTGACGGTAAACGAATAGGGCGTGGACAGTGACGAACACCACTTCCATTTTTGGGGGTCAGTGGGTTTAAGAAACCGCCTACAATAGCGATATCTAGACTGATATCACCATGCCCGCACAGAAAACTCAAAGCAAAAAACAGCCGCCAAGCGAGATGATCCGCGTCCCCGTTGCCTTAAAAGAGGCTGTACGGGAGTTGTCACGGTTACACAGGCAGGGGCGCACAACTGAGTTACTGCAAGGCATCCAAGAATTAGTTACCAAACTTGATAGCACTGCTGATATCGATAGCAATGCTTCAATACAGCAGTTGTCAGAACGGGTAGCCCAACTAGAATCACGCTTAGAGTCAGGCTCTACCGATGAGTTGCTTCCGGAACTGGCGACTATAAGCTTACGCGTAGAGCAGCTAGAGAAGGCGTATAACCAACTGATTATCTACCTCAATAGCAAGAGTAAACCCAGGCAATCATCCTCACGGTACTACACTGGACAAGGTGAGGTAAAGATAGATACTTATACACCCCAAAATCTAGCAAAGCGTTTGGGCGTTGATAAAGACACCCTTTCCCAGAAGAGAATTACAGCAAAAAAGCCGGAGGAGTTTATTAGCTGGAGCAGGGGACGCGACCCTAGCGGGTTGGGTTGGAGCTATAACCCAGAAAGTGGGCTTTATCATCCAGTGAGATAGTGTACGCTTGGGGTTTGACTTCTTTGCCTGAAAAAATCATCCTATTAATTAAGTAAACTCGTTACTATGGAGTCCAAAGAAACTAAGAAACCACTAAAGCCAAGGAAAGCAGAAACCGAGACAACAAATTTTCAACACGTCAAAATACTCGACTGTAATCTACCAGTAAATCGGGTGATTTTTGAGTGCTGGCGCTGTAAAGACGGTCTGTTGTGCGAGACAGAGTTAGATACCCCAGAGTTAAAAGCAGTATGAATAATAACAAAATTAGCTCAACATAAAAGCATCAAGCTCATCTATATTGTGAATAATATCGCCATCAGCAACGCCGTATGCTTGAGCTAATTTAATGCTTGCTTCTAATCTCAATTCCAAATTTAAATTAAAATCAAAAGCAGTAGAGGCCAGGGCAAACGCATCTAAATATAGTACAAGAATACTAATAAAGGGCTAAAAGCAGCAGAATCTAGCGGCAAAGTTCCGTCTCAGTCGGTGGTATGGAGGATAAGTAGCGGAACTAGGATGGTAAAGTGATGGATAGTCAAAGTAGAATCAAGCCTAAAAAAGCGTGAAGCTCAAGCCCAAAATCACTATTACTGATCATTTTGCAAAGATGGAAGATCCACGAGTAGATCGCACAAAAAGGCACAAGTTAATTGACATTCTCACCATTGCCATCTGTGCAGTAATTTGTGGAGCAGATAGTTGGGTAGCGATTGAACTGTATGGCTGCACGAAATATGAGTGGTTAAAAACATTTTTAGAGCTACCAAATGGGATACCATCACACGATACATTTGCAAGAGTATTCGCCCAATTAGACCCCCAACAGTTCCAAGAATGTTTTCTGTCATGGATGAGAACAATACAGAAGATAACATCAGAAGAAATAGTAGCAATTGACGGTAAGACTCTATGTGGTTCTAACGATAAAGTATCTGGGCAAAGTGCCATCGAAATAGTTAGTGCTTGGGCGACGACCAATAGAATGGTATTGGGGCAGGTAAAAGTAGATTCTCATTCCAATGAAAATACAGCAATTCCAGAATTATTAAAGGTGTTAGAACTGTCTGGATGTATTGTGACAATAGATGCAATCGGCTGTCAAAAAAATATTGTGAAAGTAATTGCCCAGCAAGATGCAGACTATGTAATTACCTTAAAAAAAAATCAAAGGAAATCTTTTATGATGAAGTAGAAAAAACTATCAATGAAAGGAATAAGAACAGGCTTCCAAGGATTTAAAGCATAGCACGTATAAAACAGAAGAATTTGGTCATGGTCGTCACGAAATTCGTCATTATCTAATGATATCTAATATTGGAGAAAAGCTTGACCCAGATTCAGCCTGGGCAAAATTAAATAGCATAGGCATGGTGGAGTCTGTACGGGAATTAGATGGCGAGACAACTGTAGAAACCCGTTATTTTATTAGTAGCCTAGAAGATAATGCCCAAAAGTTTGCTAGTTCTATTCGCAGCCATTGGGGAATAGAAAATTCACTACATTGGATCTTGGATGTAGCATTAAACGAAGATGACTGCCGCATAAGAAAAGATAACGCACCACAAAATTTTGCAGTTTTGCGCCACATTGCAGTTAATCTATTGGGTAAAGAGAAACGAGTGAAGGTAGGAGTAAAAAACAAACAATTTCTAGCTGCTATGGATAATCACTATTTAACTAGATTGCTTTCCTTAACTTAAAGCTAATTTAACAGAACTTGAATCAGGCTGTAACTAATTTTATATCTGGGTTGCAGTCATCTAATTAGTGTTGCCAACTTTCTGCTAATTGTTGATTTAAAATTACATCTTTATGGCGAACTATAAGTTTTTAATATCTGAACTTTTACCAGGATTTACATTTACTATTTATTTAAGTTAATTGGCTTTATTTTAGATATTTGAATTTGCTTTTCGATTCTTATTAGCAATTAAGATGCGTTCGCCCTGGTGCGAGCGCCTGGTTCATCAGAAAATTAAGTTGTTGAACTAGCTGATTTTTTTCTGCCAGATTACCTAGATAGCTAATAAAAAAGCAGAACGCTGATGTAACGTTCTGCTTCTGGTTATGGCAGGAGCGGCATGGCTCATGGAAACAGTTCTTTGTATTCGGTATAAGCCTGCTTCCAGCCCTTACCGTTTTTCTCCACTCCCCACAGGGATTGAATAATTTGAGTCTGCGACATCTTCTTATCCACCATCTGCCTGACAATGCCAGCCAGTTGTTCACTCGTCAGGGGGGATTAACCTGTGTTTTTAGCCAATCTGGAATCGTGCCAATTTCACCGCCTAATACTGGCTTATCAAAACTGTCTGGGTCTGCCAAGAAGTACCGCCCAGTGGCCAGTGAGATTGATTTAAGCGGCGACAGCTTTTTACTAGTAGCCTCACAACCAATAAATGTAGCCCCACTTTTGAAAGTATCGCCAAAACCTGCGGTGTTTTTCGTCCCCACCCAAGAAGTAAGATTTTTACCATGCAACACCACGAAAATTTGAGCGCCCTTCTTGCTGGCGCGAGTGAACAGGAAGCGGATGATCCATTGCTTCTGCTCATCGCTGAGGTAATCAGACAACGCCACAGCTTCATCAATCACCAAAATAATATCTGTGTAACTATTTTGGTTGGCATTGTCCATTTCCCTTAAATATTGGTACAAATCGCCTGCAACAAGAGCATCAGCCTTTGCACCTTCCAATTGCGGGTAACTAAGTCTGCACACTAGGCGATGGCAGGCAAACGGGTACACGTCGTCCCCGGCGGTGAAATAGTGAATTTTGGTGTTTGGCTCAAGTGCTTTACTGAGGATGGCTAAAATCGCCATGAGCGTACCCTTACCACCTCGCTGATTACCAGCAATCACCGTGATTTGGTCACGAATGCACTTGGCAATGTCAAAACCACTGTTGGTTAGTGCATCGATAATTGCGATCGCCCTGCTGTGAAGTGGCAGTGTCAACACTGATTTAAGGTCTGGTGCTTGATTCTGGACTAGAGTCGGTTCAGACTGTGAGGAACTGGGCAACTCTATAAACTTTGGTTGTGGCAGTTCAACAAACTTGGGTTCAGGTAGTTTTGGCTGTGGCAGTTGGGATTGTTGCTGAATTAAAGTCACTTGTGCATGGTTAATTCTGGGGTCGGGGGCTACCTGTGCCAGATGTTTGCATAACTGCTCAACAGTGGGAAACGCGCCTCTGTAGGTGGTGAAGTTGTCCAGCAACCACCTGTAAGCATAGAACCGCTTGCCTGCTTCTACGCCCGTTAAAAAATCGGTTAAGGTGCTGGTGTACTGCCGCAGCATCACAAACTCACTACGCTCTAGGGGTGCAAGGTGGTTCATCAAATCCACAATTTCATTCGAGCCAGCGAACCATTCGGCTCTTGCTTCACTGTCACCCATTGCAGCCAAGAATTCTAGGAAGTTACCCCGCACAAATGGTATGGGTGCAAAGCAGTGGGAATCAGTCATATCTTGCACTACTGACCAAGCGTAACCCAGTCCTGCAACTAGCGCACCGATGGGGGCCAGTGGAGAGGTGGCATAGCAAACCGCCCCGATTGATGCCGTTGCTAAAGTAACGCATTTGGCTAAGTTCATTCCTGCCCTTTCAGTTTTGGCACGAACTAACAATTGATCCAGCCTTTCTACTAGCCAAGGGGCGATGTTACCCGCTTCCAGGTGTTCAATGCAAGGATAGTCAGCCCTCAGTGGGGCAGTTTCCTTTGTAGCGAGTTGCGGTACTGGTTGATGAATATCGGGTGAAAATTCCATAATTTATCCTCCTACTAAAAGCCCTCTACCCTTGCAGGCAGAGGGCTATGAATTGCTTACTTATTTAGTTAGTCGCCAAATTGTGTACCCAATCTCCCCTGCCATCATGGTGGTGAAGTTGTAAGCCAAACACCCCAAAATTTGTCCAGGGTCGGTGTAGGCAAATGGGTTACGACCTACAAAGGTTGTGGTTAAATCGAATATCCAAAAGAACAGTGCGATTGCACCTCCAGCATGACGTTCTTTCATGCCAGCCACTTTGTAATCACGCCACAGGGCGGTAGTCAGGTCAATATTCCCGGTGGGTTTACTGCCAAGGGTGTACTGTTTCGATTCCTCAAACTCACTTCTGGCTTGGTCTGGGCGTTTACCCCGTAAACTCCGGGCTTCCATCACTTGAACTAAAGCCGAAATTCCCAATGCCAGCCAGAAAAATAGATTAAACGGGAGCGTTAACCATCCAAACCAGCCAATCCAAGTTTTTTCAAACCACGCGAACATCGGGATTCCTTGAAAGAGTGTCTGCCAAATTCCATCAGCACTCAGAAGTGTGCCAAGAAAGAAACCCATTGCACCGAGTATTTTTGTACCGGATGAACCAGGGGTGACGAACTGGACAAAGATATGGGTAATGAAGGTGACGGGCAGGGCAATGATATCAACAATCCATTGCGCTAGGATTTCTGCGTAATTAGTTACTCTTTTATTGCTGGTTTTTGGGGAAGTTGCAGCTGTCGAGTTTGAATCAGAGGGTGGCTTATACTCTGCACTTTTCATGATTTACTTGACTCCATTTGAGGGGATAATTTGCAGACATTTTTGTAGTGATACTTCCAAAGCCAACGCCGTTCTGCTATCTGCCCTATGCAGCGACCAGAAGAGTCATAAACGTAAACTTGCTCATCTTCTTGGTAATAGCTGGTATCGGGTCTTGGGTTGCGTTTTGGGTTGTCTAAATAGCCTCTGATTCTGAGTTTTAAACTGGTCGGTAATATGCCAGTTTCATTTAGTTTGTCACTGGTCAATTTGCGTTGTTCGATGCGTGAGCGTTCAACCGATTCTCTGGCTTCTAAGTCCGACACAGCAGAAAAAGTGTAGAACTGCTGAGGCAATTTAATGAACATAGGTGCAGCAATTAAACCCAAACCCAATAGCCCCAGCATGGCTTGTTTTTGGTATTTCATTATTGAGTCTTAAGTTGATTGATGATTGCTTCTGCTAATCCTAAGTGGTCGCCTATTGGAGTGTACTGGTACAAATCCTCTTGAAGCTTTTGAATTGTTTGGGCTGATTCTTCTAATAAATATTGTCCTTGTGTAGCAATTTCAGCAGCTATTAAATTGTCAGTTATCGCTTTCAAAAAATGCAGTTTTTCAATGCGATTAATCCCTTCAAGGCAAGAACCATAAGTATCTTGTAACCAGTCTAAATAGGTTCCATCTCCAGGTGTTAGAGCGCAGTAATATCCAAGCGGTTTCGTCATGATTTACAATCCTTGTGTAGTGTATTCTTCATTGGCGGAGATACATCTGTGGGTGCGATCGCTCGGTGTCCAGTCAAGCGGTCGCTCTCCCATCACTGAAAAAATCCTTCCCTTGAAACATCCACAGTTGAAGCTGTGGCTGACCATTGCAGAGTATTGAAAAATTGGCTTACGTCCCCAAGGGTTACATCACAATCAAAATTCAACCTTTGATACTGTGGATGCTGCCGAATTTGGATTACTAATTGTTGGGCTTGTGCAATTAATTCTGGTAGTGGTTGAGTGTTCATAATTCACCTCAAAAAATTGATAATTGCAGTGATTCTTGACTGATAACTGAAGCATTGGTACTCATCCCTGCCACTTCATAACAATGAGTAGTTAAAGCCTTGTGATTGAGCAATAAATCAGCTTTATTTCGTTGTCCAGCTAGAGGGCGAAAGTGGTACTTTGGATGCTGGATTGTGCCTGTTTTGTACAGGTATTGGTACAGGGTTCGGTCTATTTGATAGACCTTGGAATTGGTTAGTAGGGTTGAGTCATAGACTCTGCTTAAGTTATTCATGAAGCCACTCCCTTAAACTGAGAAGCCATGTTTGCTAGTCCGGTCTTATTCGGTTGAATTGCTGTTGGTGTTGATGGAGAATTCTGAGTTTTTGGAGGGGTCTGTACACCAATACCACCGGAGAAAATCAGCTTTTCTACTGCTGCACTAAGGGCTTGGGTTGGCGCATCTTGGGGGATATTGAACATTTGACACAATTCAATAACCGCTAAGTACGAGATGGTTATACGCCGAGATTCGTAGTTCATTAATTAAGCTCCTGTGGATATTTCTGTTAATAGCTTTAAGCCAAAAGCATTGATGAATTGAGGATTTTCTAAAACCACGAATCCCAATTCAGCAAGATTTTGAACCACTACTGGCAGGGAGACACCACCGCCCCAAGCAACCAAGTATTTTGCACGGTCTAAATAGTTGCCAGAAGTAACAAAGTTAGCGAATTTTTCAATGCGATTCGACCACCATTCATCCAAACATTGGGCATATTCAATTTCAAAATTCTTGCCTGTAAGGTGATTACCTCCGTATGTAAAAGTGCCTTCTAAAATCCCTTGATTAACTAATGTGGGTGAGTGTTTTACGTCCTTAGTAATCAAGCTTATTTGGTCGTTTCGTTTGTCGAGAGCTTCTGCAATCATCGAATGCAGTTGCCCACATCCACCCTCAATCAAATGTTGGTCTATAACTGCACCGTTGCCATTAAAAACTGTGCCTAGCCAAGTCGATGAACCGATATCAAGGGCGATAGCAATCTCTGATTCTTCTAGGGCTAATGAGGCTTCCCCAAATAAGCAGTAGGCGATGCTCCCATAGCCTTCTGGATAAATGCCTGTGACTACAATTTCAACCGTCTTGGTGACAATCTCACGGGTTACGGGGTGTTTGTGCTGGAAGGTATGAGTACCTTGCACTCTGCGTTTAATTTCAGAAGACCAGCGTTCTGGGTTGTGGTTACTCAAGCTGATTGAAAGTTTCATACCGTCGGGGATATTGAGAACTGCTAAGTCTGCAAGGATGCTTTCTAATGCCAGTTCTGCTTTTTTGGCTTTGTCGTCATGTAGTAGGGTATGGTCAAGTTTTGCGATCGCTGCACTTCCCCAAAAAAATTGAACATCTTTTAAGTCTTTGCGTGAACCTTCGATATAACGAACCCAGCAGCCATCTTTTGAAATTGTTTCGTGAAGGTAGATGTTACGGTTGCGAACTACTGAGTAGGCGGCAGGCATCATGATGCAAAAATCACCTATGATTGCCTTCCCATACCCTGCACCAGGGTCTTTACCCGCGTTGAGGTCAGTTAGCCCGGAATTGGCAAGCAAGTCTGCTTGAACAAGCCAATTTTTGGCATTCAAGATAGCGGAAGTCATTGTTCTGTTGTTTGGTAAAAGTCTTGATTTTTGTGGGTTTGGAGAATTTTTGGAATTAAATAACCCTTAATCCACATATATAGTTTTTGGCTTGCCGTAGCGTCACTTTCTAGCTTCTATCGCCTTTGTTTGGTGACTGTTTTTGGCTTGCTAGTGATATGATAGCATTACTTCATTACTTCATGAAGTAATGATTAACTAATTAGCTTGAGGTAATGCCAAAATGTTTTCAGAACAAATAGAAAACAGTAATGTGGCAACAAGACGAGACGATCCAAATTTCGCTCAGGTTAGCGGATACATACCAAAAGACAAGGCTTTAAGCTTTAAAATCGCTTGCACTGCCTTGCAAATGACCCAAAGTGATGCACTAGATGAAGCAATTAGCCTTTGGCTAGCGAAGCATGAGCAACCTTCCTCTACACCCAAGGGCAAAAAGGTAAAGGGGGAGAATGACTGAAGAAAGCAAGCCAGATATAAAGCGATCTAAAGGGAAATTCGACCCACTAACAGAGACTAGGGATTGGTCAGCCGCCGCATCTGAAGAACGTTGCAGAAGGCTTGCTAAAAGAAAAGGAAAGCGATTAGTCGAAATTATCGACACAGAAGACGAACCGTTACCAATAATTTGTATTTTTGAGGATTACCCAGATGAGTGAAACAGCTACCCAAATACCAATCACTGCGATCATCCCTATGCTGACGGCAATCGGCGATCGCTCCTGGGAACAGTTCAAAACTCTCGAAATTAATTTTGCTTCTCGATATGGTGTAGAGGTATGGGAGGATGTTTTTAACTTTCGCCTACTGCCAGCACTCGATAAAGAATCAAACAGATGGCTATTGGTTCAAAAATGCAATGTCAAACATTAAGATCAGTACAGTTCGTGCTATTTCACGTTATTAATTTTTCAAGTCGCCAATGACTACAGTGAAAGACCCACCAACCGATTTTCAACTCCCACCGCACAACGAAGCGGCGCTAGAAAGAATTAGGGAGGGGAAAGACTATGAGTCCACTGTTGCTCTAGTTGCTAGTGGTGCTGCACTGGCATCGGGCGGCATGGTTCATCCGTTAGGCTGGGTTCTTTTTGCGTTGGCTTACAAGCCGTTGATCCGAGTTGAAAAACTTGCACGACTGGAAAAATTAATAACTCTACTTTTACAAGAGTTTAAAAGCGAAGGTATACAAGTCTTTCCGGTGCTGAAGGTAGAAGAACAAAATCCTATTGACTTGTTTATCAGGTTTCCCAAAAAGGCACACCTGATCATCTCTATTCGTTCGCGGGGAGATAGTGAGGTGGTCTACAACGAAAAACGGGAAATTCTACAGGTAAAAAAGAAAGGTAAGAATGGTTTAACTACCTGGAAACCCTGCCCATTAGTTGAGCTATCGGATTATGAGAGATGGGTCACTAAAAATAGAGCTTTGTTCGGAATGACCTCAAAAGAGGTAACAAAAACACCGACAGCAAAAGTTTTGGTCTTGTGGAGTCCTACCAAGGCAGCAGAAGACCACAACCCACATCTTTATTCTGAGATGGGAAGTATAAGACTTCTAGGTATTGAGCCGAGATACGTGTAAAAACCTGCAAGATGGTCTGGAAACCGTTGCTATATCTACGTTTCAAAGATTTCTGGTGGAAGATTAATAGCAGCCTCCAATGGTTGGGGGATATTGTGTAAATTCACCACATAGTCACCGTATCTTTTGATATGTCTTGTTATGTATGGACTCATTGCTGCAAGGTGTCGCATGGGAATCAATTCTCCCTGTGACATCAACGTTTGGATAGCCAACGACATATCAACCGTATTCTGCAAAATAACTGCGCTTGCTACCAAATCAAGATATTTCAGCCGCTTTTCCTGCTCAATAGGATCATTTTCAGTAATCGCTCCCAGCTTACCGAAGAACACCCAGTCAAGAAAAGCATTGTACATCTCCACAATATTCGTTATCGCTGTAATCTCATGCCGAAGAGCCACATTAGAAACATAGTCGAGCAAAAACATTGTTCGCACTACCTTGCCCAACTCAAGAAAAGCTTGATAAAGTCGATTTTTCTTACTATAGCTACCCAACTTACGTAGAAGCGTCGAAGGCATCACCTTACCTGCCTTAATTGACAGTACTACACGTATCATGTCATACCAATGAGTCTTGATTAAATTCCAATTGACCACGCCCTTAAACAACGGTTCGATATACTTGTAGGTAACATCTGCGCTGGGGCGAACAAAAGTTAAATCCTTCCAGTTACGGATACGCGGCATCAATTTGATACCGAGAAGATAGGAAATAGCAAACACAGGCCCAGATTGACCTTGAGTATCTGCGTGCAAAGTATCAGGTTGAATATCTGATAGATTTTTCAACAGCCCATCCAAAATATAGACAGCCTCCCACACACCACAGGTGATAAAGTGGGTAAACAAAGCAATATATTTATCAGAGACATGGTGATAGGCGATACCACCGTAACCGCCGTAGCGGATGTGATACTCGCTGTGTAAATTATTCTCGTATATCTCAAACTTGCTTCCGTCAGCAGCAGCCTTTTTACCTGTACCCCAACAAGATGGTAAACTAAAACGGTTGTACGTATTGATAATATCCCGAATTGCAGCTTCAATTTTGGCAGCACTAATATGGCGACGGTTTGTATAAGAAATCATGTGACTTGTCACTGCACCTTGGGAATGACGAGCCATCTGATTAGGGCCAAGATTACAGCCGTAGCTAAAGGTAGTAAAAATATAACGTTCAGCAGGATCAGATATTTTTGGTTCGCTTCCTGAAAATAGACCAAAATGCCTTGTCCAGTTCAACCAATGTTCAACATTACAAAGGATTTCTAAGATACTGCGCTCCGGCATCAAAGCCCGAATTTTTGATTCTAATTCTTCCACTTCATTCGTTTGGGCTAGGGATGGGATTCTTTTAAGTACAGGTTCTCCGTCTTTATTGATAGTGAATTGTTTATCAACCGCACAAATATTATCTACAACGAAAGCTACCTGTGCTAATTTATCTTGTAGGTGTTTAACAAAGTCATCTGGGTTAGCAGGAAATTCAAATAAGCGACAGTATTCTTCTATCAAAGGTTCGCATTCAGCATGACTCAATAATTGTTCGCGGAAATCGGCGTAACTTGATGAACCCACAACACACGCATCTCCTGTTTTAAATTCAGTTGCTAGATTTGAAAAGATGCAAATTTCTAACTGCTGACGAACCAAAACCTCAGTTCCATCAATTTCTTCTACAACTAGCGCACGCCAGTTACTACTAATAAAATCTAAATCAATCTCAAAAGGTAAATACTTGGCGCGTTTGTGTTGATTTTCTAACACGAACTTTAATGCTTCATTCCTGCAATCGCTGTTTAGCATTATTTTGAATCTTGAGGATACGTTTAATAAACATATCAACAAGATAATCACGGGTGTTAACTTGTGCCTCGTACAATAGACATAACAGCAACGTCCGACGTTTGGGTAAATTAATATCTTGAAATTCCGAGATATCCAAAGCCCTAGCCTGTGCTGCAAAATGTCTAACTTTGGTGATAGCAATACTTTGTAGCAGTCGCTTGGCATCACCAAAGGTCATAAGAATATCAAACTTACTTTGTAGGAGTTTTATCCCACTAAGTTTGGCACTTTTAGGTGGCGATTTCAGTAAATTAAGTGTGGCATTTTCATCTAGCTCATTATTCGTAACCGCTAGCAATTGGTCTAAATAAATCTGCTCGTTGATGGAAAGCCCTTCAGAACAAAGTGCAAACAAGCGATTATTGACCATTGAACGAATGTGGCGAATTAATCGGTCAAGGGTACTAAATGCTGGTAACTCGTATCGTTCTTTAACTAATTCTTCAATGGCTACATTGATTAAATCAGCAGGGTGGTCTTTTACCTGGGCAGCTTCTGCAACTAATGCGGCTATTAATCTTTGACCTGCCTTATCATACTGTTTGACTTTCAGATAATCCCGAATCGCCTGAAGATAAGTGTAGCGTTGGCGTTCGGATGGAATGGCTTTTACCCAATCTTGTAACTTTAAACACGACCGTAGATGACGGGTAACCGCAATTGGTACTAATTCGGGGTGGGGAAAATAACCAAGCCGTTGGAAGGATTTTAGCATGACCATAAAACTAAGAAATCCTTCGTGGCTCTTAGTTTTGGACTTTGCAAACTTAATTTCTTCGCTTTGTGGGGTATAAAGCTCTGCAAGCTCTTTTGGGTTAGGAAATTGTTTGAATTTAGGATATGCAGTCCGGTCAATTAAGGTCATTCAGGTAATATTTAAAACATAAAAAATGCCAAAAACAACTAGATGGTGGCTGATCCCTCACTCTTTGAGGGTGACTGGATGTTGTGCTGTAAAGAGTGCGTTAATATTTTATGGCGTGAGTACTGGAAATATTGAGCTAGGGATTCGGCTGCATCATCACTATAAAAGCACCAACGTTGTTTGTTTCCTTTTCCCAATACCTGAAATTTTTGATTTTTGATATCTAGGTCTGATAAATTCAGCGCTAAAAGCTCTCCAATTCTACATCCTGTGCGATGCAATAAATGAATTATTGCAGACATCCGCAGGTCATATTTGGTTACTTCGTAGAGTATATTTAGCTGTGAGGGTGTTAGGTATTTTATTGTATCGTCGCTTTTATGTTCGCCTTTTTCTCGTTGTGGGGGACGCTGTTTTAATCCCCGAATTGGGTTGGATTTTATATACCCTTGCTCGACGGCAAAGTTAAATAGGCTTTGCAGTATTGCTTGATGCTTGTGGTGGGTTGTGTATTTTAAATGTGAGAGTGTATCTAGATACTCAACCAATGTTTGCTTACTGATAATTTCGATTGACCAACTTCCATACTCTGCTAGTAAGCTCAAGAGAGTTATTTCGTAGGTTTTGATGGTACTGGGTGCTAGCCCAGTCCGTTCTAAAATTTGACGGCAACGGTGGCTAATGTGACAGCTTGCTTCACTGGAAAAAGTGTGTTTTTAGCAAGGTAATTTATTCATAAATTATATATCTTTAGATAAGAGCATTGACAGCATTTTATGGATACTTTTAAGACACCAAAACATGGAGAATCCCTAGCTGACTATGTTTTGCGGATCAGGAAGGGACTCAATTTAACTCAGTTTGAGTTAGCCGATGCTGCTGGTATTCATTCTCGGTCTGTGGGGAAGATTGAACGGGGACTGACGATGAGACTCAGCCATAAAACTCTCAGTGGGCTGGCGCTAGCTTTGTCCGTGCCGGTTGAGTATTTGCAGGCTGTTGTTAGGGGGGAAGAGGTTGTAGCAATGCCAGTGATTAAGTTTTGCCCCCAATGTTGGAATCCTGGGGGTGCTGCTGATCCGATGTGGGGAAATGTTAGGGCTAAGTTTTGTTATCTGTGCGGTACACAGTTGCAGGCTAGTTGTCGGAATTGTGGTGAGATGGTGGTGTCGTTGAGGTATAAATTTTGTCCACTATGTGGAAGCAGCACTGCGGTTTATGTTTGCCGCCATGTCACCCAAAAAAGAGACAGACTTTCCCTTTCAAGGCATTCCCCAAATGCTGTACATGGACAATGGCCCCATTGCGAAGAGCTTGGTGTTTCAAAAAGTTATGGGTTATTTGGGGATTGAAGTACGTACCCATTTACCTAATGGCAAGGATGGACGACGGGTGACGGCTCGTTCTAAGGGGAAAGTAGAAAGACCGTTTCGCACTGTTAAAGAAATGCACGAAACTCTTTACCATCTGCATGAACCGGAGACCGAAGCCGAGGCGAATGCATGGTTGATGAAGTTTTTGCTCCATTACAATAGCCGACCCCATCGCAGCGAACCTCATTCCCGGATGGAGGACTGGGTAAGCAATTTACCTGAGTTAGGCATCCGTCAAATGTGTAATTGGGAACGTTTTTGTACATTTGCACGCTCACCCGAACGCCGTAAGGTAGGCATCGATGCTCGCGTTACGGTTGAGGGCGTGGCTTATGAGGTTGAGCCTGATTTGGCTGGAGAAACTGTTGTTCTGTGGTGGGGCTTGTTCGATAACGAACTGTACGTAGAACACAAAGAACGTCGCTATGGGCCGTTTCTGCCTGTAGATGGCCCAATCCCCCTACATCGCTACCGTAGTTTCAAGAAAACACGAACTTTAGATAGGGCTGACCGAATTGAATCTTTGGCTAAACAGTTGTCTCTACCGAACTCTGTCACTGGTAAAGGCAATCAGCCAGAATTCGGGAGTAATACAACCCAACTAAAGGTGCAGCCTTTTGTTGACCCTAACCCATTTCAAGAATTGACATTTAGTACAGTGATTGCAGCCAAATTAGCGATCGCTGATTATTTGGCACGCCCATTAGCAAAACTTACCTCAGAACAGATGGCTTATATTGATGCGGTGCTGGTGACTACTCTCAATAAGCAGGAGGTAATCAAACAAATTCGAGATTTCTTTAACCCCATTACAGGTACGAGCGATGTTGAGTGATGTCATGACTTATTTTGGTCTTAAACGTACCTTAGATCATGTGGGGTATTTTGAGACCCAAGAGCAGACAAATCTATTCAAAGAACTCAAACCCCAAATTAGGCAAGGTCGCTTGATTGCGATAACAGGTGTTGTTGGTTGTGGTAAAACAACGACTTTACAACGACTGCAATTGGAATTGTCCTCCGAAAAAGACATAATTATTTCTCGTTGCCTTGCAATTGACAATAGATTTGGTCAACGTCGGGGTTTTGATGAGTGCTTTGTTTTTAGATTTAAGCACAGAAAAGGATGCTTTACCACCGACTCACCAAGTTCCTCTTAAAAAAAATGGGGAGGGTTAGAAGCCCTGCGATTAATCACTGGGACTACAAGACTATTTGTAGAACCTCTCGAACTCTGGCTTGAAAAATTAGTCAGGCTTTCTGGGTGATCTGTCGGGCTTAGTGGATAGTCGCTGGGTAATGAAGCCTGACTAATTTTTTTGTCGCTACTCCGTGACCCATTTTTTTCCTAACGAGTCGGTCACAGTACGTTAGTCAAGATTAAGCGTTTAATCGAATTGGTACGCCAGAATGGTTGCACTTTATCTGTAGTGCTGCTGGGACATCCCAAATTGAAAAATGATTTGCGCCGACCATCTTTGGAAGAGATTGGTGCTAGAACCAATATTTTTAGTTTAGAAGGTATTAGAGGACATCAGAGTGAGTATATAAAATGGCTTTTGAGCGAGTGTATTCACGATGATTATCTGCCTGAAGATTTGATTACCAATGAAGCTATTGCATTTTTAGCAGAACGACTGACTACTCCATTGCAAATCGAACATTATTTGCAGAGGGCTTTTGAAGACGCTTATCAAGCAGCAACTAAGCCTGTCACCCGTGATATGGCTGAAGCTGTCTTGAACGTAGGACTTAACGATTTAGAACCCCGCTTAATTCGGCATGGTTACAATGCTAAAGTCTTAGCTGAGTTATTAAATATACGAGTAAGTGAAGTAAATTCTTTTATACACGCTCAGTTACCTCCTGGTCGCACCCAAGATTTGAGAGACCAGATGTTAAAAATGGGAATTCCCTTGTATGCGTCAGAGGGAAATTAGATAAAACGAGAAATACCCTATGTAAAATTTTTTTGTTTTATTAGTGTTCAATTTATATCTAAATAAATGTACATATATGTCCGGTGTAAAAGTTCTTATAATTTGGACACATTTGAGGCGATAAATGCTGTACCCCAATCACAGCAAGGGGTACGGCTTATTTGCAAATAATGTGGGGTCTTGGCAACTTTTGGTGATCTTGGTTGGGGGAAGGCAGAGGGCAGAGGGCAGAAGGCAGAAGTCAGAAAGATATAATTGAGATACTTCAAACTTCACTTCATCAAACATTTGAGGAATAAGCCTCAGCAAGCTCTATGTCGGTGCTAACTCACCTATTACCAGATTCAAGCAATCTGAGACTTGAAGATTGCCTTCTTGACGAGATAAAAACGAAGATTTGGTTGATTGTTTCCGCAATTAGAACAGTAGTTAATTGTCCAGTGTGTCATCAACCAACTCACAAAATTCATAGTCGCTATGAACGCTTATTAGCAGACTTACCCTGGGCTGATTACAGCATTACCTTACAGTTACGGGTAAGAAAGTTTTTTTGTATCAATACTTTGTGTAAACGGCGCATTTTTACAGAAAGATTGACCAATGTAACCGAACCTTGGGCGAGAAGAACTATACGTTTAGCTCAACGACTGAGTGCGATTGCTTTAGCTAATGGTGGTGCAGCAGGGGTAAGACTCTCACAGCAATTGGGCATAAAAGTTTCTGGCAACACACTGTTAAATTTAATCCGCTCAATCCCGCTACCACCAATCGTAACGCCACATACTCTTGGGGTAGATGACTTTTGTTTTCGTAAATGTAAAACTTACGGCACAGCACTAATTGACCTGGAACGCAGCCGACCAATCGCTCTACTAAAAGATGCAAAAGCTGAAACTTTGGCAGAATGGTTAAAAGCACACCCTGGTGTCAAAATCGTCTCACGAGATCGGTCAAAAACTTATGAAAGTGGTATTCGTCAAGGCGCGCCAGAAGCTATTCAAGTTGCAGACCGCTTTCACTTATTGCAGAATTTAGCTGAAACACTGAACCAAGTTTTCGCTACGCATCATCAAGCTCTCAAAGCTGTTGATGAAGCATACAGTCTTTCATCAGTAACTCAAACTGATGGTACTGTAGTTGTGCGAGTTCCAAGACCAAGCCGTGAACAACAGCCGCTACAATTAGCAGACCGAAACCATGCCAGACGACTTGCTATCCATCAGCAAGTGTGGAATTTACATCACCAAGGTTGGAGTGGAAAAGCTATAGCCCGTCAAATGGGAATTGGTGTGACAAGTGTATTCCGCTATCTAGGTAGTCCTACTTTGCCAGAACCAACCAGACGAAGAAGCCAAGGTCGAAGTATCTTAGTTCCGTACCATGAATATATCCTGAAACGCTGGAATGAAGGTTGTCATGAAGGCTTAATTTTGTTTAAGGAAATTCAACAGCAGGGTTACAAAGGCAGTTATGATACCGTAGCTCGTTACACACGACGTATCCGTACTGCCCAAGAAATCAAGCCAAGAAAACGGTATTCGGTTAAGTCTTTACCAAAAGTAACTCAACCCAAAAAACTTTGTCTCACTCCTCGTCGCGCAGTCTGGCTGGTGCTACGGAAACCGGAATCGCAACAGCCAGAAGATCAAGAATTGATTGCACTACTTAGAGCAAAACATCCAGATTTAGCAGAAGCCATCAAGTTAGCTCAAGGTTTCGCTCAAATTGTGCGCCAGCGACTGCCGAGACAACTTAAACGGTGGCTAAAGGTTGCAGACAGTAGTAATTTGACTGCTTTTCGTCGCTTTGCTAAACGATTGCGTGAAGACTACGACGCGGTGAAGGCAGGTGTAACTATGTCAGTTAGTAATGGCCCCGTTGAAGGGCATATTAATCGGCTAAAAATGTTAAAGCGACAGATGTATGGTCGCGCCAAAATAGATTTACTTGAGCGCCGATTCTTGTTAGCAACCTAAAGGATATAATTCTTGTACTTCAAACTTTTTCTTGACTTTAAACTTCAAACTTAGTTATGAGCTACAGAAATCAGTTTATCTGGCAAAGGGCAGTTCAACTTGCCATTAATTGCTATAAGTTTACGCGTCTATTTCCTCAATCAGAATTGTATGGCTTAACTAGCCAAATACGGCGTTCTTCTGTATCTGTAGCATCTAACATTGCTGAAGGCTATGGTAGACGCTCAAAGCCAGAATACATACAGTTTTTACATATTGCTTTAGGTTCTTTGAGAGAATTAGATACGCAATTAATTATTGCTAAAGAAGTAGATTTAGCAGAGAAAAATCTTTTCACTCCTTTATTAAATGAAGTTGAGGAAATGCAAAGTATATTAGTTGCTAGTTTAAACAAACTCAAAGTTTGAAATTATTACTTCTACTCTTGCGACTTCTGCCTTCTGCCCTCTGCCCTCTGCCTTCCCCCAACCAAGATCACCAAAAGTTGCCAAGACCCTTAATGTGGTTTCAAAATTGCCTTGTTTGCAGTTTGAAGCGTTTATGTTTGCAGTTCCTTACATTTATGAATTGAGCAATTATCCATGACAACATAGGCTCCTTTCCATAGTTTGGGAACTAACTTCTGGGAGATAAATGCCTCAAAGGTAAGTCCATCTGTAGCACCAATAAGACTGATTTGAGTAATTACACCTTGGAAACCAATTGCACCAATTAAGGAGACGTTTTTTCCTCGTTTGATAGGACGCTCGCCTCGCGCTCTTTTTCCTTTTGGGGCACGCGCGAACAATCGTACTAACGGGACTTAAGCAAAAAAAGAGAGCAAAAGAGGTTATAATGCAGATATAGCATAGGTTTCACGTTAAAATAAGCCTGATGAAAGAGACAACTCCCACAGCCATGCCCCCATGCTTTGAAAAATGGTGTCAAAGGTTTGATGATGTATTTAATCATCAAGCGCAAAAAAGGGAGTTCAGACATTATTTAGGGGGATTATTGGGGGAAAGTGAGAGAAAAAACCTGTTACAGATGGCAGGAAACGCCATAGGGGTGAATTACCATAGATTACACCACTTTTTAACAGATGCACCTTGGTCGGCTAAAAAGCTGAATGAAAGACGCTTGGAGGTAATGAACAAGTGTAGTCAAACTAGAATTAATCGGGGATTTAGCTTGATAATTGATGATTCAGGGCATAGGAAAAGTGGTAACTTGACTGAAGGAGTTGGAAGACAATATATTGGAGAAATCGGTAAGACTGATAATGGAATAGTAGTGGTAACAAGTCATTTATATGATGGCAGAAAAAGCCTACCATTAGATATAGAGTTATATCAGCACGCTGATTCATTACCACAGGGGAAACAAGACCCATTATTTGAGAAGAAAACCGAGATAGCAATTAAGTTAATAGACCAAACAAGAGAGCGAGGATATCAACCAGGAATAGTAATTGTAGATGCGGGATATGGTAACAATACATCATTCCTATTAGAACTAGAAAAGCGAAACTTAAAGTATTTAGGAGGAGTAGCCAAAAATCGGAAAGTCACAATTAGTAACCAAGGAAATTATCAACAAACAATCAGGCTAGATGAATTAGCACAGACGTTGCCCCAAGAAGCTTTTAGCGAAATTAAACTCAAATTAGATAAATCCCGAACAGTGTGGGTAGCAACAAGACTTGTAGAGATATCACGTCTAGAGGGACAGCGAAGTATAGCTATCGTGATGAATGCTGATACTTTCTCAAATGCCACTGATATCGACTATTTTATCACTAATGTTTCTACATCTGTTGTCACTCCAGAATGGATAGTCAACACCTATTCTCAACGAAATTGGGTGGAAGTTTTCTATCGAGAAGCCAAAGGCTTTCTCGGATTAAAAGAATATCAAGTCCGAGATAAAACTAGTCTCATACGACATTTTATCCTGGTTTTTTGTGCCTATACTTTTATTCTTTGGCATCAGCTGACTGGGGGTTTGAGACGTAGGTGGGCAACTAAACCTTTGAACACTTTTACTGATGCTTTAGAAGCGTTTAGAACAGCGATTTCTTTCCGTTTTTTTGAATGGCTAACCATTAATCGTGACGTATTTGCCTCTCATAAAGCCAGTTTCGGCTTTATTTGGGCTTAATTTTTGTTTAAGTCCCGATAGTTGGTTATGTTGTGAGATGCTGAATGTTCCTTTAGCAAAATTAAGACAGTTTTATTTATCTCTAGGCAGTTTTTCGGTTTTCGAGTTCAATCAAAATGGAGAATTTCAAAAAATTATTTCTTTAAATACTAAACAAGTAGTACTTTATTAAGTGATTTTAGTTTTCTGAGGTAAGGTAGTTTAAGCTTAAGAAAATCACATTAATTTTCGGTAATTTTACAGCAAATTCAGAGGTTTTAGCTTTTATACTTAATGTTTGAATAACCAAAAATTTTTTTATTGTAAAAAACAGATATATTTTTGAAAACCAAAACTACTATGTTAATCATAACAGATCTACTAGAAAATCTAGCTATTGATACACCTAAAGAAATAGTAGAGCTACTATACAAATGTGAAGTAAGCGAGTACATATCAGGTCGGTTAGGTGCTAATGTATATAGACTTTCACAACCTGATGGTTGCGGATTATTCCTCAAGCTTGCAACAGGAAATGCAGCACTGGAAATTGCTACAGAACAGAATATAATAAAAACGCTATACCAGCTATTCCCTGTTCCTAAATTAATACATTTTGCAGAAACGTCATCATATACGTTAATTATAACGGAGGAGCTAGAAGGCTATCCTGCTTATATTTTAAAAGAAAATGAGACAGGTGAAGAAGCAGTTTATGTAGTAGGAAAAGCCCTTAAAAAACTCCACAATATATCAAGTCTAGAAAAATTAAACCTTCCAAATGGTTTAGATGAAGAACTCAAGCAAATTGATATAGCACTTCAAAAAAGTTTAATCGATGTTGCACAGTTTCAAGAAAAAAATTCTGGCAGAACACCATCAGAAGTTTTTAATCAATTATGCCGTGAACAACAAACTCATCAAACTGGGTGCATAACACATGGAGACTACTGTTTACCTAATATCTTACGACAAGGGTTAAATCTTTCAGGAGTAATTGATTGGGGAAAAGCTGGAATGGGCGATTTTCATAGAGATTTCTCCTCAATAGAAGGTAGTATTATCAGAAATTTTGGAGATAAAATGGTTCAATTATTTTACGAAGCTTATGGAGTTTCCCCCTGCGATATAGAAAGAGATAAAATTCTTTTTTACAAAAAAATGGATCAATTTTGGTACTGTTTGAAAATGGCTCAGTAACGGTTCTCTAATAGCTATATGACGTAATAAATCGTTCAAGTGTTAGAGGATGTTTTAAAAGTAAAAACCAGTCAAAAATCATGCCAGTCGTCGAACCATAATACGAATCATGGCAATATAGATAAAAGTCTCCGAAGTTTGGGGTAGCCTTTCATAATCTTTGCTCAAGCGCCGACACCAATTAAGCCAGCCAAAAGTGCGCTCAACAACCCAACGTTTTGGTAAATGGACAAAACCCTTTTTCTCCAAAGGTCTAAGAACAATTTCGACAATCCACCGAAACATATCCATCACCCAGCGCATAAATTCTTCGCCTCGATATCCCCCATCCATCCAAATAGTATTCAACCGTTTTACCTGATGACCAGTATCGTGAACTCGTTGGAGAACTTTTTTCGCTCCTTCGCGTTCTGGAAGACTTGCAGATGTCACCAAAACGCGTAAAACTAGACCCAGTAAATCTACACTTAAATGGCGTTTACGCCCATGAATTTTTTTACCTGCGTCGTAACCAACATCAATAGATATCATCGTTGCTGTTTCTACTGATTGGCTATCAACTGCCGCTTCTGAGGGACTAGGTTCACGTCCTGCGTCTACCCGCACCCACTGGTAAAGTTGATCGTGAATCTTTAACCACGTACCATCTAGGCTCCATCTCCAAAAATAACCATAAACTGTTGACCATGCAGGAAAATCTCCTGGTAGACCTCGCCATGTACACCCTTCACACAGTACATAGAGAATTGCATTCACTACTGCAAATAAGGTTAATTTTCGGGGACGACCACCCGGCTTTGCTTCTGGCAACAGGTCTGCAATTAATTCCCACTGTTCCCAAGTCAAATTGCTACGGTATGCTTTAGTCATTCGCTCATAAGGTGCTGTTTTCTACAAATCTCAGCATAAGCCTTGTGAGCTTTCTTACAATACCCCCCCACTTTTAAAACATCCTCTAAATGGACAGCTTGATTATTTAATTTCTTTCAATAATAGGACAAATTGTTTTTTCAGGATTTTCAGGTATGGTTTCCCAACCAGAAACTAATCCTGATAATTCTTGTCTCAAAATAAGTAATTGCCGAATTTGTTCATCAATAGCTTTAATCTTATCTTCTAGTTTAATTTTTATATGCTCACAAGGTAATTCCCCTCCATCATGAACATTTAAAAATTCCTTAATCTCTGACAAGCTTAATCCTAAGCTTTGGGCACGTTTGATAAAGTGCAGTCGCTCCAAAACATCAGAGTTAAATAATCTAAATCCACCCTCGGTTCTCCCTAATGACCTGAGTAGACCAAGTTCTTCATAGTAGCGAATAGTTTTAATTGGTACACCGCTAGACTTAGCAACATTACCGATGAGTTTTGGCTCTTCTTGGACTAACATATTTAGCTGCTCTCATGTTAAATAAGTTTATTTACCTTATCTTAAACTCTCCAGCTAGCTGGAGAGTCAAGTGAGAACAGGATCATCTTGCTAATTATTTGCTTCTGGATTATGTGGCAGGTTTTACTTCCACGACACCACGATACATTTTCATACCGCAGGTGAACTCATATTCACCAGGATACTTAGGAGTAAATTCCACTGAAGTGGTTTGGTTAGGAGCAAGATCAACGGCTAAGTCAAAGTCCGGTATTAGCAATTTATCAAAACACTTGCTCAAATTGTGACGTTGGAAGTCCAATTTTACCGGTTGTCCCGCCTCTACAATTACTCGTTCCGGTATGTAACCATTTTCAACCGTAACAGTCGCTTCTTGAGTACCTTCTGGTGTTTTCACTGCTTTTATTGCTGACTCTGTAGGCACAGAAAGCTCTGGTTGAATATGGTGAGTAGCTTGAGAAGTAGTTACTGGGGTTGCTTTTGCAATCGAGTCAGGAGGTTGAACTTCTATCACTCCTCGGAACATATTCATACCGCAGTTGAAGGTATAAGTACCTGCTTTATCGGGCGTGAACTCAATGGATGTAACTTCATTTAGTGGTAGGTTTTTGGCGATATGGAAATCAGGTAGGCGTATTTCTTCAAGACAACTACTAGGGTCACGACGTAGGAAATTAAGGCGGACTCTTTGACCTGCATTGACTAGAATTCGACTAGGTTCATAGCCTCCATCTACAGTAATGCCAACTTCTTGAATACCATCATGGGCTTCGGCTTTTTGGGACTTTGGTTTACTTAGGAGAAACCACCAAATTTCTAGTCCGATTAACCCCAACCCGGCTGTTGTAACTGCACCTTTTACCCACAGTGGTTGCTCAATGCGACCGAATTGAGTTGTCTTTGATCGCTCGGTAGCCGGCATTTCATGATTCATCTGTGCATCTACTTGATCTAAGGCAACACTGAATGCCAATCCCAAGCCTGCTATACTGCTAACAATTACTTTACTCAACATTTGCTACTTCCTTATACTACTGCTTTAGCTTGAAATTTACGCAGACGTAGGGCATTCGTAACTACTGAAACTGAACTAAATGCCATTGCTGCACCTGCAATGATGGGGTTAAGTAACCAACCGAAGATAGGAAACAAAATACCGGCAGCGATGGGAATGCCAGCTACGTTGTAGATGAAGGCGAAGAATAGGTTTTGACGAATATTACGAATTGTGGCGCGGCTGAGTTGAATGGCTGTGACAATGCTTCGCAAGTCACCAGAGATGAGCGTAATGTCACTAGCAGCGATCGCAACATCTGTCCCAGTGCCAATTGCCATTCCTACATCGGCTTGGGCTAGTGCTGGTGCATCATTAATACCATCACCAACCATTGCTACAATCTTTCCTTCTAATTGTAGTTTCTGCACTGTAGCAGCTTTTTGGTCGGGGCGAACTTCAGCCAAGACGCGCTTGATACCAACTTCACGGGCAATGGTTTCTGCGGTGCGGCGATTATCTCCTGTAAGCATCACTACCTCTAAACCCAGTTTTTGCAAAGCACGAATTGCCTGTATTGAAGTAGGTTTGATGGCATCAGAAATCCCCATTAATCCCTGAATTTGTCCGTCAACCGCAATCCAAATCGCAGTTTTGCCCAGATATTCCAAACGCTCTTTATCGTGTTGTAAGGCTTGGGTATCAATGTCTAATTCTGACATCCAGCGTTGCGTTCCAATTTGCACAAGATGAGCAGAAACTATACCTTGTACACCACTGCCTGTAATTGCTTCAAACTCTCTGACATCTGCTAACGCCACTTCTTGAGATTGAGCGTATCTCACAACCGCTTCTGCCAATGGATGTTCAGAATTGCGTTCCACAGATGCCGTAAGTTGCACCAAGCTCATTTCGTTACCATTAGCAGTACCATTGACGGTGACAAAATCGGTGACTGTTGGTTTACCCTGAGTGATTGTTCCAGTTTTATCTAGCACGATTGTTTGAATTTTGTGCGCCACTTCCAAGCTTTCGGCACCTTTAATCAAAATGCCATTTTCCGCACCTTTACCCGTTCCTACCATTACAGATGTTGGTGTGGCTAAACCCAGCGCACAAGGACAGGCGATAATTAGTACCCCAACAGTGGTGATCAGCGCTAAAGTCACGTTACCTGTAAAATTAAACCAAATGATGAAAGTGAGTAGAGCGATCGCAATTACCGCAGGCACAAACCATCCAGTTACTTGGTCTGCTAATCTCTGAATTGGGGCTTTAGAACCCTGAGCTTGCTGTACTAATTGGACAATCTGCGCCAGCACTGTATCACTTCCGACTCGTGTCGCCCGAAACTTGAAACTCCCAGTTTTGTTAATAGTAGCTCCAATCACTTCATCGCCTGGTTGCTTTTTGACAGGCACGCTTTCCCCTGTTACCATCCCTTCATCAATTGTGGATGCTCCCTCAATTACTTCCCCGTCAACAGGAATTTTCTCGCCAGGACGAACCAATATCACATCTCCAATAATTACTTCTTCAATTGGGACATCTACTTCTCGTCCATTGCGAATCAAACGCGCTGTTTTAGCTTGTAACCCAATTAGCTTACGGATAGCTTCTGAGGTTTGTCCTTTAGCACGATTTTCAAATAATCTTCCTAGCAAAATCAGGGTAATGACGACAGCAGCAGTTTCATAATATACATCTGGTGTTAACCCTTGATTGATGAAAAAGCTGGGAAATAATGTGGGAAATAGCGAATAAAAATATGCTGCACTTGTACCCAAAGCAATTAGGGTATCCATTGTGGCAGCATGACGTTTTAAAGCTTTCCATCCATTAATGTAGAAGGAGTAACCACACCAAAACTGTACTGGGGTAGTGAGTATCAACTGTACCCAAGGATTATGTAACCATACTGGGATAAAGGGTAAGTGCAACCCTGTCATCATGGGCAGTGAACCTATAACTAACACAGTGCTAATGATGCCCCCTACCGTCACTTTTCGCATTAAATCACGAGATTCTCTTAAGCGATGTTTTTTCTCCGCATCATCTTCTCCCGCCATCAGGTTTTGTTCTTGGAGTGGGTAAGCAGAGTAACCTGCTGCATCTACTGCTTCTTGAATGGCTTCTAAATCAGTTCTTCTAGGGTCATATTTAACTGTTGCCTGTTCTGCTCCAAAATTCACAATACATTCATCGACACCGGTGACAGAATTAATCGCGTCTTCAATGCTGCTGGCACAAGAGGCACAACTCATGCCGCGCAGTTTGAGTGTGGTATTCTCCATCTGGCTGCTCCAGTTACTAAGTGGCGTTAACTAACAACTAACTAATTTCATCTTGAATGCTCCAGTGAACTGGAGAGTCAAGAGGCCAGCTGAAGAATTTTTTTAAGCGCATATAAGCTTTATTCTTAGTCTTGGCGAGGCAATTTTCTAGGTTTGATAAATAGCGTCAACAGTTGTTAAATTGTCTTGAGCGTCTGTTGTAGTTAGAGTAACAATTGGTACTCCCGCACTAGTAATAATGCGTTTTTGCTTATCTTGGAAAGTTTCAATCTGAGGTGGAGCACCTGTGAAATTCAGCCATCACGTCTCACTTTCTTGAAACGCCAACTCCAACGAAAACGGTAGACACCCAGGATTGGCAGCTGCCCACTCGTTGGCTTCTGCAATTAGAGTTTTGTTACCTGAATCGAGATATAATTGCATTTTGGCATTTTGCTCCAAACGTTCGCGTTCCTTGCCTCCGATTAAGCGTCGCGCAATTAGGCAGTACTCTCTAGCTAAACGCTTGGCGTGAGATGCTGCCTGGAGTCGCAACTTAGTCAGTTTCTTCAGTTCTGACAAAGCGAGAGTTTCAGCTAGATCGCCTGAAGGTGTACTTTGCTCGCTAATTTCGGCTTTTTGTAACGTTTCAGGCGGCACAATTGCAGATGTAGCCGCAGTCGGGGGAATAGTGACAGAATTGATTAATAAGTTTTTGTTATTGTAATTTTCAGAGGCGCTGGGGTTAGAAAGGTATTTAAAATCCTTATCTGAATTACTTTCATTAACGTTTTCAGCTAGTTGTATAATATTTGAAGAAACTAATGAATTATCAGAATTACTGACACCTGAAGTTAAAGACAAATCTTCTGGTTGTAATAAATTCAATTCTTCGGAATTAATGTTAATTTCCTCAAATTCATGTTGTACCTGTGGTACAAACAATTCTCTTTCAAACTCAGGAACTTCTTTAAAACCTCCTGCTGGCTGCTGCCCTGTAGGGGCATCAGCCAGCAGGAGGTAAGCAGGGGCAAAAAACCTTTATATAAGAACAATGACCGTAATTTTCCATTTGATAAGGGTTTTCAGCACTTTGTTTTGGAAATGAGTTTTGAAAACTATCAAATTGCCCGTCATTGCTTGATTGATAAGGGTTTGAGCTATTTTCTGCCCAAGGGTCTAAAATGTAGCGTGTGGGATGCCACAAATGTAAGTGCTTTTGTAGTGTCTCTTGTGAGATAGTTTTGTTAAAGCGGTGCTTATACTCAGCACGTATCGCTCTCGCCCGTTCAGTAGCACCCGCTGGTAAGCCACCATCCCACTCTATTGCTCTTACTACTATCTGGATGCGTCGTTGGGCTTGTTGACTGCGTTCCCAGTTCTGTTGCTGGCGACGGTCAAATGGGATTACGTTATCTTTGGGTTTATGGATGCTCCTGATATCTGCTATAGCTTCTGCAAATGTGTTGGTGAATGTACCCAACAGCCGTTCGGGATAACTAACGTAGGCGCTATACCATTTATTGCGAATTGTACATTCTACCCAATGCCGTACCCTAGCTTCGATTTCGTGTTGATGTCGGCAATATTGGCTATAGCCAGGGGCGTTAATTGCGGTGGAGAGGCAAAATTCGACTAATTCCTCACCCGTTAAGTCTAAAAAGACGATTCCGTAGCCTACAAAGATTTGTAGGAGGGTATTTGTTTGTCCAAGTCCAGTCCAACCAATCGCAATTATTTCTTCCCAGTTGGTACGCCATTGTGCAACGTCAGCAGACTCTTGCTTACGATATCTCTCCTGTGCAATTTGTTTTTTGGCCTTGTTTGCTACCCGTTTTAATTTGGTTAAATCTTGGCGGCTTGCTGCGCGATCGCAATAGTCGAGGAAGATAGAAACTGAGTCGCTAATTGGTTGTAGGTCATCATCAAGTAAAAATGACCCGCTACCCGGTTGCATGGGGCAACGGATGGCTTTGTAGTTGGTTATCTGTTTGGCACTATATGGTTTGGTGTTGGGGAAAATTTCTAGGTGTCCTTGGCGCAGAATAAAGCCTGCATTTCTCAAGGTAATCTCTAGGGCGCAAGCTAGGGCAAAGGTAGGCAGGGGGGATGCAAAGGTTAGGATCAGGTGATAGCCGCCACTAAAGCTCGACTGAAGGATAATGATATCGACTATGCCGATGTTCTCTAGCGCCGCTTTGATGCGATTTATAGATTCAATGTTATGGTAGTCCCCAAAAAAGTCTAAATCGATTGTGGCGTAACTGGTTGTGTCGTCAAAGCGCAGACCTACTAGTTTTGACTTGTCTTGGTGCAGCTTCCACAGTTGGGAGGGTTGCAGGTAATGGTCGATGGTGCGCCATGCTTGTTTTGCACCTTCTACTAAAGAAGGGGCAATTATCGCCCCAAATGGATGCCAAAAGCGCTCTACGTAGCGTTTACCCACAGATTCTGCGGGCAGGTGGGGTTTGATTTTCTTTTTTGAAGGCTGTGAAAGGCTTAATTGGGGCTTGTTATCAACATCTACCCCGAAATCTTCTTGGAACATGAGTGACTGTCCTGATAATTTTTGTGCATCAGGTAGTCTCGCTGTTGGTCAAAATGTGTTAGCCTAAATTTGAAATTTTTGTTTTATTAAGAAGCGGTTGGTTATCCGCTTGTTGGAGGCGACTGGTAATCGTCTCATGGTTGAAAGCAAACAAAGGTTTATACTTGTTTAGGCTTAGACATACGTAGGCTTAGACTAGCATTTAGTCCAACACGCTTCACCAACAACAATGCGACTACCCAACTTTTTTTTGGTAATTATTTAAATGAGGCAGTTCTAGCGAAGTTATTACTAAATCGACATTCTTAGTTTTGGGATAACAATGCAAAGCTAGTAACACCCACAAGCGTCACCCCACATTGGCTCTTGTTAGTACAACTGGTGAAGATGAAATTACTCATACTGCACCATCGAGTTTAAAAACAAAAAACAGTCAAATATCTTGATACGAGTTCAGCACCCAAAAAAGTGAACTCGTACTGTAATCAGTATTGAGATGCTAATCTAGTAAATAATGTTAAATTGTGGGATAAATTCTCTACTAAATTAGCAGCCCACAGCTACCTATGCAGCACAAATATTATCCTTTTTTCTATTTGTAGATACTTCCATTGCTTTCATTTGTGTCTTATAATCTTCCCAAGTTTTTTCAAATACGTCAGACTCATACATCCGCAATAAAACCTCCTCTTTCTCAGTTAAATTTGGGAGTTTTAACAACTCCGCCAAAGACACTTGAACTGGGAATACATCACTAAACTTTTGCATTAAGTGAAATATTCTTTTCCTCTGTTCCCCAGATGGTTCATCTTGCAACTCTGCATCAATTTGTCGCGGACGTAGATTCACAATTTCTAGGCTCATATTTACTAAATTCCTCAATCCAAACACAACAAACTCATTAGTTATACCAATAACCCGTCCTACAATTTCCAACTCGGGCCGCAGTCTCTTCTTGAATTGATATACTTGGTCAAGCTGGAAACGTCGAAACGGATTGCGATCGCCACTCCGTATCCAAGCAATACCATCGCCTATACTACCTATCTCATCTGCTTCCAGAAGGTCTATCACCTGGTAACAGATATCTTGATTGCAAACAAACTTGTATGCTGCATCAATACTCCGGTTAAATTCCATCTCCAGTGCAACAACTGCCTTAAATTTTTCCATTTCTCGTAATTGAGAAATCAACTCAAAAACTTTCTTACCCTTGTGATAACTGCCAACACTTATATTTAGATTCTCCGAGACCTCCTGAATCACTCGCTTACCCTTCCCTAATTGAGAGTTACTCTCAGTTAACGAATGATTCAAATTTGAATCATTCGATTGATTCAAACGACGAGCGCTTTCCCTCTGTCTTTCTTTCGCTTGGGGACGAAGTACGCTCTCCCAGTACTGCCCCTCGTGAAATTTCTGGTAATGAGTTTTCCCGCCTTCTCGGTGGAGATTAAAGTCAAGCACTAGTTTCAAATCTTCTTCAAACGAACCAGACTCGACAAATTCCACTTTCACAGTGGAAATCCCTAACTGGCGAGCTATCTGCAAGCGACACTTACCTGCCAATACCACATTCACACCAGTGCGTGCAGATACCTTCAAAGATTCAAGAATCCCTTTTTCCGAGATACTTTTTTCCAAAGCTGGACGTTCCTGATTCTCACCATATATTTCTATCAGCTTCGGATGAATAACCAACTCCGCAGGAGAAATATATACAATTGCCGGATTCTGCACCTCAAACATTATTGATACTCCGGATCACAAATTGTCATTCAAAAGATAAGTTCAATTTTGAAAAGTCTAAGTAGAAAGCAGACAAAGCTTAATCAGCAAAACTTGTAGCACTTTCATCCGTTGGAAAAAGTGACAAGTTTAAAAAATAATTAATTCTTGTAAATAGCAAAGGATTACCTACCAGAAAACCTCTCAAAGAGAATTTCCTCGCGCAGTAACTATTATTCCCAACCCATTGAAAACCAATACGACTGAAGAGATATTTAACACAGTGGCATTTGGAAAAAAGCATCTATCTTTAGATAGATTTGTAAAATTGGGTAAATTCATGATATGATGGCTCTAGATAATTTAATTGACAAAACAATGTTCCGTCCTGTTTTAGTAACAGGTGGGCTTGTTTTTTCCTCAAAGCCCTGTTGGTAGCAGGGCTTTGAGTGAATCTTTAGGAAAAATGAACTCTACAAAAAAAGTATATCAGGCTTCATTCGATTTGGCAAAATTGTAGGTAATAAGCGGGGTAAATACTAAAATGCCTCATATTCAAGTATTGAATCCTATTGAAAAGCAAGTATTAGAGGATATAGCAGCCAACGGCAGCGATGAAATGATCAAGAGAGCAAAGATCCTGCTAGAACTTAATCGTGGGGAAAATCAGAAAAATATAATAAAAAAACTTGGTATAGCGAAGCAAACAGTAACAAACTGGAAGAAAAAGTGGACATCTTGTACCATAACATCGGAAACCTTGGAAGATGCGATCGCAAAGGTAAATGATGTATTAGGTGTGAACGCAGGCAGACCTAAGAAGTGCAAGAGCGCAGAGGCGAGCAAAATTGTCGAAATCAGCGAATGGAGCAAGAACCGAAAACCCAGTCGTTCAAAGCACCATTACCATATGCAAGTTGCTGAAGAAGCTACTCGCAGGGGGTTGCCAGCACTATCGCCAAGAAGTATAGGTCGGATCTTGGAAGCGCAACCCTAATAGCATCAAGCTCAAATCAAGCTAACGGGCAATCCTATCTTTTCATTATGTCAGAATAACAACCAAGTCGCCGAAACTGTCAAGTTAAAAGGTTTGCCCAAATTGTCGCCAACAACAATTGGTTGCCTCCTATAAGCAAAAGGAGCAGTAAGAAAAATTGATAATTCCCTTAAACCATTCCAACCACTGGGATGGTTTAATTTTTGTATCTATCATAATTCATTAAAAAGACATTACGTAGTACAGTCAAGTGTTGGGTAACAAGTGAATAGCATTAATCTGAACTTCCCCAATTGACAAAGGTCAAATGTGATGCATAGCAAGGGTTTTAAGGATTTTGATTCAGGGTTTACTGGGTACAAATCAATGAAACACCAAGCAAATCTAAAGCCTTTTGTTGCAATGGAGTAGGTTCGGTAATCTTGTCAAAAATAAAATTGGCTCCTTTAACAGTAGATTCAATTTTATTTTTAGCAATAGTCCCTAAGTCAGCTAATAAAGTTTGAAAACTATGAACTGGTAAATCATCTAGGGTACGCTTTTTTCTAGCCTTGGCCTTAGCACTATCACTCTGACTAGCCTTGACGATAGATTCTTGTTTATTTATTGCTTGTTCCCAATCATCCTCATCAAATAAAATCGGAGCTAACCGAGAACGCATATGCCACTCGACATAGTAGGCTAACATACACAAAAATACATGGGCTTTAACTCGTTGAGTTGTGTAATGATAGATGGGTCTAACTTTTAAATCAACAGTTTTAAAACTACGGAAAGCCTGTTCGACTTGTGAAAGACTTTTATAAGCTTTGACCGTATCTTCGGCAGATAGAATTTGAGATTCTACAGATGTACGAATGATATATAAGCCATCTAAAGCCGCTGCTGATACAATTTTTTGTATATCTCTTTCAAACAAAAAGCTATCACCTTTAATATCAATTTTAAAATGTTTTCCAACTTGGTAACGGTTAAGAACTTGTCCAACCTTTAAAGCGATATTAGATTCTCCGCGTAAAGGACGTTTCTGTCTAGTCGTACTGGCAGCGATTTTGGACAATTCTTTTTCAGTTGCTTGTAATAATTCTTCTCTAGTTTTGGCTCTATCTGCCGCTAGAATCGGATTACGACAAGCAATTAACCTTTCCCCTGGATAGTCAGGGGACGATATTTCTGCAATATTTTTTTCGTCAAATAATGATAGCTGAATACAATCAAGTTCTATCATTGAACGGATTTGGCTTGAACGCAATGCACTAATCCAATCAACTTGATGCTCTTTTTTAAAAGATGATTTAATTCGAGTTGAAGAAATAATTCCTCTGTCTCCTACCCAAATTACTTGTTGAATACCAAATCTATCTCTAACTTTCTCTATCTGTTGTGTAAAGGTTGTTGGAGCACTAGTATTACCTTCAAATACTTCAACTGATATTGCTGAAGGGGAGACGAAATAAGCTACAATATAGATTCAATAAGCTTCATGGCTCTTAAACCTTGTTGATAATGCTTCCACTTATTACGATTAATTCTCATTAATTGTGTGACTAAATCAATACAGCTATCCTTGAAATGTACCCATGTTTGACCATATAAGCCGATATAAAAACTACTGTGTCTCCGTTGAGAACGACTCCTTTCTTTAATCCGAGCTATATATTTTTGGATTCCTTTGCGTTTAATAAGTTGACCATTAATTGTTGCAGAGGTGTAAGCGATCGCTATCAACAAAACTAGAGAAATAAAACGTTCACCTTGAACATTAGTGTTTTCTAAGTTATAGCCACCTGTTTTGAAATCTCTAAACATTTCTTCAATATCAAATCGCTTTTTGTAAGCAGCAATTGCTGACTCTAGGGTGTCAAAATTTGTTAAAATAAACCATGCTTCTTTGGGTGCTACTCCGTTAATTTTACGTTGCCACTTACCAGCCACATTAAAACTGATAAAACCCTGAGTCTTTGTTACCTTAACTCCCTTGATAAAAAAAGATACTCCAGGAGTTAATCCTAAACTGCTTAACTCCATAAACATATCTTGTTTAATTTCTACAAATTCATTCTTTTTCAATCGCAAACAAAAATATACATCCTTGCTCTGAAGGTACTTTGCTAGTTTTACCGAGCAAAATTCTCTATCCCCCAACACACAGATTTTATAATCTTTCAATATTGCTATAACTGGCGATAATATTTTCTGCTGTTCCGTGAGATTACTACTACCTAATTTGGGCAGCAAACTAAAATATATTGGTATGGCTCTTTTATCCCAAATCACGCTGACCATTAATAAGTTTATCCGACTCCAATTAGTCCTATCAATTGCTATATAAATAATTTTTTCATTCTGGAAGTAGTTTGCTATTAGTTCTTGAATAATTGGCAACCAAACTTTTTCAATTGTGAGATTTGGTAATGATAAAAATCTTTGTATTCTTTTTCTTCTGCTTTCAAATTTAATTCCCAAAGGTAGCGCATTCGCTAATTTTTCTAAAGTTACTTCTTTGATTGACTGCAACAGATGTATCAAAATTTTTAGCAACAGATATTCTGCTAAACTCAATTGACTTTTTAAGTGCTTTTGGTACAATATAGCTAACATTATCATTAAGTAGGTCTTATTGACAAAACTAGACCTACCTTTTTCTATCACAAAACGCTACCCATCTTATACACCAAGCTTTTTAGGCTGTTTCGTCTCCCCTCCAGCTGATATTGGGCAACCTTCTTTGTTACAAAGTAATCCAAATACTATTTGTAATTTCCCTTTTTTCCCATCGCGATTATAACCGTATTTGGCTATTGGGCAAGCTTTCCCCTCGAAATAGCTACTGGAAACATCATAGAGAACTAATGTTCCTTCTTCTAAATGTAATGCTGCTAAATTATTTTCAATTGTTCCTTGCTTCTCTAATAGCCAATCCCTTGCTAAATATAATTCATCTTCATCCACACCTCCTAGACCTAACATTTCTCCTAAACTTGAGGAACAGGTTTCATTACTCATACCTCTGGATGTAGCTAATTTAGAACGTGGCTCAATAATCCGTGCCACAATCATCGCTGATACCAATCTTCGTTCCCTAGTATTTTCTTCATTAATTAGGTGATCTAAACCAGTATTCTTTAAGCTTCCTAACACTGCTGCTACATGGCCATGAGGACGGCTCCTAATTATTTTAAACGCTTCAGGTAAACTCTCAATTGCTGTCCCACTCTTTAACAGTAACTGTAAACCATCTATCGCATGATCTGGTAATTTTGAGAGGTTAGCTAGGGTACGTTTACGTACTTTATCTCCTTCACGATAGGACTCGCGAAGCAACACCGCAGGAGGAGAGTTTCTGTTGGGAATTCTTTCTATATACATGGCTACAATTATCCCATTTTTATCAAGACTGAAATCTAAAATAATTCTAAAATTACATGGGTACAAAAATCCGATTTTAAAAGCCTGTATCACTTTCAATACAGGCTTTTTATGGGTATTTAGTACATTTGCACGGGGGGAAGTTCAGTCTAATGGAAGATTTATCGCGCCAAAGTGATGTGGTTGGGCAAATCGAGAGAGAATAGGTTTGATATCGATAATTACCCTTTTCGCGCCCAATGCTATGTCTGATACTCCATATTCTCCCAGACGGGCATCCCCAAAAGCAAACGATGATACCGGATTTGATGATGCGGTAGAGTCATTAAAAAAATCTCTCTTAGCCCCAATTGAGCGGTATTTTGCCGCAACAGAGGATGAACAGGATGTCATTGCTTTGATGCTCGCCAATATTCGCGCACCCAGCACCCGGCGCGAATACCAGAAAGATTTGCGGAAATTTTTTGTGGCGATGACTGGTATTGAGCCAAATGTTGACAGCGTGTTGGAATTTCTGCACCTGACCGAGAAACGGGCGGTGGCGGTGGTGCTGAAATATAAGGCCAAGCTACTGGCTATTGGGTTGAAGGAAGCAACGGTCAACCGTCGCCTCAGCAGCATTAAATCGTTGGTGAAGTTTGCCCGCAAGTTAGGTGTGTGCAGCTACACGCTAGAAGATGTAGAGTTGGAAAAGGTAAAAGCGTATCGAGATACTACCGGGGTGGATGCTCAAAGCATCAACAGTGTAATCCAGCTAATTGAGCGCTCAACTGTTCACGGCCAAAGAGATTATGCGCTATTGCGGCTGTTGTGGGAAAATTTACTGCGACGCAATGAGGTGAGTCAATTAAATATAGATGATTGGGAACAAGCAATAAATAAACAAGAATCTATCGTCAAGGCTAGTCAGAGTGATAGTGCTAAGGCCAAGGCTAGAAAAAAGCGTACCCTAGATGATTTACCAGTTCATAGTTTTCAAACTTTATTAGCTGACTTAGGGACTATTGCTAAAAATAAAATTGAATCTACTGTTAAAGGAGCCAATTTTATTTTTGACAAGATTACCGAACCTACTCCATTGCAACAAAAGGCTTTAGATTTGCTTGGTGTTTCATTGATTTGTACCCAGTAAACCCTGAATCAAAATCCTTAAAACCCTTGCTATGCATCACATTTGACCTTTGTCAATTGGGGAAGTTCAGATTAATATTATTGAAAGCGTAATAAATATTCTTTTGTACTTAGGAGATAGTTAGGCGATCGCTTGCCAAGACCTTGATCCAGTTAACGGTGTTTACCATGCGGACACTGGCGTTACCACATATACCCTTTGGGGAGAAATTGCTTATCAAATTAATGGTGTAGCAGGTTATAGCTTGCTTAAAGGTTCTGACGAACAGCGAGTCAGTCCAGGCACAGTGGTTTTAGAAAGGATAATCCAAGGGCAACCCACAGTCCATTGGTGTCAACTTAAGAAGATAAAGCCCAAAGAAAGTTGAGTGTAAGCGTCAAGCTCTCGATGGCGCTTACGCCTGGTTTTGACTAATCCAAACAGCTTTTGATGTTCCACAAGATAAGGAACAGCGTCACTGGCATCACCACGTAGAACAGCTTGGGAGAAATGGTATAAACTACGAAAAACCATCTCTGTAGAAATTCGGTCTAAAGGTTGATTCAATGCGAGCGCTACATCAATACATAATTGATTGAGAACAGCATAAAACATCCAAGTGGCAAAAATTTGAATTTGGACACCATTACTATCACCCACCCAGATATAAGCCAGACCCAAAAGCCGTTTGGTGAGCAAAAATGCATCTTCAACGCGCCAACGTCTTCGATATAATTCACAGACTTGCTGTGAAGATAACATTTGGGTGTCAAGTACATTTGTCAGATAGTAATACCAAGTTCTACCCCACAACACAGAAACTAAACGGACTTTTTGATGGCAAGGATTCGAGCGGTATTCGCCCATAGAGATAATTTCATCACGATAGAATTGACTACTACTCAAACAACGAACTACATTGTAGGCAGTCTTTTCTCTTAGTCGTGTAATAAAAAATTTATTTGCTGTGGTGAACGCATCGAACCAAGGAAATTTAAAAAACCCTAAATCAAAAATCAGCAATCCACCAATGGGTAAGCGTTCAAGTAATTGTTGACACCAGATTTTATCATTGACTTTGCTATTTTCTGTATACCAAGTTGTGACGGGGTGATGAGTAAATGCTTCGACCACCATCATAATTTTACCCGCCAGAGTTTTGTCTTGTTCTTTGAGTGCTTTTAGCTTCCTCCGCAGTGCTTCCAGCGTTGACCCGTCAGCAATCCAGATTGCTGTAAAACTTTGATATACTGGCTGCCAATTCACTGGGACTGCCTGATTTTGTGGCTGCACATTAATTCTTTCTATTACTTGCTGGAAAATTTGTGCAAATAATTCGATTGGTAGTGTTCTCAATCGTTTTGAAACTGCTTGGGCACTCACTTCAATTCGACCTACCCATAACAATCCTTCTTCGCATAAAACCCTTTGCACTTCTCTTAATCCCGGAATCTGACGATATACTAAACTCACAACGATCGCCATCATCATCGGCAGAGTTAATATTCTGTCCCGGAATTTTTTCTTTTCTTCGTTTTCATACAATCTCAAGGGTTTAAAGCTCGCAGGAGATAGCAATGAAAATATTTCTTTCTCAATTTCCTCTATTGGCGGCGCTGGTACATGCTTTTGCTGCCGCAAATCTGGGTTTCCTGTTCGCGCTGGACGTTTTCTACTCATGATGTATCACTAAGAACATCAATTCCGATGTTCTTAGATTACATCTTATGGTTCCTTTTTGCTTAAGTTGACACCAATGGGCAGAAGCACGAGCGATCTGATATTCGCTCATCAACTTGATGGCTTCTGATTCCTGGACACTTTGGCTGGCGAGAAGATTCTCGGTAGACTTCTCAATTTGCCCTGCTTTGACACTGAAATTGTGATATCCCAAGACTAAACGAAATAGATTTACTGACCATTTTTTTTGTAAATGGTGATGCTCTAGATTTTCAAGCCGAAGACTAAGATAATGAAGAAAACTGAAGGAGTGGGCTATGAGTGTAATACCACCCCTTCAATAAACCAAACCTAAGACCTATACCGAGTTGCGTTCAATCTCTACAATTGAATGCAATTTAGTATTAGTCTTCCTTACGAACACCTTTAAAAGGTTCTCCGTTTTGCTTCACGTCCATAAACCGTCCGGTTTCAGCATCACGCTTTACCCATTGTTCGGTTACTCTGTTGTAAGTTTGGCTGCGGTTATCCACAGCACCACGGCGATAGCCCTTGCCTGTATTCTTGGCCATATCTTTATCACCTCCTTAAGACTGATGTAAAACTGCTTTGACATTTTATATTATAATTAGAGAAAATAGTGTCAACAACTTTGACACGTCTAGCGATTACAGGAAAGAATCAGCTATGAAAGAGATCATTGCTGCGAACCTGATCCGCTACCGTAAAAGTCTAGGCTTGTCTCAAGAGCAACTTGCAGAACAAGCCGGGGTAACTCGCCAGAGCATCAATAACTACGAGAACGCCAAAACTTTACCAGACAGCAAAATCCTCTCTGCTCTGGCGAGTGCTTTGGGCATTACACTCGATGACTTGCTACGCTCACCTGGTGTTGGGCTACCCAACTTCCGGTTCCGCGCTCATGTAACATTCGACACGGCAGTTGCTACAACGCGGGAAACCCGCGCAACGCACTGCCTCAAAAATGCCCAGTTTGCAGCCCAAGTGCTACGAATGCTGCAAACTTATAACGCCCTAGAACAAGCAGTTGGCTTACCAACCTACACCCCAGAAAGTACACCTTGCCATCAAGTAGAAGGCAATGAAAAGCACATTCAGACAATAGCTGCTTTGTTTCGTCATCGCCTTGGCTTGGGAGATGCTCCCATTGCCAATCTGTTTCAGTCTGTAGAAGAAATCGGCTTAAAAGTTTTACGCTCCTCCGTTCCCATTAAAGGTTTCTTTGGTCTGAGTGCTTGTAGTGATATTGAAGGTGCTTTTGTTTTGGTAAATACCCATAACATCACCATTGAACGTCAATTATTTACCCTTGCACATGAAATTGGACACCTAATCTTTCACCGTGTAGAGTACCAAGATACCCTGATTGAAGAAGGAACCTCATATGAAGAAAAAGCACGAGAAAAAGTAGCTGATTACTTTGCTAGTCATCTACTGGTTCCCCAAGCTGAATTTGAGCGGATGTACACACTTACCCAAGATATTGTCAAACTTAAACGGCATTTTCGGGTGAGCTACCTAGTCATCTTGAATCGTTTAGCAGAAATGAAAATCATTGATTTTGCTAAAGAGAAAGTCAAAATATGTGCTATTTATAAAAAGCAACATGATGGTGCATCTTTGCAAAACTCAATGGAATTACCACCAGCACTGCCTGCGGATGATTATCCAGAAAATGAACGTTATGAATTTCTAATTTGGCAGTCCTTAAAATTGGGCAAGATTTCAGAGATGAAAGCAGCAGAACTTCTCAACTTAACTGTTGAAAAACTGCGGGTGCGTCGTCAAGAAAATGAGGTTTATGCAGTCGCTTAACGGAACAATTCTTGACGCAACAGCACTCATTGATTTTCGCTGGCTGAACGAGTGGGGGTGGCTACAACAGCACTACAGTCCGTTGTACATTGCCCAGGAACTTCTAGACTCAGATCAACTCGAACCCCCAACTCGCCAAGCTGCTAACCAATACTTAACACCTCTGACTCTTTCCACACAAGAGATGTTTGCCAGTTTTCTAGAATTTAGCATCAGAGCGCCCCTTTTAAGTATCGCGGATCGATCTACAATTGCCATTGCCCGTCATCAATTGCTGATTTGTGCTAGTGATGATGGGCTAGTTGTTGAAACCTGCAAGGCATATGGTGTTACCTACACCAGAACACTGCGATTATTGACTGAGATGGTAGAGACAGGACACAAAACAGTGATAGAGGTGACGGCAATGGCTGATTCATTAATCAACGAGCGGGGTAAACACATTTCTCCCAAAGTTTTGACAGATTGGACAACAAGTTTACAGAAGTATGGCACGAGCTAAAAAATAAAATGTGATTAAACTAAGTGCTTTAGATGTTATCATCGTCTTCTTTTGGTCAAGATGCTAGGAGGAATGCCATATAGCAATTCGCCATTCTCGACGACATATTTTAAGGGAATTTTTGGGTTGTTAATGTCCTTCTGTCCATCGGTGTGCCACTTGGTTTCCCAAAGAGTATAAAACGGTTCTAAGTTTGCTGGTTTGAGACGATAAATTGCTTGTATTTCAATATTTTTATAAATGGCAAAAATCCAATCAACCTGGCGATATTTGTTAATGATAATAGGGTTCATGTGGTGGTGGGTTGAGAACCCTTTTGTGAGTTCAATATTGATTGATTTTAATTCGTATTCATTTCTATCTAGATCGATAGCATCGTTCCCCTCTCGCCCCCAGGGCTGTTTCATTCCCTAAAACAGGTAAAATTGCAAGTGTTGAGGGGAAAAAATCATGGGTGCAAATTTGATTGAACAACTACAGCGGGTTGAAGATTTTAGAACGACTGATGGTCGAAGACATCCACTTTGGCTAGTGTTGCTGTTTGTAATAATGGGCACTATGAGTGGATATGTTGGGTATCGTGCATGGGGAGATTTTGTCAAACGGCATCGTCTGGCGCTCATAGAAATATTTGGAATCCAAAAACATGGGGTTCCCTCATATTCGACAATCCGACGTGTAATTATGGGAGTAGATTTCGATAAACTAGCTGAAAAATTTAATGAATGGGCCAAAAAGTCTGTGGATTTAGAAGTATCAGAATGGTGTGCAATAGACGGTAAAAGTATTAAGGGTACAGTGCAAAACTATAGTTCATCTCATCAGAATTTTGTGAGCATAGTATCAGTATTTGCTGGCAAAAAAGGGCTAGGTATCGGGATGGAGAAATTTGAGAACCAACTCAAAAGCGAAATCCAAGTTGTACAGGAGCTAGTCACAGCCTTGGGTCTAGAAGGTGTAGTTTTGAGCTTTGATTCCTTACATTGCCAAAAAAAACTTGCCAAATAATTATAGGAAGTGGCAATGATTATGTCATTGCTGTTAAAGAGAATCAGCCCAAACTACATAGCCATATTCAACGCATTGCCGCTACCAAAAAACCAACTTCTCGTGTAGTTGAGATAGAAAAAACTAGAGATAGATTTACAACACGTATTGTCGAAGTTTTTCATGATGTTAATGGAATTGACCCAGCATGGACTGGAATACAATCTTTAGTCAGGGTCGAAAGAATTGGCACGAGAAAAGGTAAGAAATATCATGAAATTGTTTGTTACATTAGCAGTTTGATTTGTACAGCCAAGGAGTTTGCTCTCGGTATTCGCGGTCATTGGGGTATCGAAAATTGCCTCCATTGGGTCAAAGACGTTGTTTTCAAAGAAGATACTTCCACAATCCGTCTTGGCAACGCTCCCGCAAATCTTTCTATTTTGAGAGCGCTCGCTCTCAACATCCTCCGCCGAAACGGTCATACTTCCATCACAACTGCTCAAAGATTTCTCTCTCATGATATTGACCAACTTCTTGCCCTTGTGGAATGAAACAGCCCTGCTAAGCCGAGCCGTTCAGCTTCTTGCTGTAGATACGGATGCATGAAAGGGTTTGGCTCAATACCAATCCAATGAATGTCGGACGGATAGTAAGACAAGTTGGGGCCCGTACCAGAGCCAATTTCTAAAACATTACCATGCAGTTCGGCAAACAAAACTCGCTTTCTGTCAGCTATCTCCTCTTCGTACTTAGCGTTGCCATGAGCCATTATCCAGGCAAATAAGCGTTTATACCAGTCTGGAGAACCTTTTGTATTTAACGCTACAGTATGTATCTTCGCCATCATTATTTTCTCAATTCTAGAACTATAGCTGGCGTTGCTCAAGCTATCATTATTACTCTCTACTGATTAACTAAGGTAATGGCTGAACTGTAATTTAATTGCAAATAATCCTAACGTTCAAAATGCCTTGATTGCAGATTTGAGCGATTAGTATTTCAAGTTATTATAGCTATGTTGATAGACTTCAAATTTATTTCAGTTCTCTCCATGTCTTGCCGCTATCTTGGGATTGAAAGACTGCATTATTATCATTTACCGTATAAAATATTTGGGGATTGCTAGGGGCGATCGCTAGTTTTACAACTACACCATTAGTTTCAGTCCAAAGTTTCGCCCAGGTTTTACCACCATCACTGCTACGATAAATACCGGGTGCTGATTTGAGAAAGCGATAGCCATACATTATAAGATTGTTACCTTCTTTTTGTAGAGCCAAACTGATAACAGGAGCTTCCTGTGTATTAGCTACTAACGTCCAGTCATTGCCGCTGTTAGTGCTTTCATACATTCCCAAACGGGTAGTTGCAAACAAATGCTCAGGGTTTCGCGGGTCAACTGCAAGGTCAAAAGGAGCATCGCCTAATCCTATCATGCGGGGTTTAATCCAAGTTTTGCCACCATCAGTAGAAGTATGCAGCCCTTGCGCCCCAGAAGCAGGCCATCCATAAAAAACGTTGGGGTTACTCGGTGCGATCGCTATTGCATGAAAATCTACCCCAGGCATAGAAATTTGTTTCCAATCTTGCCCTTGATTTTCACTGATCTGGAATCCTAGATTACCTCCTGTGTGTGGATGCCCGCTGGAATAAAAGCGTTTACTGTTAATTGGATCGGCAGTAAAGCCCATATAATCAGCTCGCTCTTTTCCCATCCAAAACCATTCTCCAGTTTCAGAACGTTGCAAGAGTCCATTATGACTTGCAACATAAATAATATTGGGATTATCTCGATTCACAGTCAAACCATGAACATGATTATTTACTTGCCAATTGACCGCTTTTTCTAGGGATACATTTACAGCCTTTGGTTGAGGCTGGTTGTTTGGCTGGTTGGTGGAGAGTAACTGGTTAGTTGACTGATTGCTAGTAGGCTGCTGGATAGAACGACCGAACCACACCCCCAAGCCTCCGCTTAAAAAGAGGGAAACTGCTATGGGCAAAGCACAGCAAGCCACCATAGCAATTCCCATCCATTTCATCATGTTGTGGTCTTTTGAGTCAGGCTGACTCATAATTTTGTTGCTCCTGAGTAAGTTTTCTGCTGTAATAAAGCTGTTTACTTATGATGAAATGCAAAAGCAAGCCTGATTTGAGCTTCTGGATAAAAGGAATGAGTTCGATAGTCATCTTGGTTTACCTTAAGTTCCTTAGCCAAACCATAAGATAACTTCCTTAGCAATGATTTCATTAGCCTTTTTCGGCGAGACTTCTCTAAACATTCCTATTTTTTTCTGACATTTCAAATTCAAATGTGTTTCTCGCCGAGGATTTATCAAGCTCTATCTTGATGGACTGTCTTGGTTGTTTATCATTCCGGGCATATTGTTCATCATCCCTGGCTTATTATTCATCATTGCTTGGCAACACTTACATCCGGTTTGGTTTGGCTGCTGTGACGTTTGATTTGTTGGCGCTGTTTTTTGACTGGTCAGCACTTGAGTTAGTTTTGCTTCGCTTATAGCCCTAGCGGATTGATTCGGGGTTACAGTTTCCTTGGGGGTGTTTGCAAAGGAAGCAGTAGTGGTTAACGTCAGCAATGCAAAACTGGCAACGGCTCCGCTCAATGCTGTTTTAACGCTTGTACTAATGTTCATTTTTTACTCTCCATTATTCTGCCAAGCTAGTAGTATTTGAAAAACTAAGACCATACTAAAGTCTCTAGTCGGGTATAGAGTCAAGTCATAAATTTCCTATCCTCGTAAATTGTGAACAGGTATATCAGAGCAAGCAACTTCCTCAATCAAGCTACAAAGCTCTTTATTACAAGGATTATCCAAGGGTCGGTTTGCCCAACGCTGTTGATATGCCTCTAGCTCATCCTTCAGTTCCTTCATGCGATAAATCTGCTCCTCAAGATGAGCAATTTTCTGTTTGAGTAAGTCCCGAACTAGTGGACAAGCAGGGTCGCCTTGTGAACGGATGCCTAGCACTTGCTGAATTTCGGACAGGGAAAACTGTAAAGATTGGGCTTTTTTGATGAATTGCAGCCTGTTGATTGCCTCGCAGTCGTAATAACGGTAGCCACTTTCACTTCTTTCAACTGGTTTTATTAAGCCCAAGCCTTCGTAATACCGAATGGTTCCCACTGCCACATCAGTTTGCTTTGCTAGCTCACCAATTTTCAGGAGTTTTTTTGGGGATGATACTTCACAACAAACTTGTTCCACGACAGCAATCATAGTTATTTACTACTATGTGTTGTTATAACTTTAAAGTCTATAGTCAGCTAGAGAGTCAAGTGATAATTGGAAAATTTTGTGTAAAGTTTAATTACAATACTTGTGGGCAAAAATATTAGCTTAAAACTTGATGAGCCAAAGTTCCAAATTTGAGGAGATGATATGTCCAAATAATTTTAATTGAGGTTATTTGGAAAATAATATTTACCTATGGGGTTGACTCTATAGCCGGCTAGAGGCTTCAGAATGAATGAGTAAAAAGAATTTTGGTGGATATCATGACAAAACGTCAAATAGAAATTTTTACTGCTGACTGTCCTCTTTGCGATGAAACAGTTCAATTGGTGCAAGAATTGACTTGCCCTAATTGTGAAGTATCGGTTTATAACTTGCGACAAGAACAGGAGAAAGCCCAGCAGTATGGAGTGAATGCAGTGCCTGCGATCGCAATCAATGGAAAACTGGTTGTGACTGGTAAACCCAGTCGAGAGCAACTCCAATCTGCTGGTGTAGGTCAGCCCTTAAATTAGAAGCAGTAAGAACAAGGAATTTACTACCCGTTCGAGTGGCAAATTCGTGCAAGTGAGCTATTAGTTTGTTTCTAGCTAGAAACAAACTAATAGTATATAATCATACTAAGCATTAGTGCTTTAATTAGCTCTTTTCATGTCCTAAGCTATCGATGTATTTAAATACTAAGTTTCTTAAAAACCTCTTTAAAATACAATTTTGATTATCATAGATTAGCTAATTAACTTCAAAGTATGCCATGTTAACTCAGCAGGATAAAAAGCCGCTTTTAATTGGTCAAGTAACAGCTTTAAGCGGAGTGCCCATCAGGACAGTTCGCTATTATGAAAGTCTAGGTCTACTTAATTCTTCTGGAAGAACAGAGGGTGGTTTTCGGAAATTTTCATCAGATGTGCTTACACGTTTAGCATTTATTAAACGGGCGCAAAGTCTTGGTCTTAGTCTTGAAGAAATCAAAAATCTTCTTAATATACATGATGAAGGAAATCTGCCTTGTGGTGAAGTTAAACAAAAGCTGGAAGATAAGGTGAATGAGATTGACCATCAGATTGAAGAGCTATTAACTTTAAGAGATGAACTAACAGAATTACTCTCAGAGGATGTTTGAAAAGTTTTAGGGAGTCAAAAATTAAGCCAATCGCTTCACCATAATACGGATCATTGCAAGGTAGATAAACGTTTCTGAGGTTTCGGGCAATAATTCATAATCTCTGACCAATCGCCGACATCCCATGAACCAGCCAAAAGTGCGTTCCACCACCCAACGTTTTTTGAGCAAAACAAAGCCCTTGGTTTGCTCTGGTCGCAGCACCACCTGTACAATCCAGCGACAAAAATTCATGACCCACTGCATGAACGGTTCTCCATCAAAGCCACCATCAACCCAGATGGTGGTTAACCGAGATTGTGGCTGAGACTGTTTAACTCGTTGGAGAACTTGTTTGCCTCCTTCTCGCTCACCGACATTGGCTGCTGTTACCAAGACCCGCAGCACTAACCCCAAGGTATCAACGGTCATAAATCGCTTGCGTCCTTTAATTTTCTTGCCAGCATCAAAGCCTACTGATTGACTCACCATTGCCGCACTCTTGACGCTTTGGCTATCAATTATCGCTTCCGATGGACTCGGATGACGTTCAATTTCGATTCTCGTCCATTCTCGGAGACTATCGTGAATGTGCAACCATGTCCCGTCTTTACGCCAGTTTCGGAAATATGTGTACACTGTTTGCTCTCGTAGGAAAGTCCCCAGGTAGCGAACGCCATCTCACTCCTTCTAGCAGGATGTAAAAAATTGCATTCAGGACTTCCCACATATCGACTTCACGCTTACGACCACCCGGTTTCCCTTCTGGAATCAAGTCGCTAAGAAATTCATATTGTGCGCGGCTCAGGTTACTGAGGTAAGCTTTACTCATGTCGCTCTCTCGGTGCTGTTTATTATCTATTCACAGCGTATACTGAGAGAGCTTTTTTACAACATCCCTGACTTTTCAAACACCCTCTCAGGTTGGGATAATTTTACAGGTAAACGAAAGGATACGATATCCCTCTTCTGTCACTTTCCGGAATGAGCAAGTAGTAACTAAGCGAAATTATCCAGAAGCATAATAGGGTTTAAATTGATTCATTGCACTAATTAATTGATTGAATCCCAGCAATAAATGAGAATTAGGGAAAATATGTATCCAGGGATAAATCAACCAAAATAGTAAGAGTGGTTGGGCAATGAGACGTAGATTATTTAAAGTATTTTTCCATCCGGATTCATGGTTCCATTGTTGATGATTAGAAAAATTAGCATCACTATTTTCTTGTAACTCAGGTTCAATTTTACGAGATAGATTTAAGCCTAACAAGGCGGAAGAATTTAAACTAATCATTGTGTAAACACAAAAAATCATTTCCCACCATCTCTCAATATGTTGAAAATTTGTGAACCGATAATTTGTCCAACCTAGTTCCTGTTTACACTGTCGAAAACCATATTCTACCCAGGTTCTTAATCCATATAAATCTCCTAAAGTTTTCTTGAGATTACCTTGAAGATTTGTCATTACGAAAGAAGTTGAATTCTCTGGCATGGTTTCTGGATCAGTGGTTATTTCCCAGTAAGTTATGGCTCTTTTTTTACCATAAATTATTTCCCTAATGTATCTAATTTCTGATTTCTGATTGCTAAATGTTTTTTCAAATTTACACCATTTATTCGCCCTAACGCTCTGTCCTGCTGGCAACCAGACTCCATGATTACTTCTTATTGCTACAACATAATCTAGTTGATATTCAGCTAGTTTTCTAATAAATTGGCTACTTTCACCATACAAACTATCTGCTAGTACTAATTTAATATTAAAGCCTGATTCAATTAGCTCCGTAATAATTTCTGATGCTAATTCTATTTTAGTTTTATATTTATCTCCTGATTTTAGCGTCCCTTTTGGTTTGAATATTTTTACACTTAAAGGAAAAGTTATATTAGAGTAAAGTCCATAAGCATTCACTGAAACTATTCCATTATCGACTTTTCCGACACTCCCTAAATATTGCCTAGCTACATAATCAGTCTTCTTTCCTTTTTCCTGTCTCCTGTTTCATCTATTACTACTGTAATCGCATTGCCATCTAATGCTGTTTTTAGTCGATTTAATCTTCGTTGTTTTAATTCCTCTACTGACCAATCTGAATTAGCTAAAAAATGATGTAATGACTGTGCAGAGTTTATACTTACGGCTTTCGCTATCTCTGGTAACGATTTTCTTTTAATTGGTGACATTATTCCCAGATGTAAATATTTGAAACACTCATAATTTCTTACTTCTTTAAACAGGTCTTTATACTCTGCACAATATTCATCTATGATGGTAACTGTTGGGTGAGCATCTCTTGGCAAATGCTTGAGGATTTGTAATTCTACATCCATTGCCCTACTTACCTTTCAAGGTTTTCTTTTTTTATTCTTTTATTCAGAATACCCGGAAAGTGACAGAAGAGGGATAGCCCTTGATTCCTCCTTTTTCAGTCGTTTTCACAGTTTGAGAGTCGATAATTCCGGCTGATGGTTCTATGTCTCGTCCACAGATGTCCCTGAGTTGCGATCGCAGAATTAAAGTGAATTTTTTCCCACACACCTTTACGTTGCCAACGTTGAAAATACGAGTATACAGTTTGCCATGCTGGTAAATCATGTGGCATCATTCGCCATGAGCAGCCTGCACGCAAGATGTAAAAAATCGCATTTACCACTTCCCTCATATCGACTTCACGCTTTTTTCCACGTTTTTGCTTTCGTTCTGCCGGAATAAGGGATTTAATCGAATGGCACTAAGAAAAGCCCAAAGGCTTGTGTCATCTGGTTCCCAGCCTGGAGGCTGGGAATGTATTTAAAAGAGGCAGAGCCTCTTGTCAAGCTACTGGAGGCGGAGCCTCCCAGAATGGGTTCCCTGCCTAGAGGCTGGGAACCAGTCAGAGCAAGGGCTGTATCTTTTCTTAGTGCCATTCGGATTTAATCAAATCCCATTCTGCATCGGAAATGTCTGTGGGGTATGATTTTCGACTCATGGCATCCGATTCAAATATGACGAGTGTCTTTTTTGAAAATACCTGTCATCGGTAATGATTGCAGTGCTCTTTATTTTTTATTTATAAACACCCTCTAAGGGGGTAATTCACCGTGGCCTCAAGCAAGAGAAGGGTGTACTTCATTTACTTGCAAAGTGCTGTATCTGTATCAAGTTTTTCGTGAAATGGTATGAACTCAAGCAAAATTAAGATAGTATATTTTTGAGCTTAGAAGTTAATAAAATATTTTTAGTACAAAAAAAAATATATGTTTACCTGTATTTCATCTTGATTTTATTTCCTTTTTATATAATAAATTTTAGAGATATGTTCCTCATGTTTCACAAACTTGATAGGCTTATAGTACAACTATAAGCCTGTTTTCTTATAGAATACCAGGGTACAGCATTAGATCTCATCTTAATTTCATTTTGACTTCCCATATTAAATTTTATAACCCGCTTTTGTCACTCTCCGGAAACACAAATCAAAAGCAATGTTTAAAACTCTGACTGGGACTGGGTTTGTGACTTTATTTTCTAATATGATAAGCATTATCATTGTTTTATCCTGAAACTCTTATGCAGTAAGAATTATAGATTTTTATCTATGGAGAGTGACAGAAGAGGGATAAGCTTAATGGTGGCTATGCACGCGAGCTGGAGGGGAGACGAAACAGCCTAAAAAGCTTGGTGTATAAGATGGGTAGCGTTTTGTGATAGAAAAAGGTAGGTCTAGTTTTGTCAATAAGACCTACTTAATGATAATGTTAGCTATATTGTACCAAAAGCACTTAAAAAGTCAATTGAGTTTAGCAGAATATCTGTTGCTAAAAATTTTGATACATCTGTTGCAGTCAATCAAAGAAGTAACTTTAGAAAAATTAGCGAATGCGCTACCTTTGGGAATTAAATTTGAAAGCAGAAGAAAAAGAATACAAAGATTTTTATCATTACCAAATCTCACAATTGAAAAAGTTTGGTTGCCAATTATTCAAGAACTAATAGCAAACTACTTCCAGAATGAAAAAATTATTTATATAGCAATTGATAGGACTAATTGGAGTCGGATAAACTTATTAATGGTCAGCGTGATTTGGGATAAAAGAGCCATACCAATATATTTTAGTTTGCTGCCCAAATTAGGTAGTAGTAATCTCACGGAACAGCAGAAAATATTATCGCCAGTTATAGCAATATGAAAAGATTATAAAATCTGTGTGTTGGGGGATAGAGAATTTTGCTCGGTAAAACTAGCAAAGTACCTTCAGAGCAAGGATGTATATTTTTGTTTGCGATTGAAAAAGAATGAATTTGTAGAAATTAAACAAGATATGTTTATGGAGTTAAGCAGTTTAGGATTAACTCCTGGAGTATCTTTTTTTATCAAGGGAGTTAAGGTAACAAAGACTCAGGGTTTTATCAGTTTTAATGTGGCTGGTAAGTGGCAACGTAAAATTAACGGAGTAGCACCCAAAGAAGCATGGTTTATTTTAACAAATTTTGACACCCTAGAGTCAGCAATTGCTGCTTACAAAAAGCGATTTGATATTGAAGAAATGTTTAGAGATTTCAAAACAGGTGGCTATAACTTAGAAAACACTAATGTTCAAGGTGAACGTTTTATTTCTCTAGTTTTGTTGATAGCGATCGCTTACACCTCTGCAACAATTAATGGTCAACTTATTAAACGCAAAGGAATCCAAAAATATATAGCTCGGATTAAAGAAAGGAGTCGTTCTCAACGGAGACACAGTAGTTTTTATATCGGCTTATATGGTCAAACATGGGTACATTTCAAGGATAGCTGTATTGATTTAGTCACACAATTAATGAGAATTAATCGTAATAAGTGGAAGCATTATCAACAAGGTTTAAGAGCCATGAAGCTTATTGAATCTATATTGTAGCTTATTTCGTCTCCCCTTCAGGCACGCGAGACAAATGTTGGTGAGAACCAGGACACAAAGCTTTTTGTTAATTGTATTTTTTCTAATTTATGCTTTGCAATGTTAATTTTTTTGCAAACTGATTATTTCATCTTAATTTCATAGTGACCTGTCAAACTGGTTTTGTAAAGGTTCATTCACAAAGAATAAACCTGTAATCTAACTAATGTACTTAATTATTTTGGAGGAAAATATGAAGAGGTCATTGATTTATGCTATTGTATTGACTCTGAGTAGCACAGCTATTATTGCTCCTAGCTATGCAACTGCTAGAACAGATGATGGTAGAGTTCCCCATATTGATGGAAATTCACAATTCCCTCCCATACGCTGGGGAACTTTTAGACATACTTTCCGGTTGCACATTCCCCAAAATAGCAAAGCTGTTACCCAACTACTTATTAAAGTTCCAGACAATGTAACTATAAGTAATAGCATTCAGGATATCGATGTCGTGGATGAAAATGGGCAGAAAATTAACACTAATGTATCTGTTAACGGGAAAACAATACTACTAGCTTTCGCCGAACCAGTTGCTCCTAACACTAAGTTTGATATTGACCTTAATAAAATAAAAAGGCGAAATCTTGGTAATGGTTCTGTCTACAGCTTCTCAGCTAGAGAGGTTGGTATTGATGCAGAAATTCCCATAGGTTTTGCTTGGTTTCGTACTTACTAATACAACCTTGTTTCACTAAAAAACTATGGGATTTCATTGAGATTTCATCTGTGAATGTCAAACTGATAATAGAAAGTGAATTGAACTAGTTTTTAAGGAGAATCAAAATGAAAAGCTTAATTTATACTGTTGCATTCACAATGGCATTTACATCTTCAGTTGATGCTGTTTTTGCAAGCGGAAAACCAAGTGATTTTAGCGCTTCTCATTTGATGAAAAGTGCTGCCATTCCTAATACTACTTATGCCACAGATGCTACTCACCAATTTGAAGTCCATGTGCAGGGTAAACCTCTGGCAGGACTTACAATTAATTTGCCTGAAGGAGTGAAAATTGATAGAGGAATTGAGGTAAAAAATCAATCAGGGCAAAAAATTCCCACGACAGTTTCTATGAATGGACAAAAAGCTACTGTAGCTTTTTCACAACCAATAGACCCTGAGACAAAACTCTCAATTTTAATGAGAGGAGTCAATACTCAAATCTATGAACCAGGCTATGCTGCAACTTGGCAGTACCAAGTTTATGCCAATAAAGTTGGATTCACTCAAGAAATCTCACTTGGTCTAGCTCGGATTCAGACCTACCCTTAGTCAGAGCAATTCTTCGAGTTTATAAAACTGGTGCTTTAAGCTCTCATATTGCTAGAAGTAGGGCTGCAAATTGTGATAGATGCGTGTTTGGTGGTTTTTTGATTCATTTACCTGTGATTTTATCCTAGTTTCATCATGCTCTGATATTCTAGTCATGGGAGTGAATCCTGTAACTAGATTTTCAGGTTTGAAGAGACAAGAAATCATGTCGGAATCAAATTTAGGTGTGAGTGAGAAAACAATCATGACCAAACCATTCTGGAATGTTCTAAGGCTCAGTCCAGTTATTGTTGCCGCTATATTTTTCGCTGCTAACAGCGCTTTAGCAGCTGAGGCTAACGAACAGGTAATAACTGTAGACCAGTTGACTGCCCAATCAGACAACTTTGGTCAAGTCACATCAGTTTCTCAGTTTTCTGACGTGCAACCCACAGACTGGGCATTCCAAGCCTTACAGTCCTTAGTTGAGCGCTACGGCTGTATTGCAGGCTATCCCAATAGCACCTATCGTGGCAACCGCGCTTTGACCCGCTATGAATTTGCCGCTGGTTTGAACGCCTGTTTAGACCGAGTTAACGAATTGATTGCTACTGCTACTGCTGACTTAGTAACAAAAGAGGATTTGGCTACCTTACAGCGTCTGCAAGAAGAATTTTCTGCGGAACTAGCTACCCTGCGTGGTCGCGTAGATGCTTTAGAAGTACGCACTGCTGAGTTGGAAGCCAATCAGTTCTCGACTACCACCAAGTTAATTGGGGAAGCAATTTTTAACGTATCTAATGTTTTTGGTAGCAATCTAAGGGCAGTTTCTTCTGGTGTAAATCCAAGTACTGCTCCCAACCTAGATTCTAATACTATTCTAACTGACCGGGTTCGTCTGAGATTGGAATCAAGTTTTGTTGGTACAGACCTATTGCAAATCCGCTTGCAATCCCGGAACGTCACTGCCTATGACACAAATGTGACGGGTACTGATATGACCCGCTTCGGTTTTGATGGAAATCAGAACAATGAGACTGCCATCGATAAAATTAACTATGCTTTCAACCTGAGTAATGCAGTGCGGGTAAAAATTGATGCAGCAGGCGGTAACATCTACGACAACATCAACACCTTCAACCCTGATCTTGCCAGTGATGGTAAGGGCGCTTTATCTCGCTATGGTCGATTTAGTCCTATCTATCGCACTGGTGTCGGTGGTGCAGGTGCAACCATAACTTTCAATCCTACAGGAGCTTTCACTGCATCTGCGGCTTACATAGCTCGCACAGCTAGCAATCCTGGTTCAAATGGAGGTCTGACAAATGGTGCCTATACAGCCCTTGGTCAGGTAGCTTTCAGGCCTAGTAATGCATTTAATATTGGTCTTACCTACGCTCACAGCTATCAAAATAGTTTATCCAGTGTAAACTTGTTTGAGGGTACAGGTAGTGTATACGCAGGTAATCCCTTCAATGGAGTTGCTACTACTGCCAACCATTACGGTATAGAAGCTACCTTCAAACCCAGTTCCAAGTTAACTATTGGTGGTTGGTATGGTTACAGCAACGCTGAAGCCAGGGCAAGTGGTACGGGTGTGAATCAAGGTGATGAAGCATCAATGAATTACTGGGCTGCAACCGTAGCCTTCAAAGACTTTGGCAAAGAAGGCAACTTGCTTGGTCTGATTTTTGGTCAACCACCTAAAGTAAGTGATAATGATGCATTCACTTCCGCCGCAAGAACTACTAGGCGTAAAGATAACGACACCTCTTACCACTTAGAAGCTCTGTACCGCCTACAGATCAACGATAATATTTCCGTCACTCCTGCTTTATTGGTCATCTTCAATCCAGAGCATAATAATAACAACGACACAATTTACGTTGGTACACTGCGTACCACTTTCACTTTCTAAAACTACTAATCATCATCATTTCATTAATAGTATTGTCATCAATACATAGAACTGTTTTTAAGTTCTAATTCTGTCTAGTAGTATGTGTTAAATACAACGCTCTAGTCTTTCGATTAGGGTGTTGTATTATTTAGGCAAGTATAAATTTTAAAGTTTCTGAGGCAGCTTGATATTTCATCTTAATTTCATACTGATTTGTCACAATAAAGATAACTCAATAGATTTCTTGCTAGTAGTTAGTTTCCATAACTTCTCTAACTGACTTTTGCTCACACCAATTTACAATCATTTGTGGTAATGAGGTCTATTGAATTTTTTCTAACTGTTAATATTTTAATACTTTTATTTTAGACAACATAATAAAAACTTACACATTAAAATTCACTAAATATGAAACTTGTATAGTTTTAAGCACATTTACTAGATTTTAGAAGTTATATGGTGCTAAGGCTTTTTATTTAACTGATATTAGTAGCGTATATCCTGTTAACTCTACCATACGTAATGCTGTTTAAAATTACCAAATCCAGTAGCAAGAAAAGGAGTGCGATTGCCTACAGCACTGGCAATCGTACTCCTTTTCTTTTATAAATTATTCAACGTCGCAGTAGTTTAGAGGATGTTTTAAAAGTAAAAACCAGTCAAAAATCATGCCAGTCGTCGAACCATAATACGAATCATGGCAATATAGATAAAAGTCTCCGAAGTTTGGGGTAGCCTTTCATAATCTTTGCTCAAGCGCCGACACCAATTAAGCCAGCCAAAAGTGCGCTCAACAACCCAACGTTTTGGTAAATGGACAAAACCCTTTTTCTCCAAAGGTCTAAGAACAATTTCGACAATCCACCGAAACATATCCATCACCCAGCGCATAAATTCTTCGCCTCGATATCCCCCATCCATCCAAATAGTATTCAACCGTTTTACCTGATGACCAGTATCGTGAACTCGTTGGAGAACTTTTTTCGCTCCTTCGCGTTCTGGAAGACTTGCAGATGTCACCAAAACGCGTAAAACTAGACCCAGTAAATCTACACTTAAATGGCGTTTACGCCCATGAATTTTTTTACCTGCGTCGTAACCAACATCAATAGATATCATCGTTGCTGTTTCTACTGATTGGCTATCAACTGCCGCTTCTGAGGGACTAGGTTCACGTCCTGCGTCTACCCGCACCCACTGGTAAAGTTGATCGTGAATCTTTAACCACGTACCATCTAGGCTCCATCTCCAAAAATAACCATAAACTGTTGACCATGCAGGAAAATCTCCTGGTAGACCTCGCCATGTACACCCTTCACACAGTACATAGAGAATTGCATTCACTACTGCAAATAAGGTTAATTTTCGGGGACGACCACCCGGCTTTGCTTCTGGCAACAGGTCTGCAATTAATTCCCACTGTTCCCAAGTCAAATTGCTACGGTATGCTTTAGTCATTCGCTCATAAGGTGCTGTTTTCTACAAATCTCAGCATAAGCCTTGTGAGCTTTCTTACAATACCCCCCACTTTTAAAACATCCTCTTATATAACGGTTCCAGATCGGTTGAGGTACGTTTTAAAAGCTATTAACCTTGGTAAACAAAATTTGGGTGTACCTCAGTTGCTTAGGAAACGATATACTTTGCGATCGCAAAGTATATCTCTTTTCACCAAAAATGCAGAAAAATCGAAATTTTTTAATTTCCTATTCTTCTGCAAGGAAAAAGTACTGCCTGTATTTTGACTCTCTTATTTACGTTGCAGTGCGAAAAAAAGCACTATAATTTCACTGACAGTACCTGCAAGCATTCCATACGCTGCTGAAGTAGCTCCACTATGTCTAGTAAAAATCAGACTTGCACATACTATCAGGGTAAAAGCTGCGGCAACTAATGTTGCAAGGTTGATGAACCAATTTTTTGCTCGGTGAATCAGCAACCCTTGAAACGTATTTTGCAATGCCAGGAGCAGAGGTAAAAATGACAATATTTGTACAACCGGACGAGCTGCTTCCACAAGAGATGGATTATTTCCCAAAAACTGGCTAAGTAATAACAATCCTTTGTCCGTAAACCCAAGAAAAATTGGTATTACAGTAAAGCCCAAACCGACAAGAACCACAAAAGCAACAAGTGTTCGCTTAGAAGTTTCTTCATAAGTAGAAATTACCACTTGTTGAATCATGCGTGTACCGTTAGCGATCGAAAGAAGTAGCCCCCAAGCAGCGGGCCACACAGCGAGTGCAAGACTACCATCGAATGAGCGAGCAATGAGACTTAAGAGTATTGCCCTTGCACCCCAGACAATAAGCATTGTTGAGGCTAAAGGAAGATAGTAAAATGTGACTCCTGGAAAAGTTTTAGGCAGTTTCTTAGTTTCAGAATTTACTTGCTGGTTGAGAATAGAAATAGCACCAAGACGCAAACAGAACCATGTGACCAATACTGCTTCAATAAGTATGCCTCCCATCATGGTGATACCTGCAAGAAATGCCCCATCACTTCTAAGACTAACCCCCACTGTCAGCGCCACAATTACCCAAGTAAATCGTGCAACACCTGCCCATCCTACAGCCACGCTCTTTTGAGCGCGGATAAGCAGCCCCTGAAAGAATCGTCGCCAAGCAATAACGAAAGGCCACAGGAACATCAATAAAAAAGCAGTTCTCCCTTGCGCTGCAATAAATGGGCTAACGCCAAATACCTCTAAAAGAAGCCAGTTATACAAAGGCTCCCAAGTGAGTAAAAGGAAGATACCACTGAGAGAAAGTCCCGCAATTACCGTAAACTGCCAAAGTGCGCGGCGAGATTTGACTTGTCCTCCAAGAGCAGTTGAGGCATGAATAATCATGATAATGGGGCTTTCTAGAAATACGGCAACCCCTTTGACTACCCCAACTCCGGCTAATGTCTCTTGTGGAAAGGCCAGGCGACTGAGTGCAGCAGTCTGAAGTGGATCGCCGAGAGTCATTGCCACATCAGTTAAGGAAAGAGGTATGAACTGAGCAAGTAACATCAATAGCGATCGCTGGGAGGCTGTTCTATTACCTTCCTGTTCCTGCTGAGGTGAGGTGTTCATGAAATTTTTGAGCACTATATAATAAGCCACTAAAAATACACAGGAGTCAGTGAGGCGATCGCATCATCAAGATGCTCTCCTTGTTTCAGGGTAAATCCATGATGATCAAGCCAATGGTCGTCGTACACTGTCTCAAGATATCTATCCCCTGCATCGGGATTGATCATCAGAATCCGCGCACCAGCACCAAGAGAGTGAGCTAGATGCAAGCCACCAGCGACAATTGCCCCTGTTGATGCACCAAGAAGCAATCCTTCACGACGTGCGAGTGCATGACATACCGAGTAAGCAAGCGCCTCTGGTACCACGTAAGCACGATTAAGCAGCGAAAGCTCTAGATTAGGTGGAAAGAACGATAATCCAACACCCGTCATCTTGTATGGTTTTGCTGGGGTTCCCATAATGACTGAACCCTCAACATCAACGCCAACAATACGTATTTCTGGAAATCGTGGTCGAAGATAACGAGCAATTCCCATTATTTGTCCCGCAGTGCTAACACCAACAACGACAGCATCAAGATCGGAGGAAAAATGAGCTTCAATCTCACGCGCAGTGTAGTATGAATGTGCCTCCGTATTCAGAGGATTCAAGTGTTGACATGGATACCAAGCATTGGGAATAGTTGCGGCAAGCTCACGGGCTCGTTTCATTCTTGCCTTCTGCATCGAGCCTGATTCGTCTGCCTCATGTAGCGGTACATCCACAAGTTCAGCACCATATGCTTTCAGCATTCGTCTAAAGGGTGGAGCAGTTTTTGCATCGACGACAATAATCACTCGATACCCTCGGACTGCTCCTACCATAGCCAGACCAACGCCGAAATTTCCTGAACTTGACTCGATAATCGTACCACCAGGTATAAGAAGCCCTTCCTCCTCTGCACGCGTCACGAGATAGACTGCATTTTTCTCCTTAATAGACCCTCCTGGATTGCAGCTCTCTAACTTCAAAAAACATTCTGAGACAACACATACAGGAGAAATATTTTTGAGTTTTACAATCGGTACATTTCCTATTGCCTCGGTAACATCAGCGGCAATAATCTTTTTCCATTTACTATGATTGTTCCATTGACAGTTAGAAACGTTCTCGAATGATGAAGATTTTGTAAGCTGATTCATATTTAACATCCAAAAAAATCAAAAATTAGTAGGAATTATCAGGGCTGAATTAACTTGCTCATTGGAGCGGATTTTTATTTGCAATATCACTACTACATTGTTTTATTGACGATACGAATTGTAGTGACTATTGCTTGTATAGCTCATCACCACCTAAATCTGTTTCAATTTGACCAAAAGTAAATATCAATTAGGTCTGAGCGATAACTATCTGAGCAAGTCTTTAAGTCATGTCCACAAAAATATTGATATCCATTATTGAATCGACCTATTTTTTATCTTGAAGGATAAATATGAAATTAAGATGAAGTTTTCTATTTTGTCTTTAATATTTTCCAAAGTTCAGTATTGATGATGTATTTTTATCATTTAATTAACTTCTAGTTGTTGTATATTTTTAAAAATAATTCAAAATTAATTAATGTTGGGTCTAAGTTATCCTACTAGTTGAAGACCAACAAATTAAAAATTCGGTGGTCTTCAACCCATTTATTCATCCGCAATTCGTACAGGATTCATGTGCTCATTCTAACTCATGAATCCTGAATTATTTCTTGATAAATTTAACAAAGTGCTCTTAAATGCATATGAATTAGAATTAGCTGCAATATTTATTGTCATAACTTCTAACTTTAGAGATAAAAGGCTAACTTCATTTGCATATCAACTAATTAACGACAACAAATTTTCTAAATGTCTTGAAACAATTTAAATTTCATCTTAATTTCATATTTCCGTGTCAAAATTATTATTGACTCAATAGATATCTTGCAAAACTTAGTTTCTATAACTCCTCAAACTAAGTTCACACCCTATTTTGGCAAGTTGGTCTACTGAGTCTTTTTTCTTTGATTATGTATCGCTAAGATACTAGTTACTGTTAGGTTTTGTATAGCTTAATTCTAATTCTTAAGAATTTCATCCTAATTTCATAAACTTCTGTCAACCTATTTATAGGGGTATCCCTATTGCAGACTATGCTTACATCACAAATTTACAACGAACCTTTAACTATTCAATTTGATATGAGGGTGCTGCTAGTCGAAGATGAGCCGGATTTGGGGGCTGCTATTAAGCGCACCTTAAATCAACAAAAGTACTTAGTTGATTGGGTAATGGATGGTACTGAAGCATGGGCTTACTTAGAAAATAGCTCGGCACAATATACAGTAGCGATTCTCGATTGGATGCTTCCTGGAATTACTGGTTTAGAATTGTGTAAAAGACTACGTTACAAAGGTAATCCTCTTCCCATCTTGATGCTAACTGCTAAAGATAGAATGGAAGATAAAGTTGCCGGACTAGATGCTGGTGCTGACGATTACCTAGTAAAGCCCTTTAGTATGGTAGAACTACTGGCACGATTGCGGGCTTTGCAGCGTCGCTCTCCGCATTTCCAACCTCAACAATTGACTGTTGGTAACTTGACTCTAGATTATGGCAACAGCACAGTTGTAAGACAAAATACTACAGGTGAACCGGAAAGGATTCCTTTGACTAACAAAGAATTCCAACTACTCGAATATTTTATGAAGCACGCCAACCAGATTGTTACTACCGAACAAATTCGCAATCAAATTTGGGAAGTTAATGCAGAATCTAGTAGCAATGTAGTGGCGGCGCAAATACGTTTGTTACGTCGCAAACTCACCAATAGCGACTGTACTAACTCAATTGAAACTTTGCACGGTATGGGATATCGTCTTAATTTCACCAATGAATCAGAATAAGCTGTTTCGGCTCACCCGTATTCGGTTGGCTCTGTATTATGCCATCGTTATGGGTTTAATTTTAAGCCTATGTGCCTTCGGTTTTTATCGAGCAGTGTTTCATGCTCATGTGGTGGCTTTAGACAGTGAAATCGAGTCTGTAGCGGGAACATTGCACGACAGTATCGAACTAAAACTACAGTTACCTGGACGTTTAGAACCATTGGCATATCAATTATTTCCAAATATAGATAAATGTGGAACTGGAGCTACTAATTGTATTCAACAACAGTCAGATTCTAAACGTCATCTTCTTGGTATCGTTACTAAAAGTAGCTACTATATACGTTTTTTTGATACTTCTGGAAAATTAATTGCTACTGCTGGTTATTATCCAGAAGGATTACCTGACATTTTTAATCAAAAAACTTGGCAATTTCTCAAAGACAGCAAAGGCAAAGATTATCATCAAGTTACTCTAGAGTTGCATACCCAAAATCATCAAGACTGGGGATATATGCAAATAGGGCGAAGTTTAGAAGAGTTTAATCATTACTTAGATATTGTAAAACTAATTTTGGTATTAGGGCTGCTAGTTGCTATGAGTATGATTGCTGCTGCTAGTTGGTGGCTATCAGGATTAGCTATGCAGCCAATTTATCAATCCTATCGACAAATTCAACAGTTTACAGCAGATGCCGCACATGAATTACGAACGCCTTTAGCTGCAACAGGTGCAACAGTGGAATCAGCACTTTTAATGCCGCAAATAGATTCTGAAGATACACGGGATATTTTGCAAACTATACAGCGTCAAAATCAACGGCTAACGGCTTTAGTTGTTGATTTATTAATGTTAGCACGTTTAGATAAACAAGCCCAAAAGTTACAACGTGAAAATTGTTGCCTAAATGATATTGTTAGCGATTTAGTTGAGGAATTTGAAGCGATGGCAAATGCCGCAGAGATAAAGCTGACATCTTTAATACAAGTGCATCAACCTCTGAATATTATAGGTAATGCTGACCAGCTTTATCGCTTGTTTTCTAATTTAATTGTCAATGCAATTCAATACACACCTAGAGAAGGAGAAGTAACGGTTTTATTAGACCGCAACGACCATTATGCTGTAATCAAAGTTCAAGATACAGGCATTGGTATCCCAAAACACGAACTGACTCGAATTTTTGATCGCTTTTATCGAGTGAGTAGTGATCGCTCTCGTAGCACTGGTGGTTCTGGATTAGGATTAGCAATTGTTCAAGCTATTGTTCAAGCACATCAAGGTAAATTAAATGTGCAAAGCGAATTGGGTCAAGGTAGTACTTTTACAGTTGAATTACCTTTGGATGTTGCTCCACTAAGGAGCGTAGGCGCAGCCCGCCGTAGGCATCGCTCTATCTCTCTATTGAAATTGATGTATCGCAATTTACGTAGTTAGTTATAAATAAGATTTTTTACCTAATACGAAGTTGCCAAAGATAGTATTGTTACATTCTATTTGGTATAAATTAAACAGCATCGATCCAAAAATCAGCTGTGACGATTTTGCCATTGCGATTAAACTGACCCCAGAGCTTATACTTTCCTGGTTGAGGAAAGCTAGTCATAAAATGAACCTGTCCAGCAGGAGCATTTTTTAGCGCGTGAGCATGAATGTAATCTGCTGCTGTTAATGAGGTTGACTGTCGCAGGATAACTAAATGTCCTTTTTCTCCTAAGTATGGCTGCAAGTTCAGGGGGCGACAATCGCCTTTAAATCCTGCAAGCTAAAGGTTTGGGAGGCACAGACCCCTGGAAAAATTTGTGTGCTTATTGAGAATGAACTGTACAGTTATTAAGCGACTATCTGTAGGGTACAGTTTAATGGTAAAAAAGAACGGTCTCGTAATTTGATTAAGACCTTCATCATAATGCTAGCATCATTCTACCAAAAATTTTTAGAAAAGTACCTGAATAAAGCACAGTTAATCACCCTAAAGATGTTGGTGTGGTTACTACAAAATCAAAAACAAGTGAAGATAGAAAGACTGGCAGCGACACTACCATTACCAATACAACAAAATAGTCGTAGACGGCATATACAAAGGTTTTTAACGCTAAATGCCTTAAGTGTAGTATTGTTGTGGTTTCCAATTATTGAAGCCCTAATTAACCAACATTTTAAACTGGGGTCACAATTAACCATTGCGATGGATAGAACACAGTGGCAGGAAAATAATGTGTTGATGATTAGTATAATTTACCAAAAAAGAGCGTGGCCAATATATTGGTGCTTGTTAGAGAAAGATGGTAGTACCAACCTCACTGAACAAGAAAAAGTATTACGTCCAGTAATCCGCTTATTAAAAGAGTACAAATTAGTAATTATCGGAGATAGGGAATTTCACAGTGTAGAACTGGCACAGTGGCTTCAAAACCAGAATGTAGGTTTTGTACTCCGTCAAAAAAAGGATACTACTTTTCGCCAAAAAAGACAGAAATTTCAGCCTTTAAGTAGCATGGAAATTTATCCTGGTGTCCGCTCCTTTTACACCAACGTCAACGTTACTCAAAAACGTGGGTTTGGTCGGTTTAACTTAGGAGTTTACTGGAAAAGAAAGTACAGGGGTAAGCAAGAAAAAGACGCTTGGTATTTATTAACTAATTTACAAGAAAAGGGAACTCTTAACTCTTAACTCTTAACATTCTGTTAAGAGTTAAGAGTTCCCTTTTCTTGTAAAATCTTAGTGCGAGAACGAAATTATATTTTAAAAGCTTACCGACGAAGGCTTTTAAAATCTAATGAAGTTGCATCTAAAAACCTCCCTCTTGGTAGTGGTGCTGTTGAAAGTTTAATCCGCCAGGTTGTAAATTTAAGAATGAAAGGTAACAGTAAATTTTGGTTAAAAGACAATGCAGAAATTATGTTACATCTCCGTTGTCAATGGATAGCTGGAAGCTGGGATAATTTTTGTGATTCTATCTTTAATTCGTTCATCAAGCCTATAAGTTCTTAATTATTTTATACTTTAATTCCGACCTGAAGAAAATTTTGCCATACTTGATACTAAGTATCAAAGACTTGTTACAAATATTTTTTTAAATAATTGTCAAATAGCTTGCTAGTAATCTTTTTGAGACATCTCATCAAGATCAATTATCCTGTGATGCGGAATTTTTTTTGTAAGTAAAATTACATTGTACTTAAATTAAATTTTTAGCGTAGGCGCAGCCCGCCGCAGGCATCGCACCTTTTTTCCCCGATCTCACCAAATCGCGTTGCTCCCGTATTTCAGGCGGTCGCTCTAAATGCAATCCGAAACACATACCCAAGTACAGCGGCTTCATAGTAGCGTGTGCGAACATCAAGGTATTAGCATTGCTTTAATGTTTTTGAATTTTTATTGAATGATGGGACATATCCCTCTTCTGTCACTTTCCGGAATGAGCAAGTAGTAACTAAGCGAAATTATCCAGAAGCATAATAGGGTTTAAATTGATTCATTGCACTAATTAATTGATTGAATCCCAGCAATAAATGAGAATTAGGGAAAATATGTATCCAGGGATAAATCAACCAAAATAGTAAGAGTGGTTGGGCAATGAGACGTAGATTATTTAAAGTATTTTTCCATCCGGATTCATGGTTCCATTGTTGATGATTAGAAAAATTAGCATCACTATTTTCTTGTAACTCAGGTTCAATTTTACGAGATAGATTTAAGCCTAACAAGGCGGAAGAATTTAAACTAATCATTGTGTAAACACAAAAAATCATTTCCCACCATCTCTCAATATGTTGAAAATTTGTGAACCGATAATTTGTCCAACCTAGTTCCTGTTTACACTGTCGAAAACCATATTCTACCCAGGTTCTTAATCCATATAAATCTCCTAAAGTTTTCTTGAGATTACCTTGAAGATTTGTCATTACGAAAGAAGTTGAATTCTCTGGCATGGTTTCTGGATCAGTGGTTATTTCCCAGTAAGTTATGGCTCTTTTTTTACCATAAATTATTTCCCTAATGTATCTAATTTCTGATTTCTGATTGCTAAATGTTTTTTCAAATTTACACCATTTATTCGCCCTAACGCTCTGTCCTGCTGGCAACCAGACTCCATGATTACTTCTTATTGCTACAACATAATCTAGTTGATATTCAGCTAGTTTTCTAATAAATTCGCTACTTTCACCATACAAACTATCTGCTAGTACTAATTTAATATTAAAGCCTGATTCAATTAGCTCCGTAATAATTTCTGATGCTAATTCTATTTTAGTTTTATATTTATCTCCTGATTTTAGCGTCCCTTTTGGTTTGAATATTTTTACACTTAAAGGAAAAGTTATATTAGAGTAAAGTCCATAAGCATTCACTGAAACTATTCCATTATCGACTTTTCCGACACTCCCTAAATATTGCCTAGCTACATAATCAGTCTTCTTTCCTTTTTTCCTGTCTCCTGTTTCATCTATTACTACTGTAATCGCATTGCCATCTAATGCTGTTTTTAGTCGATTTAATCTTCGTTGTTTTAATTCCTCTACTGACCAATCTGAATTAGCTAAAAAATGATGTAATGACTGTGCAGAGTTTATACTTACGGCTTTCGCTATCTCTGGTAACGATTTTCTTTTAATTGGTGACATTATTCCCAGATGTAAATATTTGAAACACTCATAATTTCTTACTTCTTTAAACAGGTCTTTATACTCTGCACAATATTCATCTATGATGGTAACTGTTGGGTGAGCATCTCTTGGCAAATGCTTGAGGATTTGTAATTCTACATCCATTGCCCTACTTACCTTTCAAGGTTTTCTTTTTTTATTCTTTTATTCAGAATACCCGGAAAGTTACAGAAGAGGGATATAGTACTAGAGAAGCACTATTATCAAGCCTGAGATACGAATTAAACATCTAGGGATAGGCTTAGATTTTATAATCTACTCGATTAAGATGAAATTTGAAATGACTATTGTACATCTACCCAGAAATCAGCAGTGACAATTTTGCCATTACGATTAAATTGTCCCCACATTTTATATTTTCCTGGTTTTGGAAAACTAGTTATAAAATGAACCTCAGCATCTGGGGTATTTTTCATCGCATGAGCATGAATATAGTCTGCTTGTGTTAACGGCAATGACTGTTTGAGGATGACTAAATGTCCTCTTTCTCCTAAATAAGGTTTCAAATCTTTCAGCGGTTGGTTGCTAGCTGCATCTTGTAAGTTGAAAATTAAGTGAACTTCTTGTCCAGTTTTGATTGTGGATTGAGATAACTTGAGATTAGCTTTAGTATTGCCAAAAGTCTTTGTAGTAGCTAAATCAATCTTGGGTGCAGTTGGACTGTTACCTGGAACTTCTGCTTTTAACACCGAAACTTGTTCTGCTTTTCCTGCTACTTTGTAATCGCTGAAAAGGCTGTAGCTGCCTGAATGGGGAAAATTAGCTTCAACTTCAAAGCGTCCATTTCCTTTATATATGGGATGAATATGATTAAATGATTGAAGGTCATCACTAACAACAATTAGATGCATTAGCTTTTCCTGAAATTGATCAAAATTAGCAATTTTTTTACCTTCTTTGTCTGTTACATCAATCGCTAAAGGTACAGGTATTTTAGGAGTAATTTTAGCGGTGAGGATGAGCTTTGCAATTGCGTTGGCTGATTCTAACTTGGAATGACCAGAATGCTCATCCTGAGAGTTCTCAATATTGTGACCGCCATGAGAATTTTTCTCAGCTTTTGGTGTTTGAGAATTACTCATATTGTGACTCGCACGGGAATTTGCATTACTCACGGTGGTAGCATTAGAGTCTGGTGTTTCACCAGATTTCACTTGTGAGGCGCAACCTTGAGTGAGAACAACAGTTGAAGTGATAACAAGTGCAGTCAAAAAATCCTTCATTTTTTCTCGAATTAGTAACTGTAAGTGGGAAAAAACACCAGAACCAAAATATTTCACAGATCCTATAGAAATCTTATAAAAGCCTTCTCAGCAAAATTTCCCACAAGCAGCGTGGCAATTCGAGTACAAATTTCATCTTCTGCTATCAGGAAGTAGTTTTCTTCTGATAGTTGCAAGGTGTAACCCAAAGCTCTTATGCCACAAGGAACAATAGAAGTTTTCTCCATTTTGCCAGCCCCAGGACTTAAGGCTCCTACAATGGCGTGACCTCCTTCATAGTAAACAACGGTTCTTTCCTCTATCTCGTTGAGAAAATAGGACTTTTGCCGCAAACCCGTACTCATTCGTTCAATCGCTTCATTAAAATTAGCCATCGTTACTGCATACATATATGTTGTGTTTGTCGTCCACAGCTAAAGAGAGAACCTTATAACCAAGTTCTCACACAGAAATGAAATTAAGATGAAATAATTTGCCAACTTTTACTTTAAACATAGCATATAATACTATTATATCACATCAAGATGAAATCAGGATGAAATTGCTGCGTAAAAGTTTTTTTGACTTCAAAATGAATTTTTGTAAAAACTTATAGCTGCTTGCATAATTTCTTGGAATGAGCCGTATAAATAACTAGAAGTTAACAATTTCTCTTATAAAAAAAAATTAAACAAGGGAGGCGAGCAAAAATTCTCTGTATTTTTCCGAAATACCACCGATAAGTACTGTAGAGAATTAACAAAAAATCTTAAAGGATGGGTGCAAGTGAAACAAGATGAAATCAAAAATATCTGCAATCGTTTTTGGAGTAACAAAAAACAAAAAAATCTTCTTCATATTCTTGTTATTTCACATTTATGGAGCCAAAACGATTTTTATATCCATTGGAGCAACAATTAAAGTTTTGCCAGCTTGAGACTGAAGTAGATTTTCTGTTGCAGCAGATGCAGGATATCAACCAGAATCTATCCTTATCAAATCATCATCCTGCTTTACCAGTGAATTTAAACCAAGAAAAACAAGTAGTCAAATACTTGCAACAATAGCTATATTTTAGTGTTTTTAACCATTTACTGAGCAACAGTTAACTCCATTATTCACTTGTATTCAAGAGGTAAAAATAGTGTATATTAATCCGTTTTCTCACAAGAAAACAATCCTGCTCACTGGTGCATCAGGAGTAGTTGGTCAAGCTTTATTAGATCGAATGAATGCACATTCGATTATTTGTCTAACCTACAGGAAGCCAATCACGAATTCAGGTGTCACTACCATTCCTTGTGACATTTCATTGCCTCAGCTTGGTCTTAGTCAGACACAGCTAAAAGATATAGCAAAGTGCATTGATTGTATTGTCCATTCAGCTGCGGTAACTGACTTTGGTGAATCAGATGAATTAATTCGTAGCACAAATGTACGCGGCTTGGAAAATATGCTGGAATTGGCAGCGATCGCACAAGTTCCCTTTTACTATATCAGCACAGCTTTTATCCGTCCTCACCAACGTAAAGATGCGCCTTCAGAGCATACATACACTATCTCGAAACGAGAAGGAGAACGGTTAGTTAGAGACAGTGGACTGCCCCACGCAATTATTCGTCCCTCCATTGTGATTGGCGATTCTACATCAGGTGAGATTGCACGTTTTCAGGGCATTTATAACATCATAAGTTCGCTTTTTAGAGGTTTTTTGCCCATCCTGCCCATGCTACCGCACGCATATATAGATTTTATTCCTCAAGACGTTGTTGCTAACGCCATTGCAGCAATAATTGAGCATGATGGCGTAGCAGGCGAATATTGGATCACCTCTGGAAATAAAGCTTTGACAGTACGCCAGATAGCAGATTTAATTGCAGAATTTGGCAAAACTCAAGGTATAGAGATTAACATACCACGCATGGTCAGCCCTGACATTGTAGATCGTCTGATCCGTCCTGCCTTTATGTCAGAATTACCAAAATCCGTCAAAAAAGGTTTTGACTGGTTTGCTCAAGTCGCACCCTACTTATGTAATGAGGAACCTTTCCCCACGTCATTACCAGAAATAGAAACTGGTTTTGGTATAGCACCACTGCCCAATTTGGAAACGGCTTTAACCCATAGCCTTGAATACTGGGCTAATGAAACAAAAGTCTGCTCTGGTAAAAAAGCTAAGAAAGACCGTGCCCAACTTGCTAAATGTGAATGTTGACATAGTATGCTAATCAACAACCTAGCCTTGCAACACGGTTTGAATACATATAACACCATTTTATCTGATGCCAAAGCATTTCTGGCATTGTTGCAGGAAGAACAAGTAATTCAGGAATCCTACTTAAATCGATTTGCGGAAATAGAAAGCGAGGTAGAACAAACTGGAACTTATTGGCAAAGCTTTGATGAACTAGCTTACGGAGCCAAATTGGCATGGCGCAATAGCACCAGATGTGTGGGACGTAGCTACTGGAACTCACTAGAAGTTCGCGATCGCCGCAGCTTGAATCAAGCCGAAGAAGTATTCGAGGCTATGGTTGAGCATCTGCGGTTATCCACTAACGGCGGTCGCATCAAATCCCTTGCTACTATCTTTGCACCGCAAGAACCAGGCCAAGCTGGAATCCGCATTTGGAATGAGCAAATCGTTCGCTACGCAGGGTATCGGCAAACGGATGGTTCGGTTGTGGGTGACCCAAGGTATGTCGAGTTTACAGAGCTTGTGCAACGAATGGGCTGGAAAGGAGGCCAAGGTACTCCCTTTGACATCCTGCCTATCGTGATTCAAATGCCAAATCAGCGTCCAAAGCTGTTTGAGTTACCTCATGATGCAGTGCTAGAAGTGCCAATCCAGCATCCTGACTACTCTTGGTTTGCAGAACTTGGTCTCAAATGGCACGCGTTACCAGCAATTTGCAACATGATGTTGGAGATTGGCGGGGTTCAGTACACAGCCGCGCCCTTTAATGGTTGGTACATGGGTACGGAAATAGCTGCTCGTAACTTTGCTGACGAGAACCGCTATAACTTATTGCCCATTGTGGCCAAGCGAATGGGTCTAGATACTCGCTACGACCATACCTTATGGCGAGACCGCGCCATAGTTGAATTAAATGTTGCGGTTCTATACTCGTTCCGACGTGCTGGCGTGACTATGGTTGACCATCACAGTGAAACTCGTCGCTTTGTGCAATTTGAAAAGAGCGAAGCACTTGCGGGAAGAACTACCTACGCCGACTGGGCATGGATTGTACCTCCCATATCCGGATCGACGACTCCAGTTTTCCACCGCAACTATGAAAATGTTGAGCTAAAGCCCAACTTCTTTTCGCAGCCAGATCCCTGGCGACAGTTTGTATCTGGCAAAAAGTCAGGCTGTCCTTTCGGTCACTAAGAACAATAGTTTTTTACTTTTCTAACTCAATAATTGGAGGAATAAATCATGAAAGCTTTAGTCACTGGTGCTACAGGCTTTGTAGGCTCTGCGATTGTTCGTCAACTTCAAGAAGATGGTCAACAAGTCAAAGCGTTAGTTAGAAAGGGTTCGGATCTGAGAAATTTGGAGAAACTGGATGTTGAAATTGCCTACGGGGATATTACCGATTATGATTCAGTAGCACGAGCAGTGCAGGGCTGCAATTCTGTTTATCACGGTGCTGCAATGGTAGCTTTTTGGGTTCCTCGTAAAGACCGCCACCTGTTTGACTGGGTTAATGTTGAGGGATCAAAAAATGTTTTTTCTGCTGCATTGAAACAGGATGTAGAGAAAGTAATTTACACTAGCACCATCTCGACAATTGGTAGTTACGGAAAGGACACCCCCACCACAGAGAATCACAATTTCAATTTGTGGGATATGTCGATGGAGTACGAGCAATCAAAATATTCTGCCGAGTTTGAAGCTTATCGATTCGCAGCGCAAGGACTACCGATTGTTGTTGTGATGCCTTCTGCACCGTTAGGTGCAAGAGATATCAAGCCAAATCCTGTTGGCAAGCTGATTTTAGACTTTCTCGCCCGTCGGATACCAGGTTACATTGATGGCGGTGCTAACTTTATCGATGTTGATGACGTTGCTTATGGTCACATCCTAGCAGCTAAGAAAGGGAAAGTAGGCGATCGCTATATTTTAGGACATGAAAATCTTTCTGTCGTCGATTTGTTCTCGGCTTTAGAAGCAATTTCTGGAGTTCCAGCCCCCAAACTGAAACTACCTCAGGCAGGCGCTGTAAAACTAGCTCAAATTCTGGAATTTATTTCTGACCACATCACCAACCAACATCCGCTTTATACCGCACCGATGGTCAAGTTCTCCAGCCTTTACTATTACCTCGACACCAGCAAAGCTAAAAATGAGTTGGGGTTTGAACCTAAAAGCAGTGTTAAACAAGCTGCAATTAACGCTATTGAATGGTTCTTGGAGAATGACTATCTGCAAGTCAACGACAAAAACAAATCTCAAATTCGCGAGCATCTGCAAGTTCAGTCTCTGACACCAGTGTTTGCATAGACAGTTGCAATTCATAAGAGCAAGAGCCGAAAACTCTTGCTCTGATTACAGCGCATTTAGTTAGTGAGGCATACGTGGAAAGTAAGTTAGTGAATCAGAAGTTGCGTGAGATTGACCACTCTTTAATGCAAATACCAAATAGCACTTTTGGTAATCTCACCCTGTTACTATTTTTCGCTACCATTAACATCTTTTCAGCATCAATTGTTGCCTATCTTTTGGGATATTTACCTCTTCAAGCTTCAGCAGCAATTAACTTGTTATGTTTGTACGCTCTGTATACAGTTAATCACGAAGCTGTACACCGCTTAGTGCATCCTAATCGCACGGTTAACAATTGGGTTGGGCGCATCGCAGCAGTTCTAGAGGGTACAACGTTCCCCTTGTTCCGTATCTTGCACCCCCAGCACCATGCGTTTACAAATCATCCAGAATACGACCCGGACTACGTTATTGGTAGAAAACCGCGCTGGTTATTACCTCTCTGGACATTGGTGCGTCTCACACACGACAACTCTTTCATGATTAATCGCCGTTTGTGGTCTAATAAACGTCCGCAATTAATCGAACATTTAATTACAGTTGGTTTGCAGTTGTCTGTGGTCATCGGTGCGGCTTGGATAGGCCATCTGCAAGATGCTCTCTGGTTATGGGTGATCCCACTGCTTGTAGCTGGAGCATTAATTGAACTAACGGTTGCATGGGCTGTACATTTTCCCCAGGAGTCCCAACATCCTTTGGAAAACACACGCATATTTAAGGGTCAACTATTGCAGATATTGATGCTGAATCAAAACTATCATATCGTCCATCATCTTTGGCCTAGTATTCCCTGGTTTCGCTACGGCAAGGCAATATCTTTAGTAGAAGTGGCTTTACTAGAACATCAAAACCAGACACCTAAAGTGCCAATCAAACCGCATATTCAGGTTAGTTAATCAATACTATTAAGAAATTAAAAGCGAAATGAAAGAAAGCCAACAAATGCTGGAAAGTGTGGAAACATACCCAGATTCACATCAAGCAGCTAAGTTTAGACAGATGGTAATCCAAGGGCAAAAAAGACACGTTAATAAGTCACTCGCCAAGCTGGCGGAATTAATGGGTACTCATGTTGAAGTTCGTTCTTCTGGAAACTACGTTTTTGATGAACGCGGACAAAAGTATTTAGCTTGTGGTGGCTACGGTGTCTTCACCATCGGTCACTGTCATCCTACTGTAATCGAGGCGGTGAAAGCACAACTGGAGCGTCATCCATTATCAACTCGTGCGCTTTTAAATGCCGAACAAGCTTCGGCGGCGGAAACTCTAGCCTCAGTTACCCCCAAGGGTTTAGATTATGTATATTTCGGTAACTCTGGTGCAGAAGCTACAGAAGCCGGTCTCAAGCTAGCGCGTCTATCTGGCAAACGCAAGTTAGTTGCAATGCTCGGAGGTTTTCACGGTAAGACACTGGGAGCATTAAGTGTCACCAGTCGTGCAGCCTATCGTCTGCCTTTCCAGCCTCTGCTCCCAGAAGTTGAGTTTATCCCCTTTGCAGATCCAAAAGCACTGGAGAATGTACTTTCTCATAACGGTGATGAATGCTGCGTTATTTTGGAACCTGTTCAAGCAGAAGGTGGTGTAATCGTTCCCTATGAAGGCTACTTGCGAGATGTAGAAAGACTCTGCCGCCAGTATGGAGCATTTTTGATTTTCGATGAAATTCAAACGGGACTCGCACGACTAGGAACTTGGTGGGGAGCAGATAGAGAACAGGTAGTTCCTGATGTACTTCTGGTGGGGAAGGCTTTAAGTGGAGGAGTTATACCTGTTAGCGCTGCGGTTGCTTCTGCCCAAGCTTATGAAAGGCTTAATCAAGATCCCCTGTTGCACACTTCGACTTTTGCAGGTAATCCTTTAGCTACAGTTGCCGCACAAGCAGCAATTAATGTGATTAAAAACGAGAATATTATACCCAGAGCCAAAGAACTAGGTGAAAAGTTATTTATTGAAGTGCAGAAAATTGTGGGCGAAATGTGTCCTCATCTAGTTCGAGAAGTTCGCGGTATTGGACTGTTGATTGGCATTGAGTTTGCAGCTGATTATCTGGCTGGTGACTTCATGTTTGAACTCATGCACAGAAATGTCTTGGTTTCCTATTCACTTAATGCTCACCGCGTTGTCAGATTAACACCACCAGCAATTCTGAGTGAGTCAGATGTTGATTGGCTGCTGAGTGCGATTTCAGAAAGTGCGATCGCTCTTGCAAAACGTAACTCATCTTTAAACGTTGTTAATTCATAAAGGAGATTTTACTAATGCAATACTTAGAAATTGTTGCTAAAATTGCCCATCGCAGTGCCGAAGAAATCTATCCAATTCTCTGCGACTTTGATTCATACGCAAAGAACAGTCAAGCTGTACATAGCATCACCAGCCAAGTACTATCTGACGGACGGACTGTTTCTACTTGGGAAGTTGACTTTCGTGGCGGTGTGATGTCTTGGATAGAAGAAGATTTATTTGATGCCTCAAATTATACAATTAGCTTCAATCAGATTGAAGGTGATGTAGAACACTTCTGTGGACAGTGGAAAGCTCAAAATCAAAAAGATGGTTGCCTAATATTGTTTTTAGCTGAGTTTGACATGGGTATTCCCTCTTTAAGTCAAATTCTTGATCCCATTGCTATACAGGCACTACAGGAAAACATCACAGCAATTATTAGGGGCTTATTTGGTGAAGAAGTAGAATTTTTACCAGTTCAAGTTACTTCATCATCAACACAAACACCAAACCAAGTCGCAGCTGCATAAGTTGAATAAATAGAAAACATTACCTTGTTTTGATAGTTGCATATTGGTTCTGTAACTATCAAAACAAATAAATAGTTCTGGTTTAACTGGAAATTTATTTCTATTGTAGAGATGGTAAAAATAAATGACGAAAGCAATTGACTGGTTAATTAAAAGTGAAAGGACTTACTCTTATAAACTGTACAACTCAATTCTTGACGTAGATTTAGATGATTGGAAGCAAGTTTGTCAGACAAGTGATTCTAATATTTATATGGATATTAGATTATTATTGACAATTGAAAAAACTATGGCAGACTTTAGCAAATTATGGTATGTCATTTTTTATGACCGAAATGGCAATCCGTCTGCTTGTACTAGTCTATCTACATTTAAAACTGACTTAGGAGTTGTTGCTAGTAAAGGTACTAAAAAATTTATTACTAATGTCAGACAATTACTACCGTCGTTTTTATATTTAAATGTTCTTTTTTGTGGTTTACCAATTTCTATTGGCAAGAACCATTTAATTTTTGAGAAAAATGCTAATCAGCAGTTGATTATTAAATCGTTTGATAGTATTATGAATACTATTGCAGTCAAAGAAAAAACCAAGCTAACTATTTACAAAGAATTTAATTCTCAAGAATGCCATCAATTAGATACACTGCTAAAGCTTGATTATGTCAAAGCTGAAAGTTTACCTATGCATAGCTTTCAGGCAAAGTATGCTAATTTTGCGGAATACTGCGCTGCTTTAAAGTCCCACTATCGCAATGATATTAAAAGGTCAAAACGCAAATTTGAAAAAGGTGGTCTTCGCATTGTTCAGTTGAAAGATACAGAAAAGATTTTGCAAATCTATACTCCAGAAATACATCAACTATATGAAGCAGTTGTACAAAAATCGGAAAACAAACTGGAAAATCTGCCTATAAGTTTTTTCAGAGAGTTAGCAATTAATTTCCCTGGGCAATTAATTTTCACTCTTGTTTATAAGGATGACAAGATAGTGGCATTCAATTGTTCTCTTTGTACGCAATCAAGTGTTCATTACCTATTTTGTGGGTTAGATTACAGTTTAAACGCCGAGTCAGACCTGTATTTCAATTTAATGTATGCTGCTCTAGATGAAGCATTGAAACAGAATGTACAAAAAATTGACTTTGGTCAAACAGCAGACACATTCAAAGCTAGACTAGGCTCCTACCAAACACCACTTTATATGTATATAAAAGGTACGGGATATCTACTTAATTTCATTATTCGTAAGAGTTTCTATATTCTATTTCCTAATCCGGTCTTAGTTCCGTCATACAACATTTATAAACTGTAGTCCCCTTTCTGCCTCTAATAAATATTTCACAGTAAATAGGAGTTTTACAGGTGAATTTTCTCAAACCAGAACGAACAATCCTGACAAAGTTTTTGCCAGACCTTGATGAAAAACTGGCACAAATTCCTCTATTGGAAATGGAAAAGCCACAAAATCCAGCCATAAAAATATTTCGTGAACTTGGTGGCCCTGGTTTATTAATTCCAACTAAATATAAGGGTTTGGGAGCAACTCCTGTGGAAGCTGTTCGGATTCAAAGAGCGATCGCCAGCCGTGCGCCTTCGCTGGCGATCGCCACGACGATGCATCATTTTTCAGTTGCAACCATCGTTGAGATGATCGCCCAAGGTTCGGGAACTGGCTTGGAGTGGATGTTACTTGAGGCAATTGCCAAACAAAATCTCTACGTAGCTTCTGGCTTTGCGGAAGGACGGACAGGTACAGGCATTCTTACTCCCAATATGCAGGTCAAACGAACAGCTGATGGTATAACAGTCAGTGGTAATAAAAAGCCTTGCAGCTTATCTGTATCAATGGATCTTCTCACTGCAAGTGTTTCAATTCCCAGCGAATCGGGAGACGATAGCAAATTAGCAGTCGTTATTATCCCGACAACAAATGCTCCAGGAATTGAACGTCGTCCCTTCTGGACAAATTCAGTGCTGGCAGGTGCAGAAAGCGACGAAGTTATTCTTCAGGATGTCAAAGTTCCAGAACAGCTTATTTCCTATACAGGCAATGCCGAAAATCTAGATTATATCCAAACAAGGGGTTTTCTTTGGTTTGAAATGCTAATTTCTGCATCTTACCTGGGTATCGCTAGTGCTTTAGTAGAACGAACCATCGCAGCTGGTAAAGGTACGCCTTCTGAGCGGACAATTTTAGCCATTGAAGTTGAGGGAGCGATGGCTGCATTAGAAGGACTAGCCCAGTCAATGATAGTCAGCGACAGCAACCAAGGTAGCGATCAACTAGCACGGGCGCTGTTTGTGCGTTATGCAGTGCAAGGTGCTATAGAACGTGTTACTGCTCATGCTGTGGAGTTATTAGGGGGCATGGCATTTATCAGTTCACCCGAAGTTGCTTATCTGTTTACTGCTGCCCGTCCACTAGCATTTCACCCTCCTTCACGCCTAAGTATCTCACCTAGTTTAGATAAATACTTAGCAGGAGAAACTTTGCTCATTCAATAAGGTGATTGTCAGGAAAAAAATTACCGAGATGTTGGCTAAACTTCCTATGAGTAAATGGGATGCCTCGCTTGAATTGGTAAATTTTTCTCAGAAACCGCCTAAGTTAATCCTCTGTTCTCATAGTGCAAAAAAAGGCTGAAGTTATGACTCATTTTGGCATTCTCTGTCCCGCAAAAACTGGTCACCTTAACACAATGCTACCTTTGGGACGCGAACTGCAACGACGCGGACATCGTGTAACCTTGTTTGGAATTGCAGATGTCCAATCCAAAACACTTGCAGCGGGATTGGATTTCTGGAGAATAGGAGAGACTGAATTTCCTTTGGGGATCGCAGCACAATCGTTGGTACAACTTGGTAAATTGAGCGGTTTTGCAGCATTACGATACAATCTCAATTTAATACAACAAGAAGCTGCGATGGTACTTCGTGATGCTCCAAAAGCACTCAAGGAAGCTGGCGTAGAAGCATTGCTGGTAAATCAAATGACATTAGAAGGAGGGAGTATTGCGGAATTTTTGGATATTCCCTTTATTACAGTGTGCAGTGCTTTGCCACTCAATCAAGAAGACGGCGTTCCCCCCTTTGTGACATCTTGGAGTTATAACCCTGCACGATGGGCGTATCTGCGGAATCAAGCCGCTTACTCTCTGCTTAATCGCATCGCTCAACCAATTGAAAAGCTGATAAATGAGTATCGCCGAAGCTGGAATTTGCCCCCATGCTATGACGTTAACGCTTCTTACTCTAAATTAGCGCAATTGAGTCAAATACCTGCTGAATTTGATTTTCCCAGACAGCATTTACCCCAATGCTTCCATTTCACAGGCCCTTACCATGAATCAGCCAGTCGAGAAGCTGTGCCTTTCCCTTGGGAAAAGCTAACTGGACAACCGTTAATTTACGCCTCGATGGGGACTATACAAAATCGCTTAATAGATGTTTTCCAACGTATTGCTCAGGCTTGTGATGGATTAGATGTGCAATTGGTAATTTCTCTTGGTGGTGGTAATCTGGACTCTTTCAAAGAACTACCGGGAAAACCTTTGGTTGTTAAATATGCACCTCAAATGGAACTGCTCAAGCAAGCTAGTCTCACTATTACTCACGCAGGATTAAATACTGTTCTTGAGTCGTTGAACAATGGGGTGCCAATGGTTGCTATTCCCATCACTAGCGATCAGCCAGGTACAGCAGCTCGTCTAGCTTGGACAGGAGCAGGGGTAACAGTACCCTTAACTAAACTAAGCGTTTCTAAGCTGCGAGTTGCCATACAAGAAGTGCTAAGCCAAGACTCTTACAAAAACAGTGCATCTAGGTTACAAGCAGCAATTCAACGCGCAGGTGGAGTTAGAGGAGCAGCTGACATTGTGGAACTTGCTATATCTAAGGAAAAGCCTGTTTTGACAACAGTATGAAATTTAGCGATCGCTAAATTTCATACCGTGAATTTTGTTTGTGAATAACTTTTACGGACTGGTGTTACTAACAATTTTTTTGTGCGTAATTAGGAGTTAATGATGCAAAGAATTGCTCTGTTTAATATAGAATGTTATTCCTCAAGTGAAGCTATCATAAGCTTTATTGAAGAACATCATGACAAAATAGCAATTGTAGTCACTACTGATAGATATAGTAGTAAACATGGTAATTTACTTCAGCAAATTATTACTAACTATCGCAGATCGGGTTTTGATTTCGTTATTTATTTAACTTACAACTTTATTTTTTATTTTTGGCTGATCTATCTATCTCAATTTGCTTCATCTATCACTGGGCATAAAAGAAAGCACTTTACAATATCTGAAATCTGCCATAAGTATCAAATTCATCACGTTAAAACATCAAATATAAATGGTAAAGATATTATTGCTGAATTGAAGCAAGCTAATCTCGATCTAATCGTGATATATTTCTTCGACCAAATTATCAAAAAGCAAATTATCCAGATACCCAAAAAAGCAGTTATTAACGTACATGCAGCACTGTTGCCTGAATGTAAAGGCTTATTCCCAGTTTTATACTCTGCTTTTAAAAATGATAAGAAGTTTGGTATAACAATTCATGAAATTGTAGATACTTCTATTGATTCAGGAGCAATACTTGCACAAGAAAAATTAGAAGTTGACAATACTGATTACAGTATTTTAACTGTAGATAAATTAGTTAACAATCAAGGCATTGGTTTATTAAGTAGTGTTATCAATAATTTTGATGATTATTATTTAAAACGAACTCCTCAGATGCTAGGTGGTTCATACTTTTCATTTCCCACCAAAAGTGATATTAAAATTGTCCAAAAGCAGGGTTTTTCTCTAGTTAATTTTCAAGATTTTTTAAGTGATTTCTTCGAGTAAACTTGAGCTTCAACAGTAAAATGAATATGCATGATTCAAAAGTGATGGAGCAACCATTTATTAAGTCAAAAAAGTGGTGGGTAATTCTCTTCCTTAGTATCACTACCTCAGTTATTAGCACGGCTACTATTTATAGTCTTCTTCATTCCCAACCTGGTCAGAAAAATCCCTCATCAGTTTCTTTAGCAACTACTCCTCCTACCAATACCGTTAGTGCCAGAGGACGCGTAGAACCGCAAGGTGAAGTTATTCGCCTGTCTGCTTCTACTTCTCTTGAAACTGTTAAAATTCACAAACTTTTAGTGAAAGAGGGAAATAAAGTTACCTCGAATCAAGTAATTGCCATCCTAGACAATTATAATCGTCTTTCAGCGGCTTTAAAGCAAGCTAAACAACAAGTAAAAGTTGCTCAAGCTAATTTAGCTAAGGTAAAAGCTGGGGCAAAAACTGGGGAAATTAATGCTCAACAAGCAACTATTGCCCGTCTGCAAGCACAACTATTTGGTGAGAGAAAGACTCAACAAGCAACTATTGCTCGCTTCCAAGCCCAACTATTAGGAGGGAGAAGGACTCAACAAGCAAACATTGCTCGTCTACAAGCCCAGTTAAACAATGCTCAAACAGAATTTGGGCGCTTTGAAATGTTATACAAAGAAGGTGCAGTTGAAGCTTCCAAATTTGATAGCAAGCGTTTGGAATTAGAAACTGCTAGGGAGCAATTGAATGAAGCTAAGGCTAGCCTAAATCAAAGCGAGGAAACCTTACAACAGCAAATCAACGAGGCGAGATCGACTCTTAAGCAAACAGAAGAAACCTTGCAACAGCAAATCAACGAAGCAAAAGCAACTTTAGACCAAATCGCTGAGGTTCGTCCCACTGATGTGCAAGCAGCTCAAGCAGAGGTAGAAAGTGCGATCGCTGCTGTAGAAAAAGCTCAAGCCGACTTAGAATTAACTTACGTCCGCGCACCCAAGGACGGTCAAATTTTAAAAATTTATACTTTTCCTGGAGAAATTGTTGGCAACGAAGGAATTGTAGATATGGGTCAAACAGACCAGATGTACATAGTTGCTGAAGTCTACGAAACTGATGTTAGTCAAGTACATATCGGTCAGCAAGCCAGAATTACTAGTGAAGCCTTTTCTGGAGAACTACATGGAAAGGTCACTCAAGTTGGTTTGCAAGTAAAAAAACAAGCAACTTTTAGTACTGATCCTGTTGCTGATGTAGACCGCAGAGTTGTTGAAATTAAAATTCGTCTTAATCCAAAAGATGCCAGTCAAGTTAGAAGTTTAACCAATTTACAAGTAGAAGTCATAATTAACACAGAAAAATCTTAAATAGTACTAGTTATTATGTCTAAAATACGTTTAGCTTGGTTACAACTTACCCGCGAAAAATCTCGCATGATTGTTGCTATGGCGGGTATTAGTTTTTCCAATATTCTCATGTTTATGCAGTTAGGATTTGAGGGTGCGCTTTATGATAGTGCTGCACGCTTCCATACCACTTTAAAAGCGGACTTGGTGATGATTAGTCCCCGTTCTAAGTCTCTTGCTTATATGAGACAGTTTTCTTCACGTCGTCTCTACCAAGTATCAGGCTTTGAAGGGGTTAATTCTGTCAGCCCTGTTTATGTCGATTTTGCTGATTGGAAAAATCCAGCTAATGCCGATTATCGAGCCATATTTGTATTCGGTTTTGAACCTGAAAAACTAGTATTTAACTTACCGGAAGTCAATCAAAATCTCAATAAGTTAAAATTGCCTGATACTTTTCTGTTTGACCGTTCTTCCCGTTCTGAATATGGGCCAATTGCTGCACAATTTGAGCGAGACAAACAGGTAATAACAGAAATTAGTAACTACAGAATTAAAACTGTTGGCTTGTTTACTCTTGGCCCTTCCTTTGCAGCAGATGGAAATTTAATTACCAGTGACCAAAATTTCTTGCGTTTGTTTAAAAATCGTCGTAATGGAGAAATTGATATTGGCTTAATTACTCTCAAACCTGGTGTAGATCAACAAAGAACACTGAATAATATAGTTGCTAAACTGCCTAAAGATGTTAGATTACTTACTTACCAAGAATTCATCGAGTTTGAAAAAGAATATTGGCGTACAAGTACACCGATTGGCTTTATGTTTGCACTCGGTACAGGGATGGGATTTGTGGTTGGTATAATCATTGTGTATCAAATCCTTTTCACTGATGTCAACGAACATTTAGCCGAGTACGCCACCCTCAAGGCTATGGGCTTCACAGATAATTATTTATTGCGTGTTGTTTTTCAAGAAGCTCTAATTTTAGCAATTTTTGGCTATATTCCTGGTTTAGGCATTTCTTTTGGTTTATATGAATTGACCAAAGCTGCAACTTTTTTACCAATTTTTATGAGTGCTGGTCGTTCTGCATTTGTTTTAGGTTTGACAATTTTAATGTGTACTATTTCTGGCGCGATCGCTGTACGTAAATTGAGAGCAGCAGATCCAGCAGATATTTTTTAATAGTATAAGAGATATTTCTACTTGAATGAACAAATGTTACAACAAAACTCTATTATTTCTATTCAAAATCTCAATCACTACTTTGGTCAAGGAGCATTACAGAAACAAGTTTTATTTGACATAAACCTAGAAATTTACCCTAGTGAAGTAGTTATTTTGATGGGGCAGTCGGGTTCAGGTAAAACAACCCTGCTCACTTTGATGGGAGGCTTGCGGTCTGTCCAAGAGGGAAGACTCAAAGTTTTAGGACATGAATTGTACAAAGCTAATGATCAACAATTAGTCCAAATTCGACGAAATATTGGCTATATCTTTCAGGCTCACAATTTGCTGCGATTTTTGAGCGCTTGCCAGAATGTTCAAATGTCACTGGAACTGCATAAAGAATTTGATCATCAACAAGCTGAAGCTAAATCCAAAATTATGCTGGAAGCTGTTGGTTTGGGGCATCGAGTGAATTACTATCCTGATGATTTATCTGGTGGACAGAAACAAAGAGTTGCTGTTGCTCGTGCTTTGGTAAGTCATCCGAAACTGGTTTTAGCTGATGAACCCACTGCTGCTTTGGATAGTAAATCAGGTCGGGATGTAGTGGAACTCATGCAGCGTTTGGCTAAGGAACAGGGTTGTGCTGTTTTAATGGTTACTCACGACAATCGCATTCTTGATATTGCTGACCGCATCGTTCATATGGAAGATGGACATTTGGTAAATTGTTAGGACTGAGGATTACTATTTGCATACTTGTGTAATCAATGAATACTGTGGGTTGAGGAATTACCTCCTTCGCTGTAGACCAGCAATTCTAAGCCAAACAGGAGAAGTGGGAGAAGCCAGGCTATTGAAAAGGCTTGAGAGTTTTTGTTTGGCCATTCAGCTAGGGCTTTGGCAGCAGCAGTAATCCAAAGAGTGATTGCAAAGATGCGATGTTGAACCAGAAGAAGCAAAGGAGGAACATTAGCTTCATGCTGGGCATGAAACATAAACACGCCCCCAACCCCAATAAGACCGAGTGGCAGAAGCAATCCCCAGCCATAATGTTTTAGCTGTCCACCAGCACGAAGCCATTCTACACCACCAACAATCAGCATTAGTGTGCCCTGTATTATATGCTGTAGGCTTTCAGCACCATAGTTTTGAGGTTTTGCTGTACCATGCACCAGCGGATCTATAAGGCTTTCCACTCCGTAACCAATCAATAATAAAGGAAGCAAATAAGATAACCAGCCCGCTCTTATCACACGAGTTTTATATAAGATGAGCAGCACAGCGACAATAGTAAATGCAACTCCGCCAATCCAGTGAACTTGCTCAGATGTCAGATTCATTTTTCCTCCATTCCAAATCAGTCTTAAGTTTTTAGTTATCTACTTTTGAATTGTGTACTTGAGTTGAGAGTTATAGCTGCAACATGCTCAATATTGAAATGACATAGTTTTAAGCGGTTGCCAACCTAATTTGTGCTAGTATGCCGTATTTGGCTTCATAAAGTTCATTGTAAAAACCAAAAAGTTACCGTAATAATCACTAGGTATAAATCCGGCTGCTTCAGCCAAACGGCGAACAGTGCCAAGCGTTTGATAGTGGGGGTCAGGAATGACCTCAGTGATGGAAAGAATGCCATTTGGCTTAAGAGCGGCAAATATCTCTTGAAGTGCTGCCTCCCGATCTGGAATTTCACCTAATACTGCCACCAACAATGCTCTATCAAACTTGTTACGTTCTAGTACTCCCGGCTCAATTCTGCTCAGAAACGTCCGAATGTTAGTTACACTGTTTGCACTTGCCTTTTGCTCTAGCTTTTGCAACATACCTGACTGGCTATCAAGTGCCACTACCTGACCATTTGGTGCTACTCTTCTAGCAGCAGGAATGGCAACACGACCCGTTCCACTTCCTATATCAATTACCTGCATCTCAGGGGAGAGGTTAAGACGGTCGAGAATGACTGAACTGCCTGCCAGAGTCTCCATGTATGGATTTTCTAAAAGCCAGGCCAGCCAGAATGGACAGGGCAGATAGTAGTGGCGAACAGCTGTTCGCCACCAGAATCCAATGCCTACGAGTAGGGCAATTAGTACCCCAGTGTCCAAAAAAATAGTTCTCAATACGGTTGAATTAGGAAACATAGTTTAGCTTTTACATTTGTTGTTCAAGTGGCAGGATAGCCAAAGGCAGCGATGGCTACGCCGAGCAAAGGTACGCTTCCTTGATTGCTGTTTTAGATTCCTAAGTTTTGACTAACACAATCTTGATTTTGATATCTGCTTGAACATTAGCGCTAGGCTCGCTCGTTTTCATTGCTTTAAAAATAGTATCTGTACGGGAGAACAAGCCAGTACAATTCACTTTTAATTTAATCAGATTTTGTAAATAAACTAATATCTACCTAATGATATATTATTAGCTAATTTAATTTTTATAAGGATTTCATGTGAATTTCATAGTTGTATGCTTTGTTAATTTACTATTTTTTGCAGGATATAAATTTTACACAGATTTTATAAGTCAAAGAAAATCATAAATGACAGGAATAATTTTTTGATAAATAATATTTATAAAATTGAAATTATTTATAAAAGTAATCAAACTTCTACTTTTTGAAACTAAAAAAATTATTGTAGAAGCACGTGTTATAAAGGCAAATTTTGATTATCACTTTTCTTTTAAAGAGAATTTGTATGTAGCGTTTGTCTAGACATGATATCAAAATTGATTGATTTTTTATATAAAATTTTTATAACTTATTAGCTAAAATTTGTAGCATACCAAAATGAAATCAGCATGAAATTTAGACATCTCATGAGGAATAAATTAGCATCGTATCATTAGGTAGATGCTTTTTCACTGACAATTGCCTAGTGTGAATTATTAGAAGCATAACTACAGCTTCATAACTGATTCATTTATTTAGCTAGGGAAAAAATTATGGCTAAAACTACGAATCTATAGGTGTAGCCTAACTTATCTGAGGTATAAAAGCTGAATATATGCTAGCTAATTTGCCTTTCAAGTAGGGAAGGACAGATAGACCAAGACTATCGTTTCTAACCAATGATTTTAGGGCGCGTATTGACAACGCCTAGCAAAATCCCTGATTGGGAGTTGACATTCTCTAAACCACTTATTTCCTTGAATAGAAGTCATTAAAATGAACAAAAAAGTTTTAACCTACAGTCTTGTTGCTCTACTGACAGGCACTACGATCGCAGCTTTTCCCATCATTAACAGCGCCAAAGCCAACGATCGCAATCAAGTAGAAGCTCCCAATCCAACAAACACAAGCCCTATGCGTGGTGGAATGAACATGAGGGCTGAAGTGGATAAATCGTTTATCGAAATGATGATTCCTCATCATCAAAGTGCTACTGAGATGGCTCAGATGGCTTTGAGCCGAGCCAAAAGCCCTGAAGTCAAAAAGCTAGCACAATCCATTATTTCAGACCAAACCCGTGAAATTCAGCAAATGCAGGCTTGGTACAAGCAGTGGTACGGCAAAGAAGTCCCCACAACTGGCATGAATATGGGTAACGGCATGGACGAGGCAATGAAGATTGCCATGCAGCAGCAAGAGATGATGGATAAGGAGATGATGACAGCCCTGCAAAATGCGCCTAACTTTGACCAGGAATTTCTCCGTCAAATGACGCGCCATCACCGAATGGCGACCATGATGGCAGGCATGGTTGGTAACAATGCTAGGCATCCCGAAATTAGAAATTTAGCTCAATCCATTGCTAAGAGTCAAAGTGCTGAAATTGCTCAAATGCAAGAGTTGCTCCAAGCAATGAGTACTCAAAATTGAAATACTTTTAATCGTTCGAGTAGGTAGTAACTTAGTTTCTCCAAAAAGGACTGACCTAGCTAAAAGCAGTAATGGTGGGCGGGCTTACTACCCACCCCAGCCTCATTAGTAGGGAAATACAGGTGCAACGACTGCAATTCTCGTCGCAGATACTTTGGACACATCTCATGCAATATTTTTGAAACCATTAAAAAAAATTTGGTAAAACCTCTTGACTCTCCATCCAGCTAGAGAGTCTAAGATGAATTTATGAAGTAACACACTTCAGAGAGTTTAAAGCTGTAGCAGCTTGCGTACTTCCAGTTATGCCATCTGAAACAGCAATCAAAGAAGCGATGTCTACGACGGGCTATTCGGTGTCGCTAATTCTGGTTATCCTGCTAGCTAAAGTCGTAAACCATTTGAGTCTTCAACTCCTAATTTTCTTAACTCTATCTTTTTACTATCCAAATTTAAGGTTTTTAACGTTATGACACTCCAACTAAAAGTTCCTAACATGGCTTGTTCTGCTTGTGGAGACACCATTACTAAAGCAGTCAAAACAGTCGATCCTACTGCTACGGTTCAAGCAGATCCAAAAACAAAAGTTGTCTTAGTGGACACAAATGCTGACGAAACAGTTATTAAGGAAGCAATTACTACTGCTGGCTATTCTGTCACTTAAAAGCCATCAACAAAGGATAGGCCAGCAAACAGAGCAAGGCAACGCCTAGTAACGTTGCCTGAAAAGCACACAGGCAAAGCTAAGTAACGGTACTGGGCTATCAACCACACCAAAACTCCGTTCTTAGAACTCAGTTAAAGCAGCAGCTAAAGAGCATATATGGCTATAGATACTCTGAATCTTAAACTTCGAGGTATGAGTTGTGCCTCATGCGCCAACAACATTGAAGAAGCAATTCGTTCTGTTCCTGGGGTGAGCGACTGTAACGTCAATTTTGGTGCGGAGCAGGCTACTATTCAATACGACCCCAAGCGCACCAATCTGGAAACAATCCAAGGCGCTATAGATGCTGCCGGATACTCATCTTACTCACTCCAGGAGCAAGAAATGATTACTGGAGAGGATGATGCGGAAAAAACCGCCCGTGAAGCAGAATTACGCACACTTACCCACAAGCTAGTTGTAGGAGCAATCCTCAGCACTTTGATTGTACTGGGGTCAATTTCTGCCATGATAGGACTGAATCTACCTTGGATTCGGACATTGTGGCTAGACAATCCTTGGGTACAGTTGGTACTAGCAACCCCTGTCTTGTTCTGGTGCGGTGCGGACTTCTTCAAAAATGCCTGGAAAGCCTTTAAACGTCATACAGCAACTATGGATACTTTAGTTGCTATCGGTACTGGTGCAGCGTATTTTTATTCACTGTTTGCTACTGTTTTCCCAAGTTTTTTTACGTCTGCTGGACTGATGCCTGATGTGTACTATGAAGCAGCAGCAGTCATTACCACCTTAATTTTGCTAGGAAGGCTATTTGAGAATCGTGCTAAGGGACAAACTTCTGAAGCCATCCGCAAACTCATCGGTTTACAAGCCAGAGATGCCAGAGTAATCAGAAATGGCCAAGAAATTGATGTTCCCATCCAGGAAGTTCAAATTGGTGATGTAATTTTGGTGCGTCCGGGTGAAAAAATTCCTGTTGATGGAGAAGTAGTAGAGGGTGCTTCCAATGTTGATGAAGCGATGGTGACTGGTGAAAGTTTGCCAGTTAAAAAGCAACCGGGAGATGAAGTAATTGGAGCCACAATTAACAAAACAGGTAGCTTTAAATTCCGAGCAACCCGCGTTGGAAAAGACACTTTTTTGTCTCAAATCGTCAAAATGGTGCAACAAGCTCAAGGCTCTAAAGCACCAATTCAACGTTTAGCAGATCAAGTAACGGGATGGTTTGTGCCAGCAGTAATAGCTATTGCGATCGCTGCCTTTGTCATTTGGTTTAATGTCATGGGCAACTTGACATTAGCCCTAATCACCACAGTCGGAGTGCTGATTATCGCTTGTCCTTGTGCATTGGGTTTAGCCACACCAACTTCAGTGATGGTAGGAACGGGCAAGGGCGCAGAGAATGGCATTTTAATTAAAGGTGCTGAAAGTCTAGAACTTGCTCATAGAATCCAAACCATTGTGCTAGATAAAACTGGAACTTTAACACAGGGAAAACCCACTGTTACTGACTTTGTTACTGTTAATGGCACAGCTAATAGTAATGAGTTAAAACTTTTGCAGTTGGCAGCGTCTGTAGAACGAAATTCAGAACATCCATTAGCTGAAGCGGTGGTTAGGTATGCTCAATCTCAGCAAGTGGAACTGATAGAGGCTCAAAAATTTGAAGCGATCGCCGGCAGTGGTGTCCAAGGCTTTGTTTCAGACCACTTGGTACAAATTGGTACTCAACGTTGGATGGAAGAATTAAATATCGACACTCGCACTCTCCAAGAGCGCAAAGCTTCTTTGGAAGCTGCTGGTAAAACAGCTATTTTAATTGCTGTGGATGGGCAAATTCAAGGCTTGATGGGAATTGCTGATGCACTTAAACCTTCTTCAGTAGCAGTTGTGAGAACGCTACAAAAGTTAGGCTTAGAGGTGGTTATGTTAACAGGGGATAATCGCAAAACAGCAGAAGCGATCGCCAGCGAAGTTGGTATCAGACGTGTAGTTGCAGAAGTTCGACCCGACCAAAAAGCGTCTCAAGTACAAGCATTGCAAGCAGAGGGGAAAATTGTTGCAATGGTGGGTGATGGTATCAATGATGCGCCAGCACTGGCTCAAGCCAACGTGGGGATTGCAATTGGAACTGGAACGGATGTAGCGATCGCAGCCAGCGATATTACCCTGATCTCTGGAGACTTGCAAGGTATTGTTACCGCAATTCAATTGAGCCGTGCCACTATTCGCAATATCCGTCAAAATCTCTTCTTTGCCTTTATTTACAACGTTGCTGGGATTCCCATTGCTGCTGGAGTTTTGTTTCCTGTCTTTGGCTGGTTACTCAACCCAATTATTGCGGGTGGAGCGATGGCTTTTAGTTCTGTTTCTGTTGTTACGAATGCCTTACGCTTGCGTAACTTTCATCCCAAAACTATCTAATAATTGTGGAGGAATTTAACAAATGTTCAACAAAAGTAAGATTTTTGGGAGCATCGCAGGGCTAGGACTTCTGTTTGGTACAGCATCAAGCGTAGCAACAGCACAAATGCCAACCGAAATGCCAACACATTCATCAGAACAAACTAGTCAATTTCGCCGCATTGAACAACCACTAGCATTAAAAGTCGGCGTTACTTTGGGCGGTTTAGGATTAATTGGATTAGAACTGTGGTGGTTTCTATTCAGTAAAAACAAAGCTATAAAAGCTAATATTGATCAAGGAATACAAGAGCTAACAATTAATGTAGATGGAGGCTATGAACCTTCTCGTGTAATTGTAAAATCTGGTCAACCTGTACGGCTAAATTTCTTTCGCCGCGACCCCAGTAGCTGTTTGGAGAAAGTTTTACTACCTGATTTTCACATTGCTCAAGATTTAGCTCTCAATCACGTCACTCCCATTGAATTTACACCTCCTAAACCAGGTCAATATCAATTTACCTGTGGGATGAATATGTTTCGTGGTGTGGTAGAAGTCCAGTAGGAGGTAACAATAAACTTTACCTTTGGCTACTTTTACCCCAACACTCCAAGAGCTTAAGCCTCTCTAACTAGTCTTAAATGTTGTGCCTTCTTACTTGCCAAAAAATGGGAATTGCTGCAACTTGGATAACGACTGAAAAGACAACCAAGGAGCCAACAGAGCGATCATAAAGAATTCCCATTAAGGCGCTACCTAAAAACCAGGATAAGCCATAGCCTGCGCTGAAAATTCCATAAGCGGAAGCGCGTTTGTCTATTGGCACCATCCCTGCAACCGCAGCTTTCATAATTGATTCTTGTGCCCCCATCCCTACACCCCATAAAATCATTCCCAAAAGGGCAAGGTTACTGTTTCCTGAAAAAGCCAATGGAGGAAACAAGCATGATATCAAAACCGCAACAATGAGAATAGAAATCCCCCTGCGGTCAAACAAACGCCCAAATATTAGTGCAGCTATAGCGTCAACTCCCATAGCTACCGCATAAAATAAAGGAATCGTATTAGAGGAAGCGATCGCTCCTTTCTGTAAGTGGTAGGCAATTAAAGGGAAATCTGCGTACCCCGCAGCAACTAAGGCTACTGCACTAAGATAAATCCAAAAGACTCGCGGTAATCCCTCTCCTTTGAGTGTTGCTGTGTCTACTTCAAAATCACGGGGATTTGGGTAAAGCCGTTGTCCGATCAAAAGCACAATTAACCCTAAGACTGCTGGCACAATCAAAATCGCAAAGCCACCCCGATACCCTCCTTGCAAATAAAGCACCGCCGCTACAGCCAATGGCCCCATCACAGCACCTGTTTGATCCATTGCTTCATGCAAGCCAAAACCAAAACCCCTGCCAACTTGACTAGCAGCATGGGAAAGTAGCACATCTCGCGGTGGGGTGCGAATCGCTTTGCCTGTGCGTTCAGCAATCATCAAAGCTGCTGCAACTTCCCAACGTCCTGCTAAAGCTAAAAGCGGCACAACTGCTGTATTAACAAAATAACCGAATGTAGTGATTCCCCAGTATTTTCGGGTTTGGTCGCTGAGATAACCGATAACTAGGCGAAAACCATAGCCAATTAACTCCCCTAAACCAGCTACTAGCCCCACCACAGTACCGCTAGCACCCAAAACTCCAAGATAAGCTCCCGTGATGCTACGCGCCCCTTCGTAGGTTGCATCAGCACATAAGCTAACAAAGCCGAGTAAAATTACGAACTTGAAAGCAGGGGTTTTAGAAAGGCTTTTGATATTTGTCATTGTAGATAGAAGGTTAATACTGATTTAGCTCAAAACAGTTTTCAGCATGATTTCTACAATCATCTAACAGCGAGTATTAACGGCACAAGGTCTCAGCTTTTCTGGCATTACCCTAAATTAAAAACGCAACAGTTTACAAGCAATCGTTCTCAAACTAGAAAAACTTTTGATTCAGCGACTAGCTGTTACTGTTGCTACCATCAATCCCCATATCAAGCCAAAACGAACCTTAGTTGCGTGACAAATGTTAAAACCTGCGGATGTAAGTAGCTCATGAAATTCAGCTTGGGAATAACACTGCTTGTATGCTGGATCAAAAACTTTCAGAATAATATCGCATATTTGACACAATAAATAATCTCTGCACCAATCCAAAATCACTAATTTACCATCAGGCTTCAGAACCCTTTTCATTTCTGCTAATGCAGCGTCAGGGTCATCAAAATAGTGAAACGAACTAGCAGATACGACCACATCGAAACTGTTACTTGCAAAGGGTAATGCTAAGACTGATGCGTTGTAAAACGAGACATTAGGATAGTCACAAAATTTTTGTTTAGCCACAAGTAGCATCTTGTCTGAAATGTCTACTCCGACCATCTGCTGCGTCGGTTGTTCAGTTAGAATCAGCCGCTCAAACTCCCCTGTCCCACAAGCAATATCCAGCACAACATCTGATGGAGATATCTGTGCCCAGCTTTTGAGAAATGACAAAGTATTAGCAACGTAATTGCTCCAGCGTTGGTCATATATTGCTGCCAACCGATCATACTGTTTGCGAACTTTGGTTTCGGTCATACGGAAACTCTAGATTCTTTCATAAGCAAAAATACATACTTAAGTACAACGACTTCATAGTAGCGTGTGCGAGCATCAAGGTATCAGCATTGCTCTAATGTTTTTGATTACTTACTGAATGATGGGACATATCGTATCCTTTCGTTTACCTGTAAAATTATCCCAACCTGAGAGTAAACCTGTTAGTTCATCTCTTAAAGCTAATAGCTCTTCAATCTGGCACTCAATTTCATTTACCTTATCTTCCAGCTTTTGTTTAACTTCACCACAAGGCAGCTTTCCCTCATCATATATATTAAGAATGTCTCTGATCTCTTCAAGACTAAGACCAAGATTTTGCGCCCGTTTAATAAATGCTAAACGGGTAAGCACATCTAACGAAAATTGTCGGAAGCCACCCTCTGTTCTCCCAGAAGAATTGAGTAAACCTAGACTTTCATAATAGCGAATTGTCCTGATAGGAACTCCGCTTAAAGCTGTTACCTGACCAATTAAAAGCAGCTTTTTATCGTGGGTTAACATACTACACTCCCAAATTTGATTTGATTGTTGTTTATCCTGAATTTTTTATACGTATTTTGATAAAAACCAACATTATGAGCTATTTCGATAACCCAGCATATGCCGTCGAGCAAAAGATAGCACCAAAGGCGGCAAAATTACCCATTGTAGTAAGGGTAACCAGCTAATCCCGACACCTGGTACAGCTAAGGCTGAAACACCGTAAAGTTTGGCGATATGTACTCGATAAATTTCTGAACTGAATGTGTAAAGCCATCCTAAGCCAGTAAAGAGTATAGTTAGCTTCCATGTTGGTCTGAGAATCCAGTGGCGTCTGCACCACCAGCTGATGAGCCAGTAACAGATAACTGTAATAATTCCATCTCCTACTGTGCAATGAGTAATGTAGTTGACTTTATCTGCTAAAGAAGGCATTTTATAAAAGTCAAAATAAGGTGACTGCCAGACTTCATAAATAAAATGAAGCAGGAAAGAAAACAAAAACAAATTCGTTTCTGGTGCAGCCAGAATCCATACTACCCAATTAGCTAGTAACCTTCTCATCTCACCGCTATTTTATTATGCTACCCATCATGATCTGGACAATTTGTGTGTTCTAACTCGTGACAAAGTTGGTGTTACGACAATCAATCCTACCAAGAGGATCAACAAAACCATCCATAAAACAGATTTACGGTTCATAAGTTAATGTGCCTTTCAGTTGCATAATTAGGGCGGGTGAGATGCCCACCCTACAATAGATTTAGTTAGTTTTTTGCAAATTGAAGGTCTTTGGGCTTATTTACCTTCTGTTTGAACTATTTCAACTCAGGGGCTGACCTACACCAGCAGCTTGGAGTTGCTCTCGACTAGGTTTGCCAGTCACAACCAGTCTCCCATTGATGGCGATCGCAGGCACTGCATTCACTCCATACTGCTGGGCTTTCTCCTGCTCTTGTCGCAGGTTATAGACTGATACTTCACAATTAGGGCAAGTCAATTCTTGCACCAATTGAACTGTTTCATCGCAAAGAGGACAATCAGCAGTAAAAATCTCAACTTGACGTTTTGTCATGATGTCCACCAAAATTCTTTTTACTCATTCATTCTGAAGCCTCTAGCTAACTATAGAGTCAACCCTTTTTTATTTTCTGAATTTATTCTTTGACTTGCACTTAATGATAATTAAAGTGACAGTGCTATCCAAAGATATTGCAATGAAATATTAAGAGAAATTCTCGCTTATATCTACTTGACTCTACAGCCGACTCAAAGGTTTAGCATAATTCTACAGTTACTTCCGTAACAAAAGTTACTAGTTTTTGAGGTGTTATTTCTATGAAAATGTTTATTATCCGCACTGCATCTTTCCTAGCACTTCCCGTAGGTATAGCCTTGCTTAATATATCTTTAGGTTCCACCGCCTATGGACAGCAAAATGCATCTAACAAACAAGTCTGTGAATCAATTCCTCCAGCCAGACCAACTGGCGGAGCTACTTTGCAAAGAATGCAAGCCCTGCAAGAGTGTTATAAAAATATTCCGCAAAACCCAATACAATCCAGGGTCAGAGAAGACAGCGCACAATCCAATACAGGAGGCTGTCAAATACCCCCAGCTAGACCAACTGGGGGGGCGACTATGCTAAGACTCCAAGCTATGCAACGATGCCGTACAGGAGTCAAGTAACCATCAGCAGTTAGTTTTAGACATCAATCATTTACAAACTGTAAATGATTGTGATTGATGATATGGCCGCGACAGTTATGTGGCAAAAACCTGATTTGCACTTAATAATGCTTAAGGTAACAGTGCTATCCAGAGATATTGCAAAGAAATATTAAGTAAAATTCTTGCCCATATCTACTTGACTCTACAGCCGACTTGAGGGTTTAACATTGCTCTAATTTACTTATTTAAGTATTCTCAAATTGATCGTTACCGCCTGTGAGGAAATAAATAGCATGAAATCTTTCAAGTGGCTCTTAATCGTTCTAGGAAGCACGGGAGTAATTTCTTTAGGGGCCTGTAGTAATGGACAACAGGTAGATAATTCAGGTAATAATCCGGCTGTCTCTTCCTCAAAAACCACGACAGGCGGGCAGGTGATTGAACCTAATACCCAAACGGGAGAAGCTCGCATGACTCTAAATACGGAAGCGACACCCCTCAAAACTGGAAAAAGTACTTTAATGCTGAATGTTACAGATGCCAAGAGTGGTAAGCCTTTAGCTGTCAAAAATGTAGCGGTTGAAATGGTTATGTCTGAGCAAGAAATGAAGGCAATGGGGATGCAAGGAGTAGGAACTGCAAAAACACAAGTCAAGTCAGCATCTTCACCCGGTATGTTTGAAATTCAAAGCAGTCTACCTTATGGTGGTAACTGGCAACTAAAGGTAAACCTTAAAGATATCCAGCCGACTGCCAACGCTGTCTTTAATGTAGCCGTTAAGTAGTTGAGCTAAAGTTTCTAAAAATCCATATTTGTAGAAACTATTAGGTATAAATTTTTGACTCTTCCATCGCCCTACGAAAATTCCGTCTCGATAGGTTCAAGGCACATTTATAAGTAAAATCTGGTTTCAAGCCTACTATCGTAGTTAACACACATAACAATTCGTCAGCAGTCCAAAATTTCGTTAGAAAAATTTACACAAATTCTGACTCTGGGGGTTGACTCTACAGTTGACTATAGACTCTAAGGTTGGAGCAATACATAGTGGTAGAAATAAAAAACTATGGTTGCTGTAGTGGAACAAGCTTGTTGTGAAGCATTATCCCCAAAAAAACTACTGAAAATTGGTGAGCTAGCAAAGCAAACCGATGTGGCAGTGGGAACAATTCGGTATTACGAAAGCTTAGGATTGCTAACACCAGTTGAAAGAAGTGAAAATGGCTACCGTTATTACGATGACGAAGCAATCAAGCGACTGCAATTCATCAAAAAAGCTCAATCTTTACAGTTTTCCCTCAGTGAAATTCAACAAATAGTTGGTGTTCGCTCTGACGGTAGCCCTGCTTGTCCACTGGTTAGAGGCTTACTGAAAAAGAAAATAGCTGATCTTGAGGAGCAGATTTATCGCATGAAGGCGCTGAAGGAGGAGCTAGAAGCATATCAAGAAAGCTGGTCAAGCCGACCCTTGGACGACCCATGCAGCAAAGAGCTTTGTAGCATGATTGAGGAAGTTGCTTGTCGGGATATACCTGTTCATAACCTGCGAGGAGAGTAAATGTCTGGAATTACTGACGAGGATAAAAACTCTCGCATCAAAGCAGAAAACGAACAAACTCCTCTTTCTGACCTTTCCCCCGTTGAGGTAGAAACACCCGATCAAGTCAGTAATCATGACAATGCTAACTTGGTTGAAATTAAGCCGAACAAAAAGTCCATTTTATCCGTCAAAACGGTCATTACACTTGTATTTCTTGCAGCGCTAATCGGTGGTATCTCAATAATAACCAAGCAGTTCAAACCCTCTTCTTCTATGGCTGGGATGGAAGATATGAAAGGGATGTCGATGGAAGACATGATGCGGGTAGACGGCTCTTCTAATCCCACCCCGGTCAAGGTCGAGTCCATCCAGCCTGGTTTAATGGAGGCAAGTGTGCGTTATACGGGGACAGTGCGTCCTTACCTGGAAGTGACTGTATATCCACGAGTGGGTGGGCAGTTGACTGAATACTCTGCCTACCCAGGAAGTAAAGTAAGAGCAGGACAAGTACTGGCCCGGTTAACTGCGACGGAACTTTCTGATGAGGTAGAGGAAGCAACAACGGAAATGCAGGCTGCCAAAGCTGACGAACAAGCTAGCAGAAAAGAACTAGATGAGCAACGTCAAGAAATACAGCGAATGGCAGCCGAGTCTACTTATTTAGAGACAAGAGTACAGCGAACTGAGCAGGTTTTATTAAATTCCGGGGCGATCGCCCGTAATGACTTTGACAGACAAAAAAGCGAGGCAACATCAGCCAAGGCGGGTCTGGGTGCTGCAAAAGTTAAATTAGAACGGATGCAAGCCCAGATAGTTAAAGCCCAAGCTCAGGTAGCACAGGCTAAAGTAAAAATTCAGCGTCTCAAAGTCATTGAGAGTTACAAAGTTATTACATCCCCGATTACAGGTATTGTACAGGAGCGCATGGCAGATCCTGGTGTAGTAGTACAACCTGGTATCGGGATTCTCAAAATTGGAGAATATAGCAAAGTTCGCCTCCAAGCAAATGTTGCCCAGCAAAACCTAGCAGGTGTAGAAATTGGTTCGCCAATTGTGGCGCGGATAATTGGCAACTCCACTAAAACCATCAAAGGTAGGGTTACAAGCATTTTTCCCAAAGCTGGGGAGGACACCCGTACAGTTACAGTTGAGGCAGTGGTAGACAATCTTGGTGGGCAGATTTTGGCAGGACAGGCTGTGGAAATGCAAATTATTACAGCCCATAAGCCAAACGCTCTGTCGGTTTTCCAAGCAGCACTGACTGAATCTGAAGGTAAGCAAGCTGTATGGGTTTTAGCAGGTAAATCAGCTAAACGCAAATTTATCACTACAGGTTTAACAAACGGCGATCGCACAGAGGTAACTAGCGGTTTGCAACCCGGCGATTTGGTCATCACTTCGGGACAGGAAAGACTGACTGAAAATACCTTGGTGGCGGCTGTTGATGATTCTGGTCAACCAGTTGCTTCCTTAAGTAATGCTGTAGAGGATAACACCCAAATAAAGTTAGTCAGCCCGCAAGGCAAAGCAGTATCTGGTGATAATCAACTGGTTCTAGAAGTCCAAGATTCTAAAACCAAGAAGCCTGTAAAAGTTGAGGGTTTAGAAGTTAGCGTCGCCATGCCAATGAAGAATTCCTCTCCCATGTCTACTGATGTGGAAGTAAAACCTGATACTCAATCTGGTCGTTTTAAAGTCAATACCTATTTGGGTATGAGTGGAAAGTGGGAAGTAACTGCCAAAGTCAAAGACTCCTCACGAATTGGCAGCAGTTCTTTTACGTTAGATAATCGCTAGGTTCAGGAGCTTTCCAGATGAAAATCGGTTCAATTCCTCGCTGGTCGATCCAGAACCCAGTGATTTTGTTAGCCTTATATGTCGGTATTCTTGCCTTAGCAGTCCTGGCGCTATTTCAGCTACCAGTGCGGATGATGCCCTACCTACAGAGTCCTCTAGTTGCTATTGTGACAATGGCTCCTAGTTCACCTCCCCAAGAAGTGGAGACTTACATTAGTAAGCCAATTGAGCAGCGGATGACAGTACTAGACGGTGTGCGCTTTGTCCGCTCTAGTTCCCAGCAGGATATGTCACTGGTGACAGTGCAGTTTGCTTGGGGTCAAGATATGCAGCGATCGCTTGGGGCCGTACAAAGTGTGATGAAATCGGCGGAAGGCGATATACCTATTAATGGCTTTGACACACGCTCTTATTGGGTTCTGCCCATTGATCCTCTTAACCGTCCAGTTCTGACCTTAGCTTTGCGGGGGGAAAGCTGGGATTCGGTACGTCTACGGGATTTTGCGGACAATATCTTAGTTGATCGGCTGAAACAAGTACCTGATGTTCAGGCTGTATCTATTTTTGGCGGATACCGACGGCAACTGCAAATAATCGTAGACCGAGAAAAGTTAGCAGCCTACGGTCTTTCAATTGTGCAGGTGCGGGATGCAATCGACCGTAACAATGTTTCCAAGGGTGCTGGAGTATTAACCAAAGGCGATCGTGAAATCGTAGTGCGTAGTGATGAACGCGCTCTAGGTAGCCAGACCGTCTTAGATTATCCGATTTTTAATCAAGGCGATCGCATTGTTTATGTCCGAGATGTAGCTACCGTCAAAGATACCTATGAAGAACGGCGTAGTGGCTATCGCTACAACGGCTCACCAGCATTAGGAATCAATATTATCCAAAAGCCGGATGCTAGTTCTCCCCAAGTCATTGAGCGCATCCGCACTGAACTCAAGCGTATCCAAACTCAGTATCCAGGGGTTGAATTTAAAGAAGCCTACGACAACTCCCATTTGGTGGAGATTATCAAAGAAGGCACGATTGCAGAGCTACTTATCAGTGTAGCTTTGGCAGGGCTGGTGATTCTGGTTTTTCTAGAAGATTTTCGGGCAACGGCAATGGTACTCATCTCCATTCCCACCTCATTGGCAATGTCGATTCTGCCGTTTGTGCCGATGGGAATGTCCTTGAATTCTTCGACCCTGATTGGCGTGCTGTTAGCGATTGGGCGGCTAGTAGATGACTCGATTGTAGTGATTGAATCAGTCGAGCGCCAGCTGAAACAGGGTAGAAAGCCTTTCCACGCAGCGATTGAAGGAACACAGGAAGTATTTTTGGCGATCGCCGCAGCTACTGCGGTGATGGTTGCGGCATTAGCTCCGATGACTTTTGCTGGCGGACTAACAGGAATAATGTTTGTCGGTATTGTCTGGCCAATTATTTATGCCCTGTTAGCTTCCCTAATTGTGTCACTAACTTTGACACCCCTGATGGCAGCCTACTTTTTAAAACCTCACTCCGAGCATGATTTACACAAGCAAACCTTGCTCCCAAGGCTACTTACTCCATTTCGTAAGGGTTTTGGGTGGTTGGAAAGAAGCTATGCATCTCTGCTGGATTTGGCATTAAAAAATCGAGGAATGGTTTTAGCTGTGGCGATCGCTTTCATCTACTTGGGCTACAGTTTGTACCCTTTTGTAGGTCAAGAGATGATGCCTTTGGCGGACTCTGGTCAATTTATGGTGACTGTGGAAGCTCTTGCAGGGATATCTTTTGCCAAGACTGATGCGATCGCCCAAAACTTTGAGCAGATTCTCCAAAAGCAGCCGGAAGTTGAGAAAGTCTCTTCAGAAGTAGGGTTTGAACTAACCAATAACAGCACTTATTTCAGTGGTTATAGCATGGGTGGGGTAAACAGCGCCTCAATGATTGTGACTCTCAAAGACCGAGGCGAAAGAACCCGCGATATCTGGCAAGTGATTGATGCTGTAGAAGCTCTTGCTCGTCGTACCATTCCTGGTATCCGACGTATTGCTATGCAACCAATGGGAGTAGATGTCATGGCTACTTCCGCCGCGCCTGTGCAGCTCGCAGTCTATGGGGAGGATTTAGATATTTTACACCGCCTCGCCGACCAAGTTTTAAGCATTGCCGAGAAAACTCCTGGATTAAAAATGGCTCACACTAGTTCGACAATGACTCAGCCTGAATATCAACTAAAAGTTGATCGCCGTCGCGCGATGGAACTGGGACTTAGTGTTGCAGAAGTGACTGAACAAGCTCGTTACGCCTTGCAGGGGGGATATACTCAACAGTACTATAATTTACCTAATCGTAGACTGAACTCCATCTTAGTGCGCTACGGACAGAAAGACCGAGGGAACGCTGAAGACTTAGCTGCAACTTACCTCACAACAAAAGATGGAAAACAAGTGCCTCTCAATACAGTTGTTACTCTTGAGAGTCGTAAGGGGCCTAGCCTAATTGAACATGTCAATGGTCGTCGGGTAGTCTACGTCAATGGATTTTATCGTAAGCACGCTCCAGCCTCGATGGATCTATCAATGACAGTGGCAATGCAAGCTGGTGCTGAACTTAATTTTCCCCCTGGATATGGTCTGGACTCAATGGGTGATATGACCGACATGATGATTGAGTTCGCTCGGTTGCTTAGAGGGCTTGTGCTTTCCCTAGTACTTATTTATCTCATCTTAGTAGTTCAGTTTGGCTCATTCATCCAGCCGCTTAACATGATGCTGTCAATTCCCTTAGAACTAGCGGGAGTATTTGGAGCTTTATTGCTAGCTGGGCAGACATTTTCGACAGTTTCTATTTTAGGGATTATCATTCTGTCAGGAATTGATGTGGCTGGAGCAATCTTGCTGATTGATTTAATTTTGACAAAACGTCGGCAGAAAATTCCTAGAGATGTCGCTATTCGGGAAGCAGCCCCTATCAGACTCAAGCCGATTTTGATGACAGTAATTATCACTTTAGTAGTGATTATTCGACTGGCGTTTTTCCCTGATACTGGAATGGATGCATACTCACCAATCGCTACAGTGATTCTGGGAGGATTAAGCATCTCCACTCTACTCACTCTGATTGTCATTCCGGTTATGCATTCGGTAGTAGATGATGGAACTCAGTTATTTTCCCGTATTTTCAAGAAGCAGTACATAAGGAAACATTAAGTAAATTTTTTAATTTATTACTTGACTCTCTACCTAACTGAAGGGTTTAGAATGACTTTAGTCTTAAGAAAAACTACTAGCTTAACAAAGTAATGGAGAGTAAAAATGAACATTAATACAGGCGTTAAGATACTATTAAGCGGAGCCGTAGCTAGTTTTGCATTACTTACGTTAACCGTTAACATAAAATTCTCGTTATAGACAGCGAATACATAGGACATTACAAACTGTAATCATAATCGTTTTTGGTTCCCAGCTTCTCTGGAAAGGTTAGTTAATACTAATATCAAAGGCTATTAAAAAAAGGATTGAAAACCTATTTATGAAGTACATATTAAGTAGGGTGTGTTACGATTATGCAAGGGTTTAAAAGTAGGAGAGAGCGAGGATTAGCCACAAGATACCCTAATTGTAGGTGCGTTAAGCGTTAAATTCTTTTATTTCTCGCTTATTTTGTACAGACTCAGCATTAACGTAAATCAACAAGGTCGAGCTAAGGGTTAATACTCAGATTTTTACACTGCTTGATACGACGGCAGTACTACACCTTTGCCACCGTCAATTGCAAGAGCTTTTAACCACGTTTGGTTGTCTTTCTAATAAGCAAACCCGAAATAACCTAGTGCATTCGGATCTTTACCTACTTGGCGTACTAATACCAGATCATCTTCACTGGAATTGTAGTCTGTGCGACTAGCTCTAGTTTTACCAACGATAGCTTCTCTAAAGAAATCAAATGTACCAGATTTCTCACCTGCACCATATAAGTTAATTTGTTTATCAGGCCAAGATGTGCGACAGTTGTCTGATTGCAGCGATCGCCTGATTCATATTTTGATTCAGCGACGCCACAAAGGAAATCCATTGTCAACTTGCCCTTTGAAATTGGCAAAGGTATTGATATTATCTCAAGTAGGCTTTAGTGGCGCTATGGTCGCTACATACCCATGAACTTTAGGTAAACGTATGATTTCTACTTTGATTCAGGAAGCCCCATATGCTGATTTAAGTTTTGAGCTTTCTGGAGAAAAGTTACCCCTGGATCACGGCTACGGTCTATACTCAGCAATCTCAACTCAAGTACCAAAAATCCACGGACAATCCTGGCTCAGTATTCATAGCATTAACGGCATTCCAGATAAGCAAGGCAGCATCAAGCTTACAAAAAATTCTCGAGTCAAGCTGCGATTGCCTGTAGACAGGATTCCTCAAGTTTTTCCACTAGCTGGAAGCAGCTTTAATATTAAAGGAAACTATATCCGACTATATACACCACAGGTACTAATGTTACAGCCTTCTCCAAAGCTTACTGCACGAATAGTTGTGATTAGTAAATACTTAGAACCAGAGTTTTTTCTCAAAGCAGCAATAGCTCAACTTGTTCATTTAGGAATCAAAGGTGATGTAAGCATTGCTTCAAATCCATCTGGAGGTTTGGCACGGCGAGTCATTCAAATTAAAGGGCATATTAATGTTGGTTTTGGGGTGGAAATTTCCGGTCTCAACCCAAAAGACTCTCTAAAGTTACAACAACATGGATTAGGTGGAAAACACCGTATGGGCTGTGGCATTTTTGTACCTATAAATTAATAAAATGGGACTGGAATTATTATACCGATTAGATGATCTAGGCTATACGATTTACCACCGTGCTGCTTTAGGAGGGCTAGCAGCAACAATTCGGGCTTGGGGAAATGCAGCACCAATGGATATTAAAACTGAAGTAGAACGCCTACAAGTTCGCTTATATTGGGATAATCTTACAGATCATTCAGCTTTAAAACAAATCCTGGAAGCTTCCTTTAGGTTAACTTCTGAAAAAATCATAGATTTACCAGGGCAGTTCATTCCGTCTGACGAAATAGAATTAAAAATTGCAATTCATAACGGATTATGTGCTACCTTTTTACAGCATCCCAAGATGCGCCCTGGCGAGAAAACTCCGCGAAGCTTTGACGTAAAAGTAGCAGAGTCAGCATCACCTCAAAAATTGACCTATAAAGCTATTGATAGTTATGCACATCAAAAAGCTCAAGGGACGGGGTTGCTAGAAAAACTCAAAAATTCTTCACAAGAGCCAACAGAGCAATTCCCAGAAACAGCATTCATTTCTCAGTTTATGATTCCAGGAGCGCTTAAAGGTTCCAGACTACTAGAAGATGAACCTAGCAAGGTAATTTTACTGCATTTTCTAATGGTGGCTTGTCCGATATTTTTCTTACGCTCTCAGATAGAGCGAGAACAGACTTATGTTTGTGTACTGAAGGGGAGACGAAATAAGCTACAATATAGATTCAATAAGCTTCATGGCTCTTAAACCTTGTTGATAATGCTTCCACTTATTACGATTAATTCTCATTAATTGTGTGACTAAATCAATACAGCTATCCTTGAAATGTACCCATGTTTGACCATATAAGCCGATATAAAAACTACTGTGTCTCCGTTGAGAACGACTCCTTTCTTTAATCCGAGCTATATATTTTTGGATTCCTTTGCGTTTAATAAGTTGACCATTAATTGTTGCAGAGGTGTAAGCGATCGCTATCAACAAAACTAGAGAAATAAAACGTTCACCTTGAACATTAGTGTTTTCTAAGTTATAGCCACCTGTTTTGAAATCTCTAAACATTTCTTCAATATCAAATCGCTTTTTGTAAGCAGCAATTGCTGACTCTAGGGTGTCAAAATTTGTTAAAATAAACCATGCTTCTTTGGGTGCTACTCCGTTAATTTTACGTTGCCACTTACCAGCCACATTAAAACTGATAAAACCCTGAGTCTTTGTTACCTTAACTCCCTTGATAAAAAAGATACTCCAGGAGTTAATCCTAAACTGCTTAACTCCATAAACATATCTTGTTTAATTTCTACAAATTCATTCTTTTTCAATCGCAAACAAAAATATACATCCTTGCTCTGAAGGTACTTTGCTAGTTTTACCGAGCAAAATTCTCTATCCCCCAACACACAGATTTTATAATCTTTCAATATTGCTATAACTGGCGATAATATTTTCTGCTGTTCCGTGAGATTACTACTACCTAATTTGGGCAGCAAACTAAAATATATTGGTATGGCTCTTTTATCCCAAATCACGCTGACCATTAATAAGTTTATCCGACTCCAATTAGTCCTATCAATTGCTATATAAATAATTTTTTCATTCTGGAAGTAGTTTGCTATTAGTTCTTGAATAATTGGCAACCAAACTTTTTCAATTGTGAGATTTGGTAATGATAAAAATCTTTGTATTCTTTTTCTTCTGCTTTCAAATTTAATTCCCAAAGGTAGCGCATTCGCTAATTTTTCTAAAGTTACTTCTTTGATTGACTGCAACAGATGTATCAAAATTTTTAGCAACAGATATTCTGCTAAACTCAATTGACTTTTTAAGTGCTTTTGGTACAATATAGCTAACATTATCATTAAGTAGGTCTTATTGACAAAACTAGACCTACCTTTTTCTATCACAAAACGCTACCCATCTTATACACCAAGCTTTTTAGGCTGTTTCGTCTCCCCTCCAGGTACTTGATGGAATTAATTCAGTTGTGTGTCACGTTGAGGAGCGAATGTTAAATAACAATTAAATTTGTCATCACAGAACAGCTAAAACAATCAGGTTACTGAAAATTTAAATTGGTATAGATGCCACAAAATAACCAATTTTATTTCAGTACATTATCCTGTTGAGTATAGCTTGACATTAGATACCAAGTGTTAGATGCAAAGAGCGAGTATGCAGCCAACAATGGTTAATTGATGCTATCAAATTTGCACAGATTTAACACATTTTTTCATATAATCTTATGATCTGGCAAGTAATAAACTTGAAAGTCTTTTGATGTCGGGGTTTTATGAGCAATTATGCTTTGACTGAAGAAAGGATATAGACGCAAAAGAGAAATTGAGATAAAAAATAGCATTGATATTCAGTAGTCTTAATGAAAAATCAACTTACTTAATTGTCTAGTTGATTGGATTGGCAATAGTTTGTTTTTATTAGTTAATAAATAATTTAAATTCGTGGCAGTATAGGATGTCACCAAGCCCCGAAGAATATGGGTTTGAAGCCCCTGAATTTATTGATGAAAAAAATAAAAACATTTTTTTTGTGACGCACAGCGCCAGACAAAATACGTCCGCTTCAAATCCCCTTTAAATATGGGGATTTCCCTGTTCCCTGTTAAGAGTTCCCTGTTCCCTCTTAATGAAAACACGCCCTAGGGGGAATTGCGCCCATGTTGTTCGGTTCTACGACTTTCGCTAGTGCAGAAATAACTATAACCTCATAATTAGTACGGGAATGCCTGACCTAGAAGCTGTTGGTCATTATGCAATTAAGGGGTGAAAGCTTGTGTACGAATGGATATTGCCAAGTCTTAGCGAAATCTTAGCCGAAAGCCAATCAAATGTGGCTGAGTGTTCACCAACCAAAGCAGAACAGCAATGGCGCGTCAGTCTAGCAGCGACAGAACACCTGCTGATGCAGACATTAGCAACTGTTCCAAGTGAAAAAACCCAAGGATTGGTCTTAGCTGCGCCAGCACCCCTGTTCAGTCAGCCACAACTGACTCAGAGTTTACAAACAGTAACTTTTACCGCTAAACCATTTAACCCTTTGGCGCTGATGCCGTTTCAGATGCCAGCGGCGATCGCTACAATAGATGAAGTCTCTCCTCATGAATCGGTGCTACCTTTACTACCAGCCGATCCTTTGGCCAGGGAGCAGTTTTGCTTAGTTTTTACAGATAAATTTCGCCTAGTTTTAGTATTAGCAAATCACCACAACGGTCAGAAAACATTTTCTTTTTCTTTTGATCCAGAGGTAGTGCGGCGGGCTTGGCAAGCTTTAGGAGCACGAGTCATGCTGACTAATCCAGATTTTTTTACAGAACTGGACACTGTAGCTGAACAATATTCGCCAATAGCCCCACACTATCAGATTGTCTGCCAATTCAGCCAGTTTTTACTGCAAGAATTAACACAACCGGAAGTTAGCAAGGAAGAATTGCGGGAAGATAAAGGAAATTTCTCTTCTTACCCCTGTGCTCCTCTTTCTTCTTCGCCTCCCCGTTCTGATGTAGAATTGCTGCAAGCTTTTGCTCATGAAGTTCGCACCCCTTTGACCACAATTCGCACGATGACACGTCTGCTGTTGAAGCGGCGCGATTTACCTGCGAATGTGATCAGTCGTCTAGAAGTGATTGATCATGAGTGCACTGAGCAAATCGACAGGATGGAATTGCTGTTTAAAGCAGCGGAATTAGAAACCTCCACGACGGTGAAACCTACACGCTCTCAATTGACACCGATGTCTTTAGATCAAGTGTTGGTGCAGAGTATACCTCGTTGGCAACAAGCAGCGCAACGGCGAAACTTAACTCTAGATGTGGTTTTACCTCAACAACTACCAACCGTGGTCAGCAATCCGAATATGCTCGATCAGGTTCTCACTGGTTTGATGGAGAATTTCACTCGCAGCTTACCTCCAGGTAGCCACATTCAAGTACAGGTGATTCCGGCTGGAGATCAACTCAAACTGCAATTATCGCCCCAACCCCAGTGCAAAGATACCAGTAAAACCGCTACACCAGCAAAGCCACCAATCCGCAGAGCGCTTGGTCAATTGCTGATGTTTCAACCGGAAACGGGGACAATTAGTCTCAATATTGCGGCGACAAAGCATTTATTTCAAGCGATTGGTGGTAAATTAATTGTGCGTGAGCGTCCTCAATATGGGGAAGTTATGACTATTTTCTTGCCTTTGGAAGTGACCAAGCTCAAAAATGTTTAAATTAAGGCGTTGGTGATGGAAGGTATGAAAACAATTTGGCATTGCACCAAAATTTTTGTGGAGACGTAAAATTTTACGTCTCTACATGTAAGCTTATATTCTCACAGAGTCACGAGCGATCGCTAGCTGGACTACAAAGCTGGAACCTTCATACAGCTTGCTTTTCACGGAAATTGAGCCACCAGAGCGCCAAAGTAATTGCTGCACAATTGTCAAGCCTAATCCAGGAGCGTTAGAGTCTTCGGTAGCGCTAGAACGCGCCCGGTAAAAGCTGTCAAAGATTTTGGGAATTTCATTTTCTGCAATCCCCACACCTGTGTCACGGAATTCTAATTGCACATAATCGCCGTGGGCACGTGCCCGCACCCACACTTGACCACCGTTAGTAGTAAACTTAATACTATTGTGTAGCAAATTAATGACGATCAGCCGGACTCCACCGCTCACACACCGCACGGGTGGAAGTTCGGTGGGTATGGTGTAGGCTAGCATGATGCCTTTTTCTTGTGCTACTGGTTGGTAAGTACTAACTACGCCGGGTACTATATCTGACAGGTGTACTGTCTCCAACGCCATCCCCGCTAAATTCCGTTCTAGATTCACTAGAGCCAATAAACCACTAATTAGGGAATTTTGGCGATCGCACTGTGTATTTAGCATCTGGAAATATCGTTGTTTTTGCTGCGGCTTGAGATTAGGAGAATTTAACAACGACAGGGATGTTTTCATATGTGTCAGAGGTGTCCGCAATTCTTGGCAGACGTTGCTTAAATATTCATCTTTGAGTTGCTCTTTTTTTTGCAATTGTTGATTTTGTTGTCGTAATTTTCCTAGTTGCCGAGTTATAATTTGGCGATTAACTTCGTTTTGCCGTTGTAGTTGTTGCGCTAATAATTGACTGATTAAGGCTGGTTCTGGTGTGGTGGAGCAAATAAAATCAGTCTGGGCGATCGCCGATACTGCTGGCGTTCTCACCTGTTGTTTTATCCCATCTAATACTTCCTGAATTACCTTATTTTCTAAGGTAGTTATTGTCAGCAATGGAGGGGTTTTAGTAGTGTTAGTTCTCGGTAGCAAGCGGGTTTTGCGTCTTTTTAATGGTCTACGAGCCACAATTAAACTGCTAAACTGCGGTGACAACACAAGTAAAAAATATTCTCGTTGCAGTGACCTATTTGGTAACAACTGCACACCTACTTGATTAATCAATGTCTTCTCTGTGCGGAATTCTTCCCGCGCTTTTATATGAATTGGGGACGGAGAACTAGATGAATTTCTGTCTCTCCTTCTCTCTATTAATTGGCAATTATAAATGACATTAGCAGCATTTACAGAAGATTGATAACGAGTTAATTCTGAATACCAAATTTTTCCTGGTGGCAGCTTCACCCACACAGTAGCTTGAATTTGCCGCTCAATCAATAAGTCAATTTGTGATTTGACTAATGATAGCAGAGTCGCCGGACTGAGGCATAGTTGCTGGGGAGGCTCTTGCACTCCCAAAGCTATCTGATAGAGGGATAAATCCTGAGCCAGAGATTCATTCATGAGTCAACCACAACCAGGGAGAATAAAGAATGACTTTGATAAGAGATATATGTAAATTTATGACAAACAATCTTCGGAAGTAAATATTAATTACGAATAATTATGCAATTTAACAGAATTGAATGTATCTGTGTTCTTTCCATAATCAACTCTTTATATCCCTATTGCCAATATTAGTAATATTTAAATTTGTTCATTTAATTAATCATTACTGATGAGGCTAATGGAGTTTATCATTTAGCATCAACCGTGGCAAGCTGATTTGAAGTTTCTAAATATAGAATTTAGCTGAAAGAGGGAACAGGGGACACTTCGAGTGAGCTTCAGTGCATCGCGGGGAATAGGGAATAGGAACTCTTAACTGTGAACAGTTCCCGTTCCTCCCGCAGGGGCTTTTGGTCTATTGCTGATGTCTGCTGTGTTGATTAATTTTGACTACTCAATCTAGCCTGTAAAGCCTCTCGCGCTTGTTCTCGGTCGTCAAAGTGGATTTTTTCGGTTCCCAGAATTTGATAGTCTTCATGACCCTTACCAGCTAACAAGACGCCATCTCCCGGTTGGGCTTGGAGAATTGCAGTTCGGATAGCGGTAGCGCGATCGCTAATCACAATCGGTGTGATAGAGTCAGGAATCCCCGCTAATACATCTTGCAAAATTCGTTCCGGGTCTTCAGTCCGGGGATTATCGGATGTTACCACCGCCACATCGGCTAACTCAGCGGCGATTTTACCCATTTTCGGACGCTTGGTGCGATCGCGATCGCCCCCACAGCCAAACACACAAATCACCCGACCAGGAATAAATGGACGCGCAGCTTTGAGCAAATTTTCTAAACTATCTGGAGTGTGAGCATAATCAACAATCACGCTGATATCTTGTTCAGGAACGATTTGTACCTGCTCCATTCTCCCAGGAACACCGGGAAACTCAGATACAGTCGCCGCCACTAACTGTAAATCTAACCCCAAATCTAAAACCGCACCTACCGCAGCCAACAGATTTTCTAAATTATATTGACCAACCAAAGGCGATCGCAACGCCACATCACCATGGGGTGTATGCAAAATCCCGCTGACACCGTTCGGCTGAGTTTTTAAATCACTCATCCATAAATCTGCACTGTTATCATTGACGCTGTAGCTCCAAACCCGCTCCCGACTCAAGCCAGCAATTAAACGTTTACCATAACCATCATCAGCATTAATAATTGCTCGTCCCTGGAGATAATCAGGACTAAACAACAACGCCTTCGCCGCAAAATAATCTTCCATATCCCGGTGATAATCCAGATGGTCTTGAGTCAAATTACTGAACACACCCACCCGGAATTGACAACCCAAAACTCGCCCCTGAGCTAAAGCATGGGAACTCACCTCCATCACCCCAAACTCACAACCAGCAGCGACAGCTTCTCCCAGTTGCTGTTGTAATTCCACCGCAAACGGCGTCGTGTGGATAGCAGTTTGCTCAAAACCAGGCCAGCGAGTGTAAAGCGTCCCCATCAAAGCCGTGGGTAAATTAGCCCTAGTTAACAAAAACTCAATTAAATGAGTAGTCGTAGTTTTACCATTAGTACCAGTCACACCGACCAACTGTAACTTGTGCCCAGGATAACCGTAAAAAGCGCTGGCTATCTGACCACAAACTTGAGCCATATTAGCCGCACTGATTACCAAAGCCTGAGAATGAGGCGGCTGTTTTTGCAAAGCTTCAACAGACACAATCGCCCCCACCGCACCAGCAGCTAGAGCACTCGGCCAAAATTCCCCACCATCCACCCTTAATCCCGGCATCCCTATAAACAAATCTCCCACACCGCAAGCATGAGAATTCGTTTTTAAACCTGTTACCTGCACATCCCCAAAACCAGGAGCATCAGGTAACTGCTCAATTCCATCCACCGCTGCCAACAATTCCCGCAATTTCATCTTGTGAACCTCGTCACACACTTCACTTGCGCTTATTCTGCATTATTTTCTGCTAATTGGATAAATACTGATGCAGCATTCGCTCCAAAAGTTGCACACTAGCACGGGGAGAAGGACGCGGTAAAGGTTGTTCCACCGCGCCTAGCTGTTCATGGTTAACTAAAAATAAAACTGGCACTTCATACTGATAAGCCAGTAACCAATCTTCACGAATTGTAATATCCCGCACTTCTAACTCTAGAGCCGCAAAGTTGCCCATTTCCACAATTTGTGTCAACTTTTCCTGCAAACCCTCACACAAATGACAACCGGGTTTACTGTATAAAATCAATCGCATTTATTTTCCTATGCCGATAAATTAGCAAATACCTCACCCACTGTCTCCTTAGTTTTCGCCTCCAAACGCAACCAATCCACCTCCCCCCTTTCATCAATTAAACTAGTATCAATATCAGCTACTTCTTGCTCTGGTGTGTAATTCAAAAAACATATTTGATAACACAATTCCCACAAATCAATGCTGACCTCCTGCCCTTGACGCTGTAAACGCAGATGATATCCTGGATGGGGCATTGGCATCCGCGCCAGATACTCTCTGATGACATCTCCTCGGTCAGGTGTTGCGGTTTCCATTTCTTGCAACAACTCCGTGACGATCGCTTTTGTTTCTTCAGTCGTCCCCGCAGGCCAAACTAGGACATCATGGTAAGTCCCCGTCCAAGGAGACACATCTAGGTGCTTGCGAATATTATCGACCACACGAATGAAAGCAGGTTGCATGAGGAGTTCAGCCTGCTGCCATGCAACTGAATTGTTTATTTTAGGTGGCATTGGTAATCAAGAGGATATTGCAAAAAAAGTTCACAATTTGGCATTGATGAAAAAGTGCGTATTTTTTCCAAATCTTTTCTCAAGATAGCGGATTTGATCACAGAAAATTTGGAGATATTGATCACCATCGGCAAAACTTAGGTGTTAACCCTGGGGAGGGGATATGATCGGCAAACTACTAGACCATCGCTACCAAGTAATTAGAGTCCTCGCTACCGGAGGATTTGGTCAAACCTATATTGCCCAAGATACTAGGCGGCCAGGAAACCCGATTTGCGTGGTCAAACACCTCAAACCCGCCAGTTCCGACCCCAAAGTTTTTGACACCGCCAAGCGTCTGTTCCACAGCGAAGCCGAAACCCTAGAGCATTTGGGTAATCACCATCAAATACCCAGACTCTTAGCATACTTTGACGAAAACCAAGAATTTTATTTAGTTCAAGAATTTATCGAAGGAAACACCCTCGGTGAAGAACTTTTACCCGGTAAGCGCTGGAGTGAAAACCAAGTAATTCAACTATTACAAGAAGTCTTAGGTATTCTCGAATTTGTCCATAGCCAAGGCGTGATTCACCGCGATATCAAACCCGATAACATCATCCGTCGCACCGCCGATAATCAATTAGTTTTAGTAGACTTTGGTGCAGTCAAACAACTGCGAAATCCCATCGCCACAGTCGCCGGACAACCCACCGCCACGGTAGTAATCGGCACACCTGGTTACATGCCTACGGAACAAGGACAAGGCAAACCCCGCCCCAACAGTGATATTTATTCCTTGGGAATCATTGCCATTCAAGCCCTGACAGGAATCCCCGCCGCCCAATTAGAAGAAGACCAAGACACAGGTGAAATTATCTGGCAACATTTAGCACCCGTGAGTTCTCGGTTAGCAGCAATATTAAGCACAATGGTGCGCTATCACTTCAAAGACCGCTATCAAAGCGCCAAAGCTGCACTACAAGCCCTCCAGGAAGTCTTTAACCCCGTCTCTGCCATTTCCGCACCCCAAAAAGCTTCCCACACCGTCAACAACAGACCTACGCCCCAACCATTCCCAGAATCGCGCCAACAAACCATCGCCGTGGCGCCGGTGAATCGAGCAGTAGCGAAACCTCCCCGCCAAGACACCAGTAAACCAGACCCCTTACCATTGTGCGTGGGTCTATTATTAGCAGGTGGTGCGGCAGCTTTAGTCTCTCACGTTTATCCGAATGTGAAAAATTTAGCTAGCAATTGGACTGGTGGTGATATACTCTCCGGCAACCAATGTGCAGCAGTAGTTGTAGGCAATTCTAATATTCGTTCCGAACCCAGTTCAATTAATGCTGATAATATTGTCCAAACAATCGCTAAAGACACCAAATTTGTAGTCACCGGCAAACAAACAAAACGGGGTTGGGTGGAACTGAAACTCAACTCAGGAAACGTGGCTTGGGCGCACGCTGATGTAATTAATAATAATCAGCAATGGGTATCATGTCTCCAAGAAAAAAACATCGCTATCAAAACAGTAGACGATAATACCTTAATCGCTACTCAACCAAAACCAAAACTTGTCAATTCAGTAACTTCTGCAACTAAAAAACCAGAACCATTCAGCACCGAACCCTTCATCGCTAACACCGAAAAATCTCAACCGATTGATAACAGTAAAGCCATCTTAGAAAAAGCACAACAAAAGTATGAGTCAGGAGATTTACCAGGAGCGATCGCCCTGTTGAAATCTCTTCCAGAAAATGCCGCTTCTAGCTTCCAAGAAACAGCCGCAATGATTGCCCAATGGCAACAAGACTGGGCAAAAGCAGATGCTATATTCAACGATATCAACACCGCCATTGAACAAGGACAATGGGATAAAGTTCTAGCATTTAGAGACAATCCCGAAAAGTTGCCCAACATTAAATATTGGCAGGAAAAACTAGAACCATTATTTAAACAAGCTGCCGATAACCTAGCCAAACAAACACTCTCTCAACCCAGACCCACCCCCTCCACAAAACCATAACTACCTCACATTCCTTTGCGCTTACCTCCCGAACTTTGCTCAACGCGACGGCAGTTGCTACAACGGGGGGAACCCCCCGAAGTCGCCTCAACGGGGGGAACCCCCGCACGGCGCTTCTCTCCGCAACGCACTGCCTCGGAAACCCGCGCACGCAAGTTCTCTCCGCGTGACTTTGCGTTTAAATTCAATTTATACCAATTCTCTAAAATTCGGCAACAGATTCAAACCTTGAAACCTAGATACAATCTGAATTTATTAATTGCGAATTGCGAATTGCGAATTGGTATTAAACAAGCCTCAACACCAAAAAATTGACTCTAAACTTCCCATTTTTCAATCAATTTTGACACGAAACCTCACCAGCCCAAATTGTCCTCCAGCTATGTTTCCTAATTTAACAATCACCGTTCCATTAATATTATGACGATTCTCACAAGCTTGACTTTGTGGAACATCTTCTAAGGGCGTTAAAGGCGAAAAAAATCTACCTTGCTCTGCACCAAAACCAACATTAGTAACAGAAATACTGTTATTAACATAAGTTGTACCTTGAGGAATTAAGTCACAGATGGTGAGATTTTCTAAAGCCTGACCAGTGCGGAAATAGATGGTATATTCTACTTCGTCACCGCTGGATAAACGTGTTAATAATTCATATTGACCAAGAGGATTTGGTTGTATTTGTTCGTCATCTTTATCGTTGGGATCATCGATGAAGCTGCTGTATTGGAAACGTTGACCATCGTTTTTGAGGACGGCGGTAATTCGTTTCACTAATCGCAAACTAACTTCTTCTGGGACTAAGTTGTTATTAGCAAAACCAAAATCAATGTCTAGATTATCTGGTGCATCTGTTGTTAAGTTCACAAACAAAATAGTTTTGGTCGTGGAGTTGAAGTTGTCCAATTGTGAGACTTCTACCGTGTAGCTTCCTAACGGTAAATCGGTAAAGAGATAGTTACCGTTGCGATCGCTGGTGGTGGTAGCAACTATCTCACCATCGGTATTTTTCAGAGTTAACTTGACATTTGGTAAACCTATGTCACCGGAATTTAACGCACCATCTCGATTTTGATCGTTAAAGACAAAATCACCTATAGAACCATTGAGCGATCGCTTGAAACCAAAGTCAACATCCGTCCGCGATTCCCTCGCTGCGAGACTCAGATGAACTTGGAGATTACCGGTGGTAATTTCTGGAAAATCTGCAGGTGGAGTGACCGTGACTTTGTAGTTACCTGCTGGGAGATTTTGGAAATTGTAATTACCGTTGTCGTTGGTAGTTGTTGTTTGCGTTGTGTCATCGTCATTGCCCAAAATCCCGTCAGTTCCTGGTAGAGTCAGAGTCAACAGGACATTAGGAATTCCGGGTTCATTGTTGTCTTGAATACCGTTACCGTTGCGATCGCTAAACACTGTATCACCGATGCTACCGCCGTCAGATAAGTTTTTACGGAAGCCAAAGTCAGCATGATCTAGATGTTGGTTGGGTAAAAGATTGATATGGAAAGGATTCACCCCAGTGGTGAGGACATGGCGAGGAGGGACATCAGCAGCGACCTGATAAGCTCCAGGGGGTAAATGGGAGAAACTATATAGACCATTCCCATCGGTAGTGGTGCTGCGAGTAGTACCATCAGCAAGGGTCAGAGTTACCTTGACGTCAGGAATACCGGGTTCGTTGTTGTCTTGAATACCATTACCATTGCGATCGCGGAACACAGTATCACCAATCCAGCCATTGCTGGGAGGACGGAAACCAAAATCAGCTTGGTCAAAATGCTGTCCATCCGTGAGAGTAATCGGGTGGGGTGGAATCAGAGTCGGGGTGAATCCATCAGGGATATGGGGAACAGTAACTGTGTACGAACCCGGTAGCAAATCAGAAAAGCTATATTTACCGTTACTGTCAGTGGTAGTAGTGCTAATTACATTGTCATGCAAATCTCTTAAGTAAACATCGACACCACCTATACCCGGTTCCTCTGCATCTTGCTGGTGGTTAGCATTGATGTCACTAAAAACGGTATCGCCAATTGTACCTGTAGCGACACAAATAATTTTAGCTTTTCCCTTTCTATCAATATTAGGAAACTTCGACTTATTCCTATAGATAGTTATTGGCTTTGTTCCCGGAGGACAGATTTCTGTTGCTAAGGTTGAACTGACAGGAAAAAGTACTTGCAAACTGGTTAACAGCGCGGTTAAAAAAGTACTTTTCACAGTTGGTAGATGCGAAAATAATAGTTGCATTGCTTTCTTGGGATGAGGGACGAGTAAGAAAAGGGATGAGGGGCTAGGGAAGAGTAATACCAATTCACGAAAAAGTTGATACAGATAGATTTCTCGTAGGGGCACGACGGCACTGTTCATACGTGTCAACTTAAGCTAAAACCTTTGTCCCCCAGGCGTTTTACCCCACCCCTTCGTCCCCTCCCCTTGCTAAGGGGAGGGGAGGTTTTGCGCCAGCAAAGCCGGGGTGGGGTAACGCGGATTGTCATGGTAAGTGAGTGAATCCAAAATCGAGTTTTGACAAGGGTTTTACGTTAAGTTGACACCAATGGGCACTGTTACCTACCAACGTGTATCATTATTCAAGTGAATTGGTATGAGAAAGAGAAAATCGGGATATTAAAAGTACAAAAAAACATGCACAAATGAGCAAGTAGTGTAAGAACACAACAAGCTAAATTTGTTATTCAGTGATGAAATGAATTATTAGGAATCAGGCAACAGATTTAAATTCGCAAACTTAGATAAAATCTGATGCCTCTAAAAGTTGAATTACTTCTTACCTTGTGTGATGATATCAGTCGAATTTTTCGTAAATGCACCCTGATATAAATTCGTGATTTGTCATAACAAAATACTCATTCCCTAATGGTTTTCAAATTTCCATTTATTGCTGAATTTTGCACAATTGCTATGAACCCTGACAAATGATAAATAACAACCCCCAATAGTGAATTTTATTTGCTTCGCCTTACTTATCAGGTTCTAACTGCAAGTCTTGTTCTTGTCTTTCGATGATGATTTCAATTCCTCTGATGTCCTTGTAGATAATTTCTGCACGGCGATCGCGTGCATAATCTAAGCGCCCAGTACCATCATTCACACGCTGACTTTCACCCAAAGAACGAATAGTCATCCGTTCTGGCGCGACACCCTGGCGTAGGAGGTAATTTCTCACAGCTAACGCCCGCCGTCTCCCCAATGCTAAGTTATATTCACTACTAGCACGGGGGTCAGTATGACCTTGAATTTCGATCACAATCACCGGATATTGCCGTAATACTTGTGCTACTTGGTCAAGTACAATACCACTAGCAGGGCTGATGGCAGACTTATCTAAAGCAAAGTGGACATTCTCGGGTACTCGTAACCGTAGTGGTGCTGGTGGCGTTTCTATCCGGATTGGTGGGGTAACAGGTGGCGTAGGTGGTACTGGTCGAGAAGTGCAACCAAGGATAGAATTCGGGTCGATTTGGGGAGATGACGCGAGGTTGGGAGCAGTCCCTTTAGCACCAATTAAGGCGCCAAAAGCCGGTTCAGAAGTGCCATATTTGGGGTCAGTGGCGATCGCACTCACGACATCTCCCACTTGCAAATTCTCCAGAGTAAAACTAAAGTTTCCCTGACCATCCACAGGTGCACTAGCCAGGGGTTGACTAAGTGCCCCATACCCAGATTCATACAAAGCTTGCTGACCTTGTTGATAATCTCCCAGGCGATAAATTGTTACTTCAGAACCAGGATCAGCCTTACCCTGAACAGTGACGCGATTACCAATAGGCAAAAACTCGCGGGAACTAAATTCTGGGGCATTAATCGCCCCATTTCCCGTCTCCAGGCGACGATTCGGCGAATTTCGCCGAGGATTACGCCCATCTCCCCGTTGCCAATCGCTCACATCCAAATTACCTTGAGTATTCAGGTCGATACTTAACCCCGCCAACGCCGCAAAGGAATTATTTTGAATAATGTTGCGTTGACTTTGGGGAAAAGCTGACACCACCACCCCAGGCCCAGTCTGGTGAGTAATTGTGTTACCTGTAATTTGATGGTTGCTACCCGTTATATAAACAGCCGCCCGTCGCAAACGCCTACCGTTATAAATAATGCGGTTGTCTCGGATTTGTACATCACCTTCTGGTTTAAACAAATACACACCAGCCCCGTCATTCGCACAAATCAAATTGTTATTAATTTGCAACTTATTGACGATGCCTTCTATGCGTAAGGCATCGGGCATTCCGGCGATGCCATTACCAACAATGATATTTTCTTGTATCTGCGTATTTTCCGCACGGACAGAAGTAATAATCGCACTACCATCGTGAAAATAAATCCGGTTGCGGCGAATTTTTGCTCCTTGGGCGTTAAAAACATAAACCCCAAAAGCCGATGTCTGCTCTGGCATTTTTTCATCAGTAGTCAAGCCCAACCAGTTGTTTTCAATGACTACATCTTGCGGCGGCACATCCTTTTGATTATCGTTGGGCGGTATGCTGTGAGCAATGACGATATCTCCAGGAGGTGTAGTTAAAGTTACCGGCTTGGGGACTCCATCGTAGACTAAAAGATTTCCCAATTGTTGTTTAATGAAGTCGGGATTAAAACCATAAATACTTAAACCGCGAATCGTTGTCCGGTCTGCAACCACCGTGAAACCACGTATAACTTTTTGGTTAGGTGCAGGAGCGATCGCTACCACAGGAATCGGGATCGCAATCTCTGCTGTTGCTGACTCAGACTGCTTATATCCAGGTTGGGTAGAGCCGTCAATCACCAATCCTGGGCTGGCTAGAGGAGGTAGCTCTTTTTGTACAAAGATTGTGGTGGCATTTGGGGGTAAACTAAACTCAATCCGAGAATTCCCCTCTGTCAGCGGCTGGACAAAGGTTTTTTCGGCACTGCTGAGTTGGGAGATAGCTAAAGTTCCGTTGACCAACTCGATAGCTTCCCGCAAAGTCAACTGATTATCAGCCTGAACACCATCCTGGTTACTATTCACCACTACCCGTAAAGCGGAAGCGGGAAGTTTTTGTGAAATATTTCCCTTGTGATTCTCCACAACAGAATGCGATCGCACAGGTGTTTGACTAACAGCAACTCCAGACCCCAACAGGCACACAGTAAAAGGTAGAATGCCAAAGGCTACATTTCCATAACCTTTGAATTTTTTCAACTTGATATCACAAACCCAATCAACATTTGAATTAGTCATTACTCACGCCCCTACACCATTAAACCTGTATTTTCATCCTACTTGAATGCTTGCAGTTTTCTTAATCGAGCATTCTCATAAGTGATGCAATTTTGATTTATTTTTTAGCTTTAATCCGTTGTACCAGAGACTCAAGCTGTTGAGAAGGAGAAGGACGCTGAAGACCAAAACCAGCCAAAAGCTCACTCAACTTCAAACTCAAACTCAGATAAAAACCACCAGCAGAACGATAACCAGAAAAATCACGGTCATCCACACCGCCAAAACTATAACCCACAGCCAAACGCAAATCCGGAGTCAAATAATAACCAGACTCCACAGCCAAACCCAACTCATCAAAATCAGTACCAGAATTAGAATTCTGACCAATCCAGCGACCCTCAACCGCCAAATCAGAGCGATAACCCAACCGGTAAGCCGCCCGCAACTGAGCCAAATTCACCGTCGCATCCAACCGCTCCCCATTCAAAAAAGTCACCCCATTGCGCAGCGCATACTTACCATAAAACTCCCAACGCCAAGAAGGCGCATAAATCCCCTCCAAAGACAACACCTGACCAGTCGCCGTCGTCGGCGTCAACTGAGCGGAGGGAATCGAATCAAAATTTTGACGCCACTCATACTTCAACAAACCATTAAAACGGTCATTACTCGGGTCACGAAACGCCAAACCCACCCGGAGATTCGCCGTATCACCCAAAGATTGCAACCGCACCCCCGACCCATCCACACCACCAGACGGTAAAAACACATTCCCCGCCCCAGCCTGTTGAAACCGCACCAAAGCCGTCAGCGCCGGCGTCACCTTCCCCAGAGCCGAAGCACTCACCACCAAATTCTGACCCTCCGCCCCATCCCGATACTCAAAACGCGTACTCGCCTGAAAACCTGGATTATCCGTATACTCCAGCCCCAAACTATACACCGACCCCGAAAATAGCCCCAAACTCGCCGCCGTCTGTCCCACTGCGTAATATTGCTCAAACTGTGCCCCCGACGCCGTACCATTAAACACATTCTTAAACACATACTCATACCCCACACCCAACCGCAGACCCGGCGCCACCGTCCAGCGGTGATTCAAACCCACAGCCCCCTGACCTTGCAAACCATTCACCGCCGACAGCAGCGCATACCGCCCCGTCAAATTCGTCTCCCCCCACAACTTCCGCTCCAAAATCGTCTCCACAGTCGTCAACGAATTCCCCGGTACCAAACTACTATTCTCAAAAAATTGATGTGCCAAACGCAACTTCACCCCCGGGTACGCCTGCCAATCCAGCCCCAAAGTCGTACGATTCGGATACAGCGGGTCACTCCCACCCAAATTCAACTCATTCAAACCCTGAAACGTCAACGAATCAGTCAACGGTAACTTCAACCGCGACACCAACTGACTCGCCTCCCCACTCAACCGATTACTCACCCGGTCATCTCGGCGGCGGTTGACATACTCCACACTCACATCTGCATTCCCCAACTGTTGCACAATCCCCGCCCGCCAAGTCTGCAAAGTATTACTCAACCGTTCCCCCGGTCGCCCTTGGGGTTGGGGGTCAAACAAATCAAAAAATCCCGTCACCCCCGTCGCCCGTGTACCGTAGTTCTCCTCAAAATCGTACGCCGCTCGCAGCGCCGTTGTTGGCGTCACTTTTGCCAACAACGACCCACCATAGCGCGTTTGTCCCGGTGCAAAACTGAAAGTGGCATTATTGGCAAAATTCGGCTCCACCGCCCGATAGTAAGCCCCTGCTGACAAACTCCGACTCAAAGAAGCTATCGCCTCTAAACGATAAGCGGCGCCATCCACACTCGCACTATTGACGAGATTGTTTTGCGAGCGAGCATATTCACCGACAATTTGACTGCCATTACCCAAAGATAAATGGAAATCTGCACCAAATAATCGCCAATCTTGAGCGCCTTGGTCTTCTAACAAATAAGACGCACCAACAAATGATTTGTTTTCTAGCTGTGGAGATAGGTTGTATTGCAATCGCCCACCATAAAGTTGCGAATTCTGCGCTCCTTCATTTTGGTAGGTAACAACAATCCGTCTGACGAGGGTGCTACCGAAGGGATTGAGTTCTGTCGCTTGTAAAGGACGACGGAAGAACAATGTCCCTCGGTCATAATCAATGTTGTAATCTGCACCCCGGAATAGTTGAGTTCTGGCGACTACTGTCCCTGGACGATTAATTTCTTCTGATTCCACATACACTGTTTCACTTCCTCCTACCAACAAGCGTCGGGAGAGGAAGTAGTTACCGCTGGTACCGTTGGGGAGGATGGTATCTCGTTGGAATCCTTCGATGTTGTTGGCGTACAACCCTGTAACTTGCAAATTGCCAAAGTTGTAGTTGGCTTTGAAGCCGTGGAGTTGACGGGCGGTGGCGGTGTAGAGTTGGGAGCTGCGGTTGAATTCGTTGGTGTCGTAGTCGCCCCACATCACATAGTCTGGTTCGGCGCCAGGGACTGGTGAGGTGCGCTCGAACTTGGCATAGACGCTATCGATGGAGGGGGCGGTGGATGTGAATGTGGAACTGTCGCCGTAGACTGGGTATTGTTGTTCGCAAAACTGTACACCACCAAACAGACGATTGCGGTTTTCGCAATCAAGGTTGAGTGGTCGTTGGCTGTTGTATGCGCCGGTGAAGCGCCACTCGCCGACTGCACCGGTGGCGAAGACTTGGGCGCTGAAGTCTAGTTGTGTCCCGCCGATTTTTTCGGGGTTGAGAAAGTCGCGGTAACTACCCCAGTAGTTTGTACCTCTGGGCCCGAGGCGGAGGTTGATGACGCCTGTGGCGAGGGAGGGTCGCAAATGGGTGGTGAATTCTACTTGGGTGTAGGCTTCGATTTGCCCTTGTTGTGGGGCTATGGGTGTAATTTCTGTGGGGGTCAGCTCGCTGGTGGTGAGGATGTGGTCGATGGCGGCGCGGATGCGTACTTGTTGGGGTTTGATGTCGGTGCGGAGGGTGGCGATGAATTCGCCGTTGCTCACCAGGATTTGAAAGCCGCTTTGGTCCCGGTTATGGTCGGCTCCGATGAATTGACCAGCGCTGCTGGTGAGGGTGACGATGATGTCTTGGTTGAGTGGTTGACCTTGACTATCGGTGATTTGTCCTTTGATTTTGATGGTGGAACGTCCGTCGGCGACTACTCGTGGGTCTTGTAGGGGTCTGATGTCTATTTGAATGGGACTAATTTGCGGGGCGATGTTGGGGGCGGGGTTTCCCCAGGCGGGGGCGATGAGGGTGATGAGTGTGGGGATGATGCCTGCGCTGTGGCTGAGGATTGGCCAGGGTTGGTTCCGGGTGGGTTGTTGTTGGTTGTGGTTCATCGTTTTTGTTCCCCAAAGGCTGGTGTGACGCCGAAGTTGATTCTCACCATGCTTCCTGGTGCGAGTTTGGCTAGTCTGGTGTGGCTATTTTTTTCGATGATGTATTTGTTGGGTGCGAGGGCGTATCCTGGTAGGCTGGTCAGGTCTAGTGTGGCGGTGCGATTGCCACTGATGACGTTGCTGAGGGAGTAGAGTCCGTTGTTGTCGGTGATGATGCGGGTGCCGTCGTCGATGTAGATGACGGCGTTACCGATGCCTGGTTCGTTGTTTTGTTGTTCGCCGTCGTTGTTTTTGTCGATGAATACTCTACCGATGAGGGTGCCGCAGTCGGAGAGGATTCCTGGTCTGATTCTGATGGTGTGGCTACTGGGGTTACTTGTGAGGTTGCCGGCTTGGGCGATGGCTAGGTTTGTGCCTGTGCCTCTGATGGCGTCTGGTGTGATTTCTCCGGCGTAGACTATGACTAGGGTTTGGTTTGGTTGCAGTTGGATGCTGTTGTCTACTGGGCTGATGCTGATGCTGCGGCTGTTGCTGTTGGCTGTGAGGGCGATGCTGTTGTTGTTGATGCTGCCTGTGAGTGTTTTGTTGATGAGTCTGATGCCTAGGGGTAGTCTGTCGTTGATGATTAGGTTGTTGGCTGCTGTTGTCCCTTTGTTGGTGATTGCTAGCCGATAGACTATGCTGTCTCCTGGTTCGGCTGCGGCTTTGTCTCCGGTTTTTATTAGTTCTAGGGCGGCTGTGTTGGCTGTGAGTCTGACTGTGTTTGAGTTGGTGATTGGTGTGCCGTTGGCTGTGCCGCTGGCTGTGTTGTTGATTGTGTTTGTTTGTCCCACGCTTGCTTGCGTTGTACAAATCAATGTACTGGTGTAAAAAAGCGTAAAAAAGAGTTTTTTACGCCTCGTCCATGAGAGGGTAGATGTCATTGGTATGTGTGCAGAAATTGATTTTCTAATGATGTTTGGATATGACCAAGTTCGTGTATATTGGAGGCAGAAAAATTAAGCTCCAAAAGTATATACACAATCCTAGTTATCCAAAAACAGTTGTGCGAAGTTGACCCCAAAATCTGCTATTTATAAAGTAAAGATTATCTCTTTTTTTGGGGTAGCAATTGTTATTTTATCCAGTCTTCAAATAGTAAAATAAATATTAATGACTTTTTGAAGACTAAGTAGAGATGAATTGACTCTAGTTAGTTTAAAACAAGTTATTGGCTATTTTGGCGGTATTCACAAAGCTTTTATTTTGTGGCTTTGAGTAACTGTAAATCGTGTCTTGATTGCCGCCATGATGTACTTGTTTACTAAATAAAGTTGATAGACGATTGACGTATTACGGTGTTACTCCTTTTAAATAATCTGGTTTTTTGTGGTGAAATCCTGGCGTCAAATGTGTGTCAACATCAAAAATAATTGATGTTAGTTTTATTGTCACACTTATTCAAATTGATATATATCCCAATACAATTCGAGGAATAAGCACTGCTGTTTTAACCACAACACTTATTCTTGGAGAAATGTACATATACTTCAAAATACAGAAATACTATCTTCTTGTCATATCAATGACACCACTTATAAAACTGTCATAGTTAGTTATCGTCAACAAGCATAACGGTGTTGTCAGTATAGCTATCTGATTAACAGCCAAATAAATCACAATAGATATTCTCTGTAGCTATGCAAATATATTTTAAAAATCAGGCAATTTTGTAAAGTATATAGGTTAAAGAAAATATACCAAGTGCCGCAAAGCGATTATAGTCGTTAATTTACTGCAATTGAATTACTAAATCTGAGGCTACAGGAATAAACTGTCGATCAGTCATCTGGAAGACTATGTGTTAAATTGCTTTGTGTTATTACTAAGCAATAACTAATTTTTGCTCATAAGTAGTAGTGGTAAGAAATTAATCATCACTCGCTAAGTTAAGTACTGGAGCTAGGCTAGCTTGGGCGCTGCTATTCGATAAACTTCACATTATCGAGATTTACATTGAGACTTAGCACGACAATATGCCGACCGAGATAAATTTCGGACGGCTATGATTGGGTAGGTAATAATTTATCTGCGAAAATAACAGATACTCACTTCTCTATATTTAATACCAATTTGAAAAATTACAACTACAGATGGATTTAGGAAAGCTGGACACAGAAAATAATTTCCAATCCAAAATCTAAAATCCAAAATTTCAAATGATATGAGCCGAGTTGGCGTGAGATGTGAGTCTGCTGACAATTAATTTGTAGGATTTGCAGTTATTTTGTGGTCAATACCAACAGATCGGTATTTATCTACTAATCAAACCAACGATCGCTTTACCTTCAAGGCATTTCATCATACTGCGGAGTTTCCATGCGTCTTGCTTCTGCCCTGGGGGGTAAAAATTCGGCGCGACGGATAGGAACCAGTGGTGGTGTTGGGCCTTGGTAGGGATGGATTACTTGTACAGTACGGGGGCGCTGTCTGGGTGAGAATAATGCTAACACTCCAGCAACTACCACACCACCACCAATAGTTAAAGTCATACCTCCGACCGCCCAAACAATGGGTGAAGACCACCACGGAGTTTGGGGTTGTAAGGCGGTTTTTTGGTTGGCTTGCTGTTGGGAGAATTGTAGTTGTTGTTGGTTGTTGTTATAAGTTTGGACTTGGAATTGCAGTTGTTGGTTTTGTACTCGCAACTGTTCGTTGTCACTTTTCAAACGTTCCATCTGCATGTTTATCCGGTCTAGCTCTAGTCGCTGGTCGGAGTTTGGTGCACTGGGCGGTTGATTGTTCGGATAAACTGGTTGTGCGTAAGGATACGGGGCTTGTGGTGGAATCACTTGAGGCGCTACTACGGTAGCGGGTATTTGTGGAGCCACCGCGAAGTTGGGTTGTATGGGACTACCTGTCCCTTTGAGCAATACAAGAGCCGCCAGTCCTGCTACGGCGACACCGCCGATAAATGCCATACTCTCACTCATTGCTTTTGCTCCTCAATGGCGACGGAACTTTTTTTGTTTGCGACTGACTCACTCTCACACTCCTAGGTTATCTCGCCTACTTAACTTCACATAATACTCAAACTATAAGCTACTGTATCAGCTAGTTTCTTTACGGCTTGACAGATGCTCTTAATATTCAAAACCATATCGGTTCAATTGTCTACCAAATACTGATAAAAAAATACGCTGTTATCATTTTTTAATCTACTTTATCACTATGATTAGTTTGAGTATTTATGCCGTTATCGCTGGTATTGATGGCTGCTTTGAGATTTTGACAGAATTGGGCAATAGCCGACAGTCCTTGCTCTGGAGTACCTTCTGCTAGTCGCTTGACAAAAGCGCTACCTACTATTGCTGCATCTGCTCCCCATTCTTTTACCTGACGAGCTTGGTCTAGTTGAGAAATGCCGAAACCAACACCAATAGGCTTTTCAGTAATTTCTCGGATTTGGTTGAGTAAATCTGAGACTCTGGTTTCGATTTGCGATCGCATTCCGGTGACGCCGGTAACACTGACCAAATAGATAAATCCTTGGGATGAATGGGCGATCGCTTTAATTCGTTCAGCGGAACTAGTGGGAGCCACTAGTAAGGTTAAATCAATTCCTAAATTCTGGGCTGATTGGAGTAACCCCCCAGCCTCCTCTAAGGGTAAATCAGGCACCACTAAGCCTGCTACCCCTGCGGTAGCAACTTGCTGGAGAAACTTTTCTATCCCCCGGTGCAAAATCGGATTGTAGTAGGTAAATAAGATTATGGGCGATCGCAAGCTCGGAGTAGTCGCTTGTAACATTTCCAAAACTTGATCCAGCGTTGTTCCCCGTTGGAGAGCGCGGGTAGCAGCGGCTTGAATCACTGGGCCGTCAGCTAGCGGATCAGAATAGGGAACGCCTAGTTCAATGATATCTGCACCACTGCGATCCAGAGTTGCCAAAGCTGCGGCTGTAGTGGCTAAATCTGGATCACCAGCGGTGATAAAAGGAATCAGAGCACACTCTCGATTTTGTCGTAGAGTTTGAAAGCGATCAGAAATGGCAGTCATGTTAGTCATTTGTTGTTTGTCATGAGTCATTTGTCATGAGAACAAATGACAGACAACGATTTTACAGCTGACTTTGCCTTTCTTGTTCAATTTCCGCTTGAATTTTTGCTAGTTCTTCGGGAGAGAGTTCAGCTAGGCGCTTTTCCAAAAACGCTTCTTCGTACTGTTCCCGTTGTTGATGGTAGGTCATTTTTTGCCCCACCGCACGCACAAGGTATGTGACTAACCAGCCTAGCAAGCCACTGACCAGTAGTACTTGACTCCACATACCAGCTTTTTGGTCATCTAAACCAATTAGTTGTAATAGAGCATATGCTAAACCGCCAGCCACAAAAATCCCCAAGGCAAAACCAAGAGCGTCAATGCGTCGCATGAGAGTTATGACCTACCAATTTCGCTAAACTTCAATTTGTCGCCGCTGGGGTCGAAAATTCACAACCGGCGATAGAACCAACAACCCTGGAAAGAAGAAGAACACCAAAAAGTACATCAAGGTGCGCTCCACCGAGCTAGCCACATGCCACCGCTGCTTCAGGTATAGTAGAACAGCCACTGGAATGACTAACAGATAAGCTCCAGCCAAAATCAAATAAAGCAGGGCTACAATCATAATTCTTTCTCTAAATAGACAATACCATTCAGTGCTTCCATCTTTCATCATAGGCTGAATGCTGAAACTGAGAAAAGTATCATGGACATTCCCCTTGCCGATGCTCTGCCTAGCGATCGCTTATGGATGGCTCTACACTAGAGATGAAAAAATGTATAAATGTCTCAAACACCTGTGGTGGAGGTATTTCATCATCCATATTTTTTGGGGATGTGCAAAATAGCCCAGCGGCAAAAGATTATGATATGCTTAACAAGCCTTCAAATGAAAAACAGCCACAAAATATTTGTTGCGTGTTTAACATATGTTTGGTATAGTCACTAGAGCAGCAAAATTACTACACCTGGAAAAGCTTGCTCGAAACCAGTTGTAAGAAAAATGTAATTAATGCTCGACTAAACAAGGAAGTATTTGCAGCTTCCAAAGAAAACTAAACCCTAAGCAGTTAGGGGGTGTGGCGGAATGGTAGACGCTACGGACTTAGATAACTGAGCCTTGCTAGAGAAATCTTTCAAGTGTAAGCTCTCAAACTCAGGGAAACCTAAATCTGACTACAGACATGGCAATCCTGAGCCAAGCCCAAAAATTGGAGATTTAACGTTATGTTGATCATCCTAAATTGCGGGAAGGTGCAGAGACACGACGGGAGCTACCCTAACGTTAAGTCGAGGGTAAAGGGAGAGTCCAATTCTTAAAGCCTATGATAGTCAAACCTTCTAGGCAGTAGCGAAAGCTGCGAAAGAATGAAAATCCGTTGACCTTAAACGGTCGTGAGGGTTCAAGTCCCTCCACCCCCACTAAAGTTTTAAATGTAGAGACGTAAAGTTTTGCGTTTCTACAAAAGTTTTTAGCCCCAAAGAAACGTAAAGTTTTGTGCTTTACTAACCTTTACGTAGCAGTTCCCGAGCAGAAAAGATAATACTGCTCCTGATACCAATAGTTTATGAAAACGCGCCTCATTATTTGGGGACTTCGCGTAACTGTGTCATGAAAAGTTGCGTTGAAAAAAGCTCAGATTTGGCGCAGCTTCGCAAAGCATCTCACAATAAATTGATATTTCTCATTCAAGTATAGAGTTTTTCAGGATTCAAGTCTCGTATAATCACTGAACTGAGGTTTAAAGACGCGATTGCTCATTTTTGCGTGACTTTCCCTAAAAATTGCCATAAATCTTGTACCTTTCTGAATTTTTCAACAAGTTTAATTAAATAATTGATATTGATTTCGTGAGTTCATTAAATCTCTGTCAAAAAATTACTTAAACTTTGAACAACACATTGATACTATCCCTGACCAAGGTTAAGCTGTAAATAAAATCAGTAAAATATTTGGTCTGAGAAACTCGCATGACCGCTAATAGTTTAAAACCTTATCAGGAACATCAAGATATTTTTAAGTGCAATTCTCAGCAGCTTAATCTACAGATTGCACAAGAACGACTCTACAACTTCTTAGTAGAAATTGTACAAACATGTTCACCAGAAGAAGTTTTGCAAGAGTTTAAGCATTTAATTATAGATTTTATTAATTCAGAAAATATACATAAAAACCTCAAAAAACAAGCAAGTTTTTATGTGACCAATGAGCAAGAATTTCAACATACTATTAAACGTTGTTGTTACATCATCATCAATAATTGGGAATCTAAAAGAAATTATAAATATATTCAAGAATTATTGTACACACTTGCTAAATACCAGTTCTGGCTGAAGACAAGTAATCCGCAAGTAAATACATATAAGATTTGGTTAGAAAATTTTATTAATAGCGATGATTATGCAGAATTAAAATCATTTACACATAAATATCATCAGCCTATACAAAAACCAAATAATAATAGTCACTGGGCTAACCGCTACAGTTCTTATTTATTAGTTGCTCAATCTTTTGACACCAATCGCTCTAAAGAGCAACAAGAAGCAGCCAAAAAACTTTCTAAACAGATGAAAGATAAATTTAAGTTTGAGCTAGCAATGTATATTGCGCGTTCTCAATCCGCTGCTTCTAGCGCCACGCGTTATAAAAATCCCAGTATCCTCGGAGATTATGTTTTACGTTTGATTAAGATGATTGTGGTGAAAAAAGGTGTATTTAGTCATGAAAATTTAGCGAATATATTTCTCAAGCAAACGCAAAATCAACCCATACAAGCATTTAAAAATAGTATACAAAAATATTTGTTTTATACTATAGAAAATCAAGAATATGTTGAGACTGTTAAGCAGCAGATAGCAGATAAATTATCTGAGTGGAGAACTGAGTATGACGAAGAAAATATCAATAAAAATTTACTTTTGAGAATTTGCAATCGTCTCATTGATTATCTAACGACAGAGAACGGACAAGAACCTTCACAGTTATTTGTTGTCTTACTCTCGCAGGGTAATCCCTTGACATTAATTATTATGTTACTCAAGATTATTCTCATTTGTAAGCACGCGCGCAGTCATTTAGAGCTGCGGATTGCTCACCTGATTAATTATTATGAACAGTATCCGGAAAATGAATGCAAGTGGTTTATCCATTTTCTGGAAATCTTTAATATCACCTTTGCGATTTATGCAGAAAATGTAGAATATAACTTGATTAAAATGCAAGCAGATCAACCAGCTTCTTATTCTCAGTTAAATCTAGATGCTTATCGCGTGTTTTCACAGATTAAGTAGATAGACGTTCATCAAGCCAAGCTAAAGCAGCAGCGACAGTTTCTGCAATTATACTGATTAAACGATAAAGAGCGATCGCACTAATAACTATAGCCGCTGGAAACCGATGCTGCAACAGAGCGATCGCTGTTGCTTCAAACACACCCAGTCCCCCAGGCGCACCGGGAACCACCAACCCCAGCAACCAAGCGCAACTAAACGCACCCAGCAACAAAGGAATTTGATGGATATGCAATGGGCCGAGAGCAAAAAAAGTTAAAATAAACCCAGTGCTACGCAGCCATAAAAATGCCAATTCTCCTAACAAAGGACGAAGAGGATAGCGCTCAATATATAAGTTAATACTTGACTCGTTATTTTGGGGAGATTTTTTAGTTTTCCACTTGTGTAAAAAGCGAATAGCTAAGTTTAAAAAACCAGGATTAATCGCACAAAGTACCAAAATTAAAATCATAAATTGGCAGATTTGCAGTAGAAAATTTGTCTGATTCACAGCTAATTGACTACCAAATAAAATAATCATCATCAAACCTGCTGTCGCCATAAGCAGCGGTTCCAATAGAACACTTAAAGTAGCTGCACTAGTAGGAATATTAGCATTTTTTGCCGCCACAATTCGCCCGTAGTAATGCCATACATTCCCTGGTAAGTATTTAGCAATGTTAGTTTTTAGATAGACTTGGATAAAATGAAAAGATTCTATAGGCTGCTTTAATTCTTTCAAAATCAAAGTCCAGATCCAGCCTGCCCAAATATGTGCTAATAAAGTCATACCTGTAGCGATCACTAAAATTGCCCATCCTATTTCATCAATTTGGATAGCTGTCACTTCTAACCAGTGATCATACACAGCTTTCGATAAAAAAAATAGTGTCCCAACTAAAATTAGCCAGCGCAAAATTTGCTTCAGCATCACAGTAGAGTATAGTTAAAAACTGAGGGTTAAATACTTCAAATATTATGGTACACTACCTAAGCGTCAACAGCTTTTGAAAAAATTGCAGGCAAGAGTTTACAACCGTTACACTGTAACCTGTCCACAACAAAAATATATTTCTGCTATAAACAGAATTGCTATAACCTTGAATTATTTTTCAACCATAAGCCAGCTAAACTTTGAGAGGATCTCAGAGAGATATCGTTATACTTTTACATAAACAAAAAGCGGTAATATGGCGCTGACAAAAGATGAATCTCTCTACAGTTAGATAAAAAAAATATCTTGGTATTAGGAATACTAAGACCTACGCTAGAGGAAAAGCATGTTTTGAATGTATATATTAGATGACGGATATTCAAAAAATAATCAACTAAAACCAGAGAACCAAATCGTAAAACTAATAAGTAGTGAAACGATTTAGTAAATAATCTGCGGTTGTAAGGAGGTCTGAATGAGCGGTCTGATATCTTTTTGGAAACAACAGCGATCGCGCCAAGTATTAACTGTTTTCTTCGCTGGACTGTTATTGATATTTACCACCGCATGTAGTGGAGCAAATATTCAAGGTGCTAACCCCCAAAACCCTGCTGTCCAAGCAGGTGGCGCTAACAACCCATATAAAAACGGCGGCGATAAATACACTATTTATCAAGAGTCCACTGACCCAAAAATAACCAACTCAAAGAATAAAAATGAACGCGATCAAGCCAGTTTACAGCTAAATTCACAGTACTTGATCGCCACCAATAGAGAATCCAAAATCCTCTATCCTGGCGCTGAGACACCAGCAGGTAGATCTGAAAAAGCACAAGAATTACCAATTATTACAGAAGAGAACTTCCAACAGCCTGAACCAGGCGGTTTGATTCAGAATAACCCAGACTTGAAAACTCGAATTCAAGAACGTCTGGAAACTGTGAAAGAATCTGTTGAAGATGCTTCCAGCTTTTTAAAAAACAAAGCAGATGAAGCAAGCGCAAGACCTGAACTACAGAAAGATCCAGCAGTTGGTAAGTAGAATTATTGTGCAGTAGACAGCGAAGATTGTAGATTTTTGCATAAATAAAAAAATCTACTAGTACGACAAAACAACAAGGAGTAGCAACATGCAAAGAATAGTTTCTTGGGTAAAAAACCTCCGTCCTTTGAAGATTTTAACAGTGTTTTTAGCGGGAGTATTTTTATTGATTGCCCAAGCCTGTAACCGTCCAGATATAGCCGCACAGCCTTCACAACCTGGCGCTCAACCACCCAATGCCCAAAGATATGATCCTACAAAAAGTTATGAAGTTAAAACTCCTTATGAAGGAGGAATAAACAACTTTAGTGATGTCGATCCCCGCTCAAAAGCAACTGAAAAAGCAGCCGACGCTCAAGCTAAAGCCTTAAGCGATAATGCTCGCAAAAATGTTGAACAAAAAGGCATTGACAGCCCCGATCAATATGTGGAAAATTTCCGTCAAGGTACACCCTTAGGTGAAAGAGTCAAACGCCTGGGAGAAAATATTAGTAATTCAGTTGAAGACGTCAGACAAGGTGTTAGCGAGGGAACTCAGCGAGGAATAGAAAATATTCAAGAAAACACCCAACAAGCCGCTAAAGACTTGACAAAAAATGTGCAACGTGCAACAGAAGATGCAGGCAAAAATATTCAGCGGTCAGCTGAAGACGCAGCCGCATCTGTAAATAGAGCAGTTAAATCAGTAGATTAGGATTTAACACAGTTCATTTTGTAGAGACGCGAAATCTCGCGTCTCTATTATTAATTGTTAATTGATATATCTAGTTCTTGTGTTCTAAATACCAATTCTGTAGCACTAGCTGCTGAATTTCCCGCCAAGGAATGTTATGTCTGCGTGCTAATTCTGCACAATCTTCATATTCTGGTTGCACATTAGCGATCGCCTCTTGATTTTGCCACGCTACCTTCACCCGCACCGCCCCATATTCTGTTTCCACATGTTGAATTTCTCGTTTGAGGACAGTTCGTTGTTGCGTCGTCCGTCGAATTCCTAGAGTCGTCGTTTCCCGGAATAAAATCGCTTCACAACTGGGTAAAAGATCCGGATAGCAGATCACAGTTAACAAAATTCCTGGACGAGACTTTTTCATCCCAATCGCTTGAGTGAACACATCCAAAGCACCAGCCGCGAACAACGCCTCAAACACATAACCGATCGCCTGGGGATTCAAGTCATCAATTTGAGTTTCCAGCACCGATACAGTTTCCATCGCTTGACTCAAATCTAAGTGGCAATTTGTCACTTCCCCCATCCAGAGCCGTAGTATATTGGGGATGGGCAAATCTATGCTGCCTGCGCCTAGTCCTACTTGGTGAATAGTGATTGGTGGTGGCGCGCCGAACTCTCTAGCCAAAGTAGTGGCGATCGCTGCGCCCGTCGGTGTCACCAATTCTCGCTCAATACCATTGCTATAAACAGGACAACTCCGCATCTCCCACAGCTTCAACACCGCTGGTACAGGTACCGCCATCTGACCATGTGCGGCGCGAACCGTTCCCCCACCAGTGGGAAACGCCGAGCAATAAAGTAGAGGTAATCCCTCATTATCGCTGTCAATGCCCAACCAATCCAACCCCAAGCAAGTACCCACAATATCGACCATTGCATCCACAGCACCAACTTCATGAAAATGAACTTTTTCCGGAGAAATGCCATGGACAGCCCCCTCTGCCACTGCTAGCTGCCGGAAAACAGCTAAACTCCAGGCTTCTGCTCTCGATGGCAACCCCCCTTGGAGAATCCGGCGCTCGATTTCCGGTAAGTGGCGTCCATGATGGTGACTATGTGCATCGTCGTGGTGGTGATCGTGTACCAAATCCACATGAACTTTAGTTGCTTGCTGTCCGTTGCGCTGCACAAATTCCGTCCGCAACTGATATTCGTGAGCGATTCCCAAACCACCGAGTTTTTCAGCCAAATACTCAATGGGAACACCCAAACTCACCACAGCACCCAAGCACATATCACCAGAAATTCCCGTCGGACATTGAAGATAAGCAATTTTAGTCATAGATTTTGTCATTTGTTATTGATTGTTCGTCAAAAGTCAAGAATAATTTTCCATCCTCCCTAATCCCTCATCCCTAGTTCCCAGCCTCTAGCCGCCAGTCCCTCATCCCCAGCCCTTATGGCAAAAATTTTCACACTCCATCCTGATAATCCCCAAAATCGCCGAATAGAGGAAGTAAAATCGGCACTTTCTAGCGGTGCAGTCATGCTCTACCCTACTGATACAGTTTATGCAATTGGTTGCGATTTGAATGCCAGATCGGCGGTGGAACGCGTCAGGAAAATTAAGCAGTTAGCAAATGATAAACCTCTGACCTTTTTGTGTCCCTCTCTATCTAATGTGGCAACTTATTCTTCTGTAAGTGATACAGCTTATCGAATTATGAAGCGTTTGATTCCAGGGCCATATACATTTTTGCTACCCGCTACTAAATTAGTACCAAAGCTGGTACAAAGTCCTAAGCGCAAGACCACGGGAATCAGAGTGCCAAATCATACTGTATGTCTAGCGTTACTGTCTGCTTTAGGAAATCCGATTATTTCCACTTCAGCCCATTTACCACCTGATGAAGCAGATGTTCAAATAGTTGAGAATAGCCTCAAGCCGATTCTGTCTCAGATAGAACTGTTTGACCGTTTAGACACTTTGGTAGATGTCATTGTAGACACTGGCGAAGAACCGACTTATGAGGTGTCCACGATTTTAGATTTGACGGGAGAAGAACCAATGATTACACGACGGGGTTTAGGCTGGGAAGCAGCAATAGCATGGGTGTAAGCACCGCGCTTCATCAACTCACCAGTCTATTTCGGAAAACATGATAAAAAAGACTCCAGTTCTGCGATCGTCATACTTAGGCGAGCTGCGAGTGCCGAAAAGGCAATGGTGATCAAGTTAAGCCCAGCAATAGTTCTAACTATTTTTAGCATAGGTTGAATCTGCCAATTTCAGCCCTAATGCAGTTGCTTGTGAAAAAACCGACACACTACCTCGCCCGTAACTTTTACAAATTTCCTACAGTCTTATATGTGAGCAGCACGCGCTGAAAGTCTCAATAGAAGAACGCCGAGAAATTCTTCTATCAGGACTGGTTTGTTGTGCTGACTTGGTTTTGTAATTACGGTGCGATACCACATCTAGGAAAATTCATGAAAGCTAATCTTGCCAGTCTACCAACTTCCTCATCTGCTTTTAACGGCTACGCTGCGACTGATGAATTATCAACCGGCACAATAGACACCCTGATGCAATTGTTGTGTCAAGAAATGCAAGCCCAAGTGAAAGCTGCATCCGGTTGTGTACAAGCTGTAGCCAGACGCATGGCTAGAGAAGTAGAACGCATTTGCGATAAAAGCTCCCGCATTCAAACATCTGGCGAGATTCAATCTTGGCAGCTGACACTAGCAAGGCATCGTCTGCAAAAATGTTTGCGTTATTATCAATTGGGTTCCAAGCGGGGGCGCGTAGAATTACATAGTAACTTAGGTGCGATAGTTTATCGACATGTTACTACCGCTGGTTCAGAATTAGGGTTTGAAGGTCGCTATAATTTAATCGAAGATTTCCTACAAGCCTTTTATATCGAAGCTATCAAAGCTTTTCGTCGGGAAAATGAACTCCCAGAAGATTACACCCCACGGACGCAGTTGCAATTAGCAGAATATATGGCATTTTCAGAACAGTATGCCAAGCGCCGCATTAATTTACATGGTAGTGCTAGTCAGCAATTGATTATTTTGCGTGCTCAAGGATTCGCTCGTCGCCAACCCCAGGAAACCACTGTGGATATTGAAATGGCGGTAGAGTCGGCTAAGGGCGAAGAAGCAGAAGCTTATCAACGTAACTCAGCGGTACAGCAACTGCGATCGCAAATGGTAGCACAAACCAACTTCGATCCTTCTGAAGAATCAGAACGCGATCGCGTCGTTACCGAATTAATTAGATATCTGGAGTCTCAAGGTCAATCTGACTGTGTTAATTACCTGACTTTGAAATTACAAGACCTTTCTGCACCCGAAATTGACCAAATTCTCGGTTTAACCAGCCGTCAGCGCGATTATCTCCAACAACGCTTTAAATATCATGTAGAAAAGTTCGCCAAGCAACATCATTGGCAATTAGTACACCAATGGCTAGGTGCCGGTTTAGAACACAAGCTAGGTCTGTCAGCGCCACAATGGGAAATGTTTTTAGCTCAACTGTCCCAGGAGCAGCAGCAAATCCTCAGTTTGAAGATAGCACAGCATGGTGATCAGGCGATCGCTAAAGTCATTAAATGCACCCCCAAACAACTACAAAAGCGCTGGACACAACTCTTAGATATGGCCTGGGCTATCCGCAACGGTAATCATGAAATTAAGGCAAATTGAAGCTATCTTTTCAGTATTCAATTGATAGCAATATTGAGATTTTTTGCAGCAAATAAGTGAATTTGTAACAGTTTTTTTGTCAATTTTTTCTGTTCTTTTAATCAATTCAGCTAACATTTTATTCATTGCCAATCGTGAACACAATTAAATATCTCACCTCACCTCCATCAACTCTACTTACCAAGTAGATAAATGGGGGTAATGCCCTTTTTTCATGGCTAAAAGCAGTCTATTGTATTGAAGAATACTTTTTTTCTGTTGCAAATATAACCCTTATGGGTACTATTCATCCCTAAGTACAGGCAGCTACTTTGAATATGTACTCACGAGATAAATCAACAGAAAAAACAGTATGTCGAACACACCACAAGAATTTAACAACCCTGGTAATTCCAATCCCCAAGAATCATTTCTAAACGAGACTGGAACAGAAGGATTTCTACCACCAGGAAACGAAGAAAGTTTGCAGGCTGAAGCAGCAGCACAAGCCCTCCAAGAAATTCTGTCTCAAGTAGACCCAGATCTCCTTTCCTTAAAAGACGAGATCGAGAAAAGTTTGGTCGCCACAACCCAAGCGATCGCTGCATCTGCAACCTCAGCACGGGAAGCAGGCGGTTCCAACATCGTGGGCGTAGGGATTGGCTCCCCTGATGCTCAATCCATACTTTCAGGTCTGAGCAGCAATCCCACACCCGGAAAACTCTCCCTCAATATCTACACAATCGATACCCTCAGCACAGAGCAGTTATTGAGCGAACTGTCTGCAATAGCTGGTACACGTGCTCTCACCGAGTTATCCATTAACCAAATCCCCACTGGTCACATCGATGCACTTAATCAGCGTGCTCGCTTCCGTCCCGCTCCAGGAGGTGTTTCCGTGGGTCATTTTGCTATCACAGCAGGGACACTAGGCGCATTGAGCAGGGGGAATCGCGCTCCTCGTTCTAGTCGCCTCTTGATTCTCAGCAACAACCACGTATTGGCTAATTCCAATAGCGCCAGTGTTGGTGACGCCATCCTCCAGCCAGGGCGTTTAGATGGTGGTAACAATCCGGCTGACCAAGTTGCAATCCTGGAGTCTTGGGTACCAATCAACTTTGCCGGTGGAGCTAACTATGTTGACGCCGCCACAGCTTGGGCTTGGCCAGACCGTGTACGCCCCGAGTTGAAGTATGAGAGCGGTGGAAGTGAAATTTACTTCCGCATCAATAGCACTCCCGTAGCACCAACAATCAACCAAGTCGTTGGTAAAACAGGACGGACAACAAATCTGACTCAAGGACGCATTACCGATTTGTCAGCCACAATCAACGTCAACTACGGTGGTGGTCGCGTAGCACTTTTCCGAGATCAACTCACGATTCAAAGCACATCCGGCTCACCCTTTAGCGCTGGTGGCGACTCCGGCTCATTGATCTGGACTTGGGACAATCGTTGGGCACCTGTGGGCTTGCTATTCGCTGGTGGCGGGGGCTATACCTTCGCTAACAAGATTCAAAGGGTACTCGCAGCTCTAGACATTAACCTTTACACCTAGACGACTCCTCAATGGTGGATCAGCTCGTAGTCAGGATTTTAGTTCTAGATTTTGAAGCACTAAAGTCCTGACTATAAACCTCCGCCTCTTCATCATGAGGCGGAGCATTTTCCACTAGGATTGAGATGAGGCGATCGCGTGGAGCTTTTTATGACTAACGCTGAACAACCACAATTCCAAATACCTAACCAAACTGAGTTAGGACTAGAAATGGGGCCGCGAGATTATTCACCAACACCATCACCACCAGACAGCCAAATAGAAAGCATTATTCAACGCCACGAAGCCAATCTACTGGCAATTCCGGGAGTAGTTATGATATCTCATCGCATCGTTGAACCAAAAAAAGAAGCTATTATCGTTGGTGTCATCAATGCTACAGTGCTCAACCGCTTGCCAAACCAGTTAGAAGGGGTGCCAGTTCGTGGCGAAGTCACAGGACAAATTGACGCTCTTTAAATACAAACTCTACTATTGGGCTTTTCAAATTACACATTAATAAAAGTTGCAGTTTAAATCCCAGATTTATTGAGCAAATCTGGGATTTAAATTTGAATAAATCTTGAAGTAGAAACGTTAAAATGCAACATCTCTAATTGGTACTTTTTAAAGAGGTTTAATAACTCCTGTTACTTTAGTTTGTACCCCGAAGCCATCAAGCTTTTTAGGAATATATTTTTGCACATTAGCATTGAGCAAATAAATAACAATTACATCCTTCCCATTCGCATCTTTGCTGATACCAACTCCGTTCACGCCACTAATACCTAACAAGCACTGCTCATACTGCTGCTTCACTTGGTCAATTTTTTTGGGTTGAGCCAATTGTTTTCCAAAACTATTTTTATTTGCAGAAATCTTGACTCTGGGTGTGACTTCAAATTGAGCACGAGGTTTAATAGTTCCAGTCACTCTAGTTTGGACTGCAAAGCCATTAAGTTTTTTGGGAATATATTTTTGGTCATTAGCATTGATTAAGTAAACAATTATTACATCCTTACCGCTGGCATCTTTGCCACTACCCAATCCTGTCACACCGTTAATACCTAACAAGCATTGCTCATTTTGCTGCTTCACTTGTTCAATACCTGAAACAGGTTTAGTTCCAGGTGGAGCTTCAAATTGCGCTAACAACGGCTCATTTGCTTGAGCGGCAACACCACTTGCTGCTGCAACTAATGACATTAACATTGTGCAAGATATTAATCTTTTAACATCCATGATAAATAACTTCGAAGAAATAGATTCAAAATCACTATACGGTGATTTAGGCAGAATTTTCATAGCTTAATATCAGTCAATAATAGACGAATAATCTGACGGTAATTGTCAGTCGCAAAACTTTAGTTTACGACTTACTAGCTTTCTAAAAATAGCTCATTAATTGTCAAACACTCTCTGACATACTGATTCAAGCTTCTCAAAAAAATGACGCGATAATTCCTCAATTAGTTCCGATGAATAATAACAGTAATTAAACACTATATGCTGAGGCAAAGGAACAAAATATTGATGGTTATAAGACTCATATTTGATTTATCAAAAAACTCAGTATACCTCTACCCCCATTTCTTCCTATTCCCTTTATTTCCGAGCTTTAATCAAACCCCGCTAACCGGGAGCAAATTACTGAAAAGCAGCGTCATCAATAGAGACAACAAATCACATCTCCACTGATGCCTAAGCATTTTTTAAAACTGCCATTTCTCATCACATTCTGTCTATTTTCCAGCTTTATTCCTGCTTCTGGTTCAGTTTTTTGTCCAGCACAAGCTGACGATCGCTACAGTAAGTCAAGTAAAAATTATGGCACAGATGGCAGCAAGGGCAGTGACGGGCGATCGGGTAGAGATGGGCGTCACGGTCAAAACCAAACGATTTTTATCGATGCATCACCAATTAATCTTGACCTGTCTGGTGAGGATGGCGAAGATGGGGAGGACGGTAGACGCGGTTCTCAGCCTCATTGTGGTCAACAACCAAAGGATGTCAACCACGACCAGAAGGCACCCGATGGCGGTAATGGCGGCGATGGTGGTAGGGGCGGTGATGCGGGGAATGGCGGTTCAGTGAATGTCTACTACAATAATTTGGCTGATTTGCAGAAAATTTTTGTCCGCGCACCGGGTGGAAAAGCTGGGCGTGGCGGTCAGGGTGGCTATGGTGGCGCGGGTTGTCGTTGTCGCCGAGACAGTTGGGAGATTGAAACTTGCGAGGGGACTCCCGGTACACCCGGTTACAAATGCACTAGAAGGAGTTACAGGTGTCAAGATGGCAGAGATGGTAGATATGGCAATCATGGCACAAATGGCAACCAAGGACGCCTAGGTACTCTCAGTATTATTAAAGGTAAGGAATCCTTAGCAGGTGATTTGCAAAGTTTGCAGATGACAATTGCAGAATTGACGCAAAAGCAGTTTAATCTTTCTAAAAATAAATGGCATGTTCGCACCGGCGCTACTTCTTTGCTGGCTCCTGGTTCTGTGATTGCTGACGAATATAGAGAATTTGCTCAACGCCTAGAAGGAACTTTTAAACTAGTTTGGCAGGAGAAACAACCGATTGCGAGTTTTGGTAATCAAATCGCCAAATTAAATTTAAACGATAATCAACAAATTGAAGTAACTTTTCCTGAAGATTTATGGGTTGCAGGTAGCAGCCAGACTGAGGCTAATTTAACGACTTTTACTGTTAATCATGCTATCCCGCAAAAAGATGTGACACGGTTAGCAGTGGCAGAATTTGAGGGCGTTGAACGCAATCTCAATTTAAAAATTGTCGATTTGGCAGCAAAATCTGATGTGATCCAAACTCAGTTTTGGCTAAAATTGCGATCGCAGGATCACTTAGCTGGCTCTTTTGATTACCAAACTGTCTACGAAGGCAATTTACCCACGGAACTGATCACCCGCGACTATAACCGTTTTATCCTGGCTTTAGGCAAGCTGAAACTTCCCGGTACTGTCCTCATTCCCGGTACGAATGTAGATATTGAACTTGTCGTCACTCGCTCTTTAGCAGGGCGTTCTACAAAACAAAGAATTAACTGGCAAGGTATTATCCGCAGAAATAGATGACTATTATCCTAGTTATCTTTATACGTGAAACATACAACTTGGTGAGGTACAGATTATTGTAAGGGCGTAGGCTCATTGGTGTTAACTTAAGCCACAGATGGCTGATCGCAGGGCTTACCTACCACGGGAATGAATTCCCTCTCTTATAGCTGAAGTCTACTGAAGTAGACTAGGAATTTGTGAGAGTTTTGAGTCATCTTGAGATGACTTTTGCTATGAGACTCAGAATTCATTCTGAGGTGGGACAAGGGTTTCACGTTAAGTTGACACGTATGGCGTAGGCTTCGCCCCTACAGGTTATTAATGTGTTGCCAAAATTTAGAGAATTGGTATTAGGGACTAGGGAAAGGATCTGAGTAATGAATTTTGCAGAATCTGACTTTCCCAGTTGCGAATTGATATGACCCCTATTTTTAACAAAATTTCGTGGGTTTAAGTCCCCGGATTCTAAAATCCGTAAGTTTTGTGGTGGGGTCTAAATCCCCATCACAAAACGTAATTGCGAATTGCGAATTGCGAATTGCGAATTGGTTTAACGTCTTCCGCTCTGAATTTTGTCAAAAATGGCACCATCATCAAAAAACTTCTTCTGGACGCTATCCCAACCACCTAAATCTCCAACGGTGTAGAGTCGGGAAATTTTGGGAAATCTATTTTGGACTTCTTTCGCTACTGTGGGGTTAACGGGACGAAAACCAACTTTAGCAAACTCCCGCTGTGCTTCTGGTGTAAACAAAAATTTGACGAAGGCTTCTGATACTTCACGAGTACCGCGCTTATCGACGTTTTTATCGACGACTGCTACTGGGTTATCAATGGAAATGTTCACAGATGGAATCTCAAAAACTGAGTCGGCTTTTCCTTGTTGTGCAGCTAAGAGTACTTCATTTTCGTAATTCAGCAGCACATCTCCCTGACCTTTTTTATAAAATGCATCGCTGGCTTCCCGCGCATCTTTGGGTAACACAGCTACATTCTTAAACACTTGGGTGACGTAATTCAGCGCTTGGGTTTCATTTCCGCCATTCTTCGCCACAGAACCCCACAAGGCTAGGAAATTCCACCGCGCACCACCGGAGGTTTTGGGGTTAGCAGTGACAATCTTGATTCCGGGTTTGGCTAAATCAGCCCAAGTCTTGATCTTTTTCGGATTACCAGGACGGGTTTCTAGAGCAACGACTGAGCGAGTTACAATGCCGCCATTAGGAGCTTCTTTTTCCCAGCCTGGTTTAATTAAACCTGCTTGTTCAATTTTTTTTGTGTCTAAAGCTAAGGCTAAAGCAACAACATCTGCTTCTAAACCATCAATCACAGCACGCGTTTGAGAACCAGAACCACCAAAGCTTTCCCGAACTACCAAATCTTGACCTTTTTCTTTTTTCCATTTGGCGACAAACTGGGGAATAATTTTTTCATACGCAGCTTTGGTAACTGCATAGGAAACTAGGGTGATTTCTTTAGTACCTTTTTGACTAATGAGTTGAGTTTGTCTCTGCACAGATGCTGTGGGCGACGATTTGGTTAGTGCGTAAACCGGCACAAAAGTACTAACGCCTAAGCCTGTGACTAGCAATAAGGCTGAGGTTTTGTTGATAGAAGATTTAAATGCTTGTAGCTTCTGTTTTACAGTGCCTAAGGCTGGTAATTTTTGCGACTCTTGGTGTGTCATGGGTTGCAATTTGCTCAGGTAATTTCTTTAAAATCCGAAAACTCTATCGGAATGCAGTAGTAAATGTTTATGAGAGAACACACTACCAGATGGAATTAGACAAATCAAGAGGTTTTGATGCAAAAACTACGGTTTGTTGGTAGAAAAATAGATGTATTATTTCGTTAATTTAGCATCAGCAAACTGTGATTTATCTTGACAATTTTTATAAAATGTTGTATGCAATTACTTCACAATAGTGCTAACGACTCCGGGAGTGTTAACATCACCCTAATTTATATCGACAAAGTGGAGTTTACCTATTGTGTTTTGCTAGTGATATCTGCAATCATCTATTACCATAAACTATACATACGGTATTTATGTCGAATAACCGTAGATTTTATGAGGAGCATCTAAAATGACTTTGTGGCAGCGAATTTATCAGCGATCGCTATCCAACTATAAAAGAGTAAAATCTTTTCAAAGCTTGGCATCACTATTTTTAGTAGGGATATTCTTGAGTGTGGCTGTTGCAGCTTGCTCAGGAAACACTGCCAGTAATTCTACCACCGAAACCCCAGGCGCTAGCCCTGTTGCTGCCAATAAGCAAAATGTTGAGCTAACTCTCGTTTCTTTCGCTGTCACCAAAGCAGCCCATGAGGCGATTATTCCCAAATTTGTCAGCAAATGGCAACAAGAACATCAGCAAACAGTCACCTTCAAGCAAAGTTATGGTGGTTCTGGTTCTCAAACCCGCGCTATTATTGACGGCTTAGAAGCTGATGTGGTTCACTTGGCACTAGCTGGAGATACCCAGAAAATTGAAAAAGCGGGACTGATTCAGCCAGGATGGGAAAACGAAGTTCCCAACAACGGTATTGTTTCTAAATCAGTAGCAGCAATTATCACTCGTCCAGGAAATCCCAAAGGAATCAAAACTTGGGAAGATTTAGCTAAAGACGGGACAAAACTGATCACCGCTGACCCCAAAACTTCTGGGATCGCTAAATGGAATTTTCTCGCCTTGTGGAATTCTGTCATTAAAACCGGTGGCGATGATACGAAAGCTACCGCATTTGTGACTAAAGTGTACAATAACGTACCAATTCTCACCAAAGATGCCCGTGAAGCAACTGATGCCTTTGCCAAGCAAGGTCAGGGAGATGCTTTGATTAACTATGAAAACGAAGTGATTTTAGCGCAACAAAAGGGCGGTAAGGTAGAATACATTATTCCTGATGTAAATATCTCCATTGATAACCCAGTAGCAGTTGTCGATAAAAATGTGGATAAGCACGGTAATCGGGAAGTAGCAGAAGCTTTCGTCAAATTCCTTTATTCCCCCCCTGCACAAGAAGAATTCGTTAAATTGGGATTCCGTCCCGTGGATGAAAAACTATCCCAAACTAAAGAAGTGACAGCTAAATTTCCGAAAGTGAAAACTCTGGGTACAGTCCAAGACTATGGCGGTTGGGATGCGGTCGATGAGAAGTTTTTCGCAGACGGGGGCGTATTTGACAAGATTATAGCCCAAAAACAGCGGTAATTCCTAGAGAGCTTACGCAGCTAAAGGCTGAAGTATGAAGTATGAAATTACCCATTAGTGTCAACTTAGGCGAGAAATGGCTTATCTGTTGGCTTCCACACCCGCCCAGAACTGAAGTTCAAGGCTAATAACTAAAGTCTACTGAAGTAGACTAGGGATTTGTGAGAATTTTCAGTCATCTTGAGATGACTTTTGCTATGAGACTCAGAATTCATTCTGAGGCGGGACAAGGCTTTCACGTTAAGTTGATACCAATGGAAATTACCTTACCCATAAACACATGGGGCTGGAACTAAGAAAAAAAGTTTGATTTTTTCGCCCACTATTCCACTTGGCTTGTGCCAATTCTTACTTCATCCTAGCCTGCATCAAGCCCTCTCCGTCTTCAACCTTCATCCTAGCCTGCGGCCAGATCTCTCCGTCTTCAACCTTCATACTTCAGACTTCATCCTTCATCCTTCAGACTTCATACTTCTTTATGGCTTTATTTCCTTCTGCACAAATTGACCGTAGAACTCCAGGCTGGAAAGCTTTTTTAACTAAGTTAAATCAGATTCCCTGGACTTGGCGAATTACGCTAATATACTTGACATTCATGCTGGTAATACCGATAACGGCGATGTTCTTGAAAGCAAGTACTGAACCGCCGGCGAGGTTTTGGCAAATTGCTACAAGCGAGTTAGCAATAGCTACATATAATGTCACCTTTGTCACCTCATTGTTAGCAGCTTTGCTCAACGGCGTCTTTGGAACATTGATAGCTTGGGTACTAGTGCGCTACGATTTCCCATTGAAACGCATTATTGATGCCACGGTAGATTTACCCTTTGCATTACCTACCTCGGTTGCTGGGTTAACACTGGCAACAGTTTACAGCGATAATGGCTGGATTGGTTCACTATTAGCACCATTGGGAATTAAGGTAGCTTTTACTCGCTTGGGTGTGGCTGTAGCGATGGTATTTATTTCTCTTCCGTTTGTGGTGCGGACGGTACAACCTGTACTTCAGGAAATGGAACGGGAAATGGAAGAAGCAGCTTGGTCTTTGGGTGCTTCTCAGTGGGAAACTTTCTGGAAAGTGATTTTTCCACCTTTATTCCCAACAATTTTGACTGGTGTGGCTTTGGGTTTCTCTCGCGCTGTTGGGGAATATGGCTCTACTGTAATTATCTCATCCAATACACCCTTTCAAGACTTGATTGCACCTGTGCTGATTTTTCAGCGATTAGAGCAGTATGACTACTCTGGTGCAACTGTGATTGGCATGGTTTTATTATCCATTTCCTTAGTGTTGCTGATAGCAATTAATTTATTACAAGCGTGGTCAAGAAGATATGACAAGAGATAATGTGATTCAAAAAACTGCGAATCAATCGTCTTCAGATGTACCAAAACAGGAAAAAAGTTGGGTACCAACACTATTAATTGGGATTGCGATCGCCTATTTATTTTTAGTCCAATATATCCCTGCATTCAACGTTTTTGTCCAAGCTTTTCAAAAAGGAGTAGGGCCATTCTTCACTAACTTAGCACGCCCCGCTTTCATCCACGCAGCTTGGTTAACACTATTGTTAGCCTTGATCTCCATCCCGCTGAATGCCATATTTGGATTGTGTGCAGCTTGGGCGATCGCTCGTCACAAATTTCCCGGTCGCGCTCTGGTTTTGAGTATCATTGACCTACCCTTCTCTATTTCTCCCGTAGTTGCTGGATTGATGATTGTCCTACTGTATGGGCGCAATGGCTGGTTTGGCCCTTGGTTACAAGCACACGATATCCAAATTATCTTTGCTTTTCCTGGTATGGTACTAGCTACGGCGTTTGTGAGTATGCCTTTTGTCGCTAGAGAAGTAATTCCAGTTTTAGAAGAATTTGGTAGTGATCAAGAAGAAGCCGCTAGAACCCTTGGTGCAAAAGATTGGCAAGTATTCTGGCGTGTTACCTTACCCAGCATTCGTTGGGGCTTGCTTTATGGTCTAATTTTGACCAATGCGAGAGCAATGGGTGAATTCGGTGCGGTTTCTGTGGTATCAGGAAATATTGCTGATAAAACCCAAAGTTTACCACTGTTTGTGGAAGACGCTTATAAACAGTATGAAACCGAAGCTGCTTTCTCTGCAGCGGTATTGTTGGCGCTGTTAGCAGTCGTCACTTTGGTGTTGAAGGAGATTCTAGAACGGAAAACCCGCATTAAAGATGTTGACTAAAGATGGGGTGATGGGGTGATGGGGAGGTAGGGTGATGGGGAGTGTGGGGGGTGTGGGGATGAAAGCGTCAGGCTCAAAGGCTCACATTTGAGGCTCAAAGGCTCGCGGTTCAGGCTCAAAGGCTCACACTTGAGGCTCAAAGGCTCACACTTGAGGTTCAAAGGCTCGCGGTTCAGGCTCAAAGGCTCACACTTGAGGTTCAAAGGCTCGCGGTTCAGGCTCAAAGGCTCACGCTTGAGGTTAAAAGGCTCGCGCTTGAGGTTCCAAGGCTCGCGCTTGAGGTTCCAAGGCTGACACTTGAGGCTCAAAGGCTCACGCTTCAAGCTCAAAGGCTCACGCTTCAAGCTCAAAGGCTCACGCTTCAAGCTCAAAGGCTCAAACTTTAATCCCCATCACCCCACCTCCCCATCATCCCATCACCCCATCACCCCACCTCCCCACCTCCCCACCTCCCCACCTCCCCACCTCCCCACCTCCCCACCTCCCCACCTCCCACACTCCCAGCCCCTAATCCCTAACCTCTAACCCCTATTATTAAATGACATCTAACCCAGTTCACAGCTTAATTCTTGTACCACAGCGGTATCATCGACAACCTGTGATTTCTCGATTGGTGTCTCGCTATGGTTTAACTGTTAATATCAAAGCGGCTTCTTTGGTATGGGGTAGTGATAGTAACGGCTGGTTTGACTTAGAACTTTCGGGAAGTCCTGAACAATTAACTAATAGCTTGTCATATTTGCAAGGATTGGGGGTGGATTTAGTTGATTTGGCGATCGCTAACCAAATTCAACCCAAAGCGCAGAAAATGACTTTACTAAATTCAGTCGAAGCAAAGTATCAATCCCATCCGCAAATTACTCATAGAAACCAAAAATTTACTAAAATTCAATGGCAAGAACAATTCCCACAATTGATTTCTCAAGGACAAAGCCATCGATTACGTTTACAGTTGTGTATCTTAAAAAGCTACTACCAAAAACCTATAATTTCTCAGTTGGTATCTCGTTATGGGTTAACAGTAAATATTACCAGCGCTCTGCTGCAACCTGATACAGAAGATGATGGCTGGTTTGAGTTGGATTTGTGGGGTAGAACTCAACAACTCAGCTACAGCTTGAGTTTTTTAGAAAGGTTAGGTATCCCAATTTGGACTAACTGAAGTCTGAAGTCCGAGGTATGAAGTCTGAAGTCTGAAATATAGGAATCTGATTTGATTTGGAGAAAAAATGCGTAGGATGTGTTAGCGTCAGCGTTACGCACCTTCATCGATGCTTCTGGTGCGTTATGAACTGCATTCTAACACACCCTACAATACTTCATACTTCATACTTTTTTCATCCTTTATACTTCATACTTCATACTTTTTTCATACTTCATACTTTTTTTATGCCTAAATTTCATAGTACCAAATGTCTTCTTCTCGCAAGACAATGCGATGTAGCGAAAGGCGGTCAATTAAACCTTCTTGTTCAAATTGTCCCAGCACGCGAGTAATGGTAACACGAGTTGATCCCAGCATCACTGCTAAGTCTTCGTGTGTTAGACGCATATCAATTAAACGTCCTTTTTCTACTTCTGAACCAAACTTTTTCGATAACCAAGCTAATAACTTGATCAGCATGGTATCTACTTTCTTATGGCTACGAATCACCATCAACTCTTCTGCTTGTTGAATATGTGCTAGCAAGGTTTGTGTTGGTTGATACCAATTTTCTAGCGGGAAAACTTTCGCCTCTACTTTAGTTAAGCACTCCATTTGATATGGTTCCAAGTTTGATAGTGCTCTACCGACGATATCTCCCGGCCCCCACAAGCCCAAAGCTACGGTTGTACCGTCTTCTAAATAAGTAAACGTCCGGACAAACCCTGTTTCAATCTGCCAAAGAGTATTTTTCAGTTCCGGTAAAAACGTTCGCCGTGTAAAGGTCTGCTTAGTATAATTACTGATTTGATTGGAAACACCTGAGTTTAAAAACATTATTGTGTGTAATACAGTTTTCCGATACACTATTAGTAGTATATAGGTATATCAGGTTTTCATCAGCTATGGGTATTGCAATTGAGAATGTCTCCAAGCATTTTGGTTCCTTTAAGGCTGTTGATCAAGTAAGTTTAGAGTTTAAAACAGGCTCTTTAGTAGCATTATTAGGCCCTTCCGGCTCAGGAAAATCCACCTTGTTGCGGATGATTGCGGGGCTAGAAAAGCCTGATTCAGGTGAAATATGGTTAGTTGGTCAAAATGCTACACACAAGAGTGTACAAGAACGGCACATTGGATTCGTATTTCAGCATTATGCTTTATTTAAGCACTTAACAGTGCGAGAAAATATCGGTTTTGCGCTGGAACTCCGCAAAGCTTCTAAAAATAAGATTAAGCACCGAGTAGATGAACTGTTAGAGTTAGTACAATTACAAGGCTTTGGCGATCGCTATCCTTCGCAACTATCTGGAGGACAAAGACAGAGGGTAGCTCTAGCGCGATCGCTAGCCGTACAACCTCAAATTTTACTGTTAGATGAACCCTTTGGGGCATTAGACGCCAAAGTTCGTAAAGAATTACGCAATTGGTTACGACATCTGCATGAAGATGTAAATGTGACAACAGTATTTGTTACCCACGACCAAGAAGAAGCGATGGAAGTTGCTGACGAGATTGTGGTGATGAATAAAGGGCGAGTAGAACAAGTAGGAACAACCGCCGATATCTACGACCATCCAGCATCACCCTTTGTCATGAGTTTTATCGGCCCAGTCAACGTTTTACCCGGTGATTCCGGAATCCAACCACACAATCGTTCTGTATCTCCATCAGATCAGGTATTTTTACGCCCTCATGATATTTCTATTCAAATCAACGCAACCGAAGAAGGCTCACCTGCGAAAGTTGAACACATAATTCACCTCGGCTGGGAAATTCGAGTCGAATTGCTTCTAGACCTGGGTGTGAGAGTCAATGCTCACCTCAGCCGAGAGGAATTTAATCAACTCCAACTCGTACAAAATCAGCGCGTGTACGTTAAACCCAAAAATGCCAGAGTTTTTCCGGCTTATGTTTGATGTGGGGAGTGTAGGTAGGTGGGGAGGTGGGGAGGTGGGGAGTTTTGAAGTCCAAGTTTCAGGTTTAAAGGCGCAAGCTTTATCACCCCATCACCCCATCACCCCATCCCCCCATCCCCAAACCTAAATCCCCGCACCATCGAGAAATTCGTCAATAACTCGATTTGTATCCAATTTATTGCAGTTTGCAGGTTCGTGCTGTGCTGGAGTTAGGGATAAGCTCGATGGGGTGAATTCCTCAATTTGTTGTTCTAAAGCTTTAACTCTTTCAAATAGGGCGCGGATGGCTTCGGCTTCCACATCTCGCAGTTTATTGTGAGCGAGACAATCGATAGTGGTGTTATTCTGGCGAGTGATGCGGCCAGGAACACCGACTACGGTTGTGTTGCTGGGGACATCTCGCAGCACCACTGAGCCAGCACCGATGCGGACATGATCACCAATTTGAATATTTCCTAAGACTTTGGCGCCAGCACCGACGACAACATTGCTACCTAGGGTGGGGTGGCGCTTACCTGTTTGTTTACCGGTACCACCGAGGGTGACGCCTTGATAAATGAGGGCGCCGTCACCAACGATCGCTGTTTCGCCGATGACTACACCCATGCCATGATCAATAAATACACCATCGCCAATCACTGCCCCTGGGTGGATTTCAATTCCTGTCAAAAACCGACTAATATGTGAAATGAATCTGGGTAAAAAAGGCATACCCAGTTTATACAGCGAGTGTGCTAGGCGATGAAACACTAAAGCTTGCAGTCCAGGATAGCAAAACAGAACTTCCAGCCAGTTACGAGCAGCCGGATCGCGTTCATAAATTGTTTGCAAATCTCTAATTAACATACATTCGTGGAGATGATTGTTGAGCGGTGGTGGTTTTAAGCAGCAGAATAATTTCTGCCAAATTTTCACCCGTTAATCAATATTGTGTAGGATAATCTACGGTAAGTCGATAGAGTTGTGTATTTTATGTATAAAATAGGTGAGATGGTATCATAGCCGACCATCTGTGAAACTTATTTTCCCCTAGAATACATAATCCTATCGACATACAGTAGTATTTTGAGTAGAGAATTGAATAGCCAAAACTACCCTCTGTTGGATCTGTCTTCCAAAGTTGAATACGCGCTGCTAGCGCTTTTAGAACTAGCTAGCCATCATGGGCAAAAAGTGCCGCTAACGATGAGTGAAATCACAGCCAAGCAACCTATACCAGAACGCTATCTAGAACAAATTTTGACTAACCTACGGCGTGCTGGTGTGGTGCAAAGTCAACGCGGCTCTAGAGGTGGTTTTTCTTTAGTTCGTGAACCTTGGCAGATCACCTTATTAGAGATTGTCACTTTAGTCGAAGGTGAGCGGAAGGAAAAAGACACTTCTGAAGCTGCCACACTAGAAAGAACTCTGGTACATGAAATTTGGGATAAAGCTAACACCGCTTCCATTGAGGTGTTGAGTGGGTATACACTGCAGGATCTGTGTCAGGAAAGAGAAGCTCGCGCCCAGCACAGTCCGATGTATTACATTTAGCGGTTAATGGGCTGAAAAAGCTAGACTTCTTGCAGAAGTCGGAAACAGGGAACAGGGAACAGGGAACAGAAAGTAGAAAAGATACTTTTGCAAGAGGTTTACTGAGTTAGGAGGGCGATACTTGCTCGCTGGAGATAGCTTTGAGTTTGGATGTGAAAGAGTCGGAGCGATCGCTTTTTTCTGGGGTAAATTGCCCAATTTTTCGTTGATTTACGGCGGGTGGTAATAGCTTACTGAGTTTATGGGGAATTGTGGAAAGTTGTGAAGCCAGAGAACGAATTCCTTCTGAATTGGAACTTGGTTGTGGTGCGGGGGTGGTAATGTTGCTTTCTATCTCTTCACTGGGAAGTGGTTTTTCTTCACTGCTGACGAGTTGCAGGGGCGGTGTCTTTCTTGGGGTAGATGTTAATTGTGGATTTCTCTTTTCCGAAGAAAAGTTTCTTTTCGCAGGTGGAAGAACTAGTGTGGTAGGTGCAGTTAAGCTTTCGGGAAATTTGCTACAAATCATCCTTTCAAACTCCATGTTGAAATGATAAATAGCTTGACCTCTTCGCTGCCAAAATGCCAGGATTTGCTGGACTGAAACTGCTTTATAACGACCTTGATATAGTGCTTCAATCACGGCTAGATGCAGCCAATCTACAGGATAATGCGCTTGCCAACGTTTAATTAATTCACCAGCACTATAACCACTAAGATCAAAACTATAGTGAATTAATAAGGCTGTCGCTAAATCTGGTGAGCTATCTGGAACTGGTGTAAACATGGGGCTATTTGCTGTATGGCAACAGGTTAAATTTCCCACCCATCGCATATAGCCTAACGTGCTTTTAGCTATAGGGTATTGGCCTAGGTTTTTCCAAGTTAAAAGGCGGTGCTTTTTATTTTACTTGGTCAACTGATTGCAGGCAAAACAATATAGGGTGAGTTAATTATCGGTGCTCGATTAATGGCAACTAATGCTTGATATACCATAGCGGCTACTTCAGCACGTGTTGCTTCTCGCGCCGGGAGGAGTTGTTGAGGTTGTGGATAGTTAACAACAATTTGTTGCTTTGTAGCGGTGGCGATCGCTTTTTTGGCATAGTCTGGGATGGCATCAGCATCGCTGTAGGCGAGTAAAAGGTCGCTACTAGCTGGGGCTAAGGCTAGCCCATTAACTAAGGAGACAATCACCTGCAGTCGCTGTACGTTTTGATTAGGGCGGAAGGTGTTGTCGCTAAATCCGCTGACGAAACCCCCACTAGCGGCGATTTGAATTGCTTTAGTTGCCCAAAAATTCTCAGCTACATCGGTAAACTCTGGTGCTGGGCGTTTAGCCACCGGGTTGAGGGCTACTGCAATCAAAGCTGCATACTGGGCGCGAGTCATAAGTTGATTTGGCTGGTAACTACCATCAGCAAAACCACTGGTTAAATCCATGCTGACTAGTGCCCGAATAAACATTTCGGCCCAGTGTCCTTGCAAGTCGCTAAAAGAAGGAAGATCAATTCCTGGATTGACAATATACGGCGAGGCGATCGCTTTTTCTTTGCCAATAGCGATCAGGGCTTGATAAATTAAGGCTGCTACTTCGGCGCGGGTGATTTCCCGCATGGGTTCTAGTTGTTCAGCTTCGGGGTAGTTGACAACTAAAAGTTTTTGGGTAGCAATGGCTAAAGCATTGGTAGCATAACTGGGTATCTGGGCGCGATCGCGGTATGTAGTTAACACATTGGGATTGCCTCCGCTAAATTTCAAGCCATTAACAATTGATACAATCGCCTGGATTTTTGTCAAGTTTTGGTTTGGTCGAAATGTCCCATCGGGGAAGCCACTAATAAAACCCATATTAGCGGCGCTGATGATGGCTGCTTTTGCCCAAAAGTCAGGTTTTACATCCGTAAAATTACTGTTTTTGTTAGCAGCAGGCAACTGAAAAGTTTTGGCAATTATAGCAGCGTACTGGGCACGTGTGATGGGGGACTCTGGCCCAAATTTGCCATCGGGAAAACCGCTAATCAAACCTTTGCTCACCAAGGCTTCCACAAAAACCACTGCCCAATGTCCACCTAAATCGGGGAAACTGGTACTCACGGCGATCGCTCCGGGAGAATCGGCTGTGGCTGCGAGAAAGTCTACTGCTCCCTTTACCAAGGTAGGATTGAGTTGGTTGCCGATGGAAATTAATTGCTGTGGTGTAATATTTTGTAAATCAAATTCTTTGTTTTCACGGAATATATTGTCAGCGGGGTCTTGAATACTACCAAGGTCAGGAATAGCATTACCGTTGACTAATAGACCACCTTGTGAGTTTTTGGCGATGAGATTTTGTCGCAGCACTGGGCGGGCGTCCCGCGAGAGAGCGATCGCTGTTTTATTTTCGGTAATTATGTTATTTGCTACTAATGGTGCAGCGGCATCACTAATGGCGATCCCTAAAGCGTTTTTTTGGAAAGTATTTCTTAATACTTCTCCCTTACTATTGCGAGCCATAACTAAGGCGCTGGCGGCGTTCTGGACAAAGACATTATCTTGAATTGCGGGTTTAGCAGTACCAGTGGCGAAGACACCTTCTCTGGCACAGTTGATAAAAGTATTATTACTTAAAGTGGGGGCTGTGGATTCAATCCAGACACCAGTACCTTTTTCTGTGGTATTTGTGACCGTCACACCCCTGAGACTAGCATCACCGAGTAATAAAATTGTGATATTCTGTCCACCAAAACTGGGACTTTGATATGTCCCACTCCCCAAAATAACGATACCCGCACCTTTGCTGGGTTCGTTACCCACGACAATCACCCCCGTAGGAATCACTAGCGGAAACACCTCACCAGTGGGGACGTGATATGTGCCGAAACTGAGTTGAATAATTGTGGATTTTGTGGAGATTTTTAAAGCGCGGGTGAGACTTTTCAGGGGACTCAACCGCGAACCAGCATTACCATCATTTCCCGTCACCGGATTGACATAGAGTGTGGTAGCTAGGCTAGAGTTCACCATGAGTTGTTGAGAAGTTAAGTATTTGGTACTAATCCACTTCGTTGTACCATTTTTGTGTATAAAAAAGGCGATCGCTAATTCTCTCAACTTAGCGACTAATTTTGCCAAACTAGAAAATATGAAATTTTTATCTTTTCATTATTTCAGCTTGATATTTGGTATATTACCTATATTCACACCCCTAGTTGTCCAAGCTAATTCTGACAATCCCAATCAACCGGGCAAATCACCCGAACCAGGCTGGAGTTTATGGCGACCACAAGCAGAAATTTCCCAAGCGGATTTTGATTCTGGTTTTTCTAATTTGGAGTTGGGGGGATATTTGGATTTTGAAAATTTTTGTAAAACTAGTTCAGAATCCGATGCAAAAGTTAACTATTGGTTTAGATTGAGTAACAGCGTCAATCGCATTGGTACAGGAAAAGTCGAGTTTGGCTGTTGGGTAAAAGGGCGGTTTGTTCCAGGTTATAGCAGCACTGCAATCAAAAGGAGCTTGGGCACGGTTAGTTGTCTGCGGGTCAATTCTCCCACGAAAAAAAGCTTGGTGATTTGGCAAGAACCTCAGCTAAATTCTCGCAGATTGGGAGTGGTTGCTCACGGAAGAACTGTGAAACTAGATAGTTTCCCCGCTTCTATTGTCGAGGTGAATGGGGAACATTGGCTGGCTATTAGCTCTCCTAAGAAAGGGTGGGTAAGTGATGGTGCTCCTGCTAGCTCTGGAAACCTCAGGTTATGCTCTTTGAAGGGTGGACAACTGTTAAATTTTTAGGTTTCGCTTCCACTGTAGCAGCTTCTGCCAAAACGTTACCGTATTTCGCTTCCACTGTAGCAGCTTCTGCTAAAACGTTACCGTATTTCGCTTCCACTGTAGCAGCTTCTGCTAAAACGTTACCGTATTTCGCTTCGACTGTAGCAGCTTCTGCTTTGGCGTTACCGTATTTCGCGCAGGCTGTAGCAGCTTCTGCTTTGGCGTTACCGTATTTCGCTTCCACTGTAGCAGCTTCTGCTAAAACGTTACCGTATTTCGTGCAGCCTGTAACAATAGATGGCGATGGACAACATCCTACGAGTAGCTTTTTTGAAGTATTGGGGTAATGATTCTGGGTGTAAATTGCTAACGTTGTTATCTAACATACATTTTGTTATTAGTAATGATACTAGCGCTACAGCAAATTTTACCTGGATGACGGATACTGTTCCAACGACAGCGCAAAATTTCCCTATCTATTGCTCAATTATGAAATGTATTAAGTGTGGCACTGACAACAAATCCCATGATGTAACAATTAATGAAGGTCGGTGTTTGCAATGCAATCATCCCTTTGTGTTTGCACCGGATACTATGGGTGGAGTGAAGATTACCGACGCTATGTTTTCTCAAGCGATCGCTGATTTATCCGCTGATAATACTTTATATTTTACTCCCAAACAATTATTTTATGTTTTAGATGCTAGTTTGCGAGAAAATTCATTTGCAGCTAGAGAATTTATCAGCTATTATTTGGTTTTTCATCTTACTATCACAGTGTTTTTCTTAGACTATCTACCTGTGAATTTAATCTGGCAATTAGGCGTTGTTTATTACTTATTTCATCAGAGCAAATCTCCAAAGCTGAATCAAACAAATAGGCAAACAAGCGCTAAAATATTACGAGTTATTGGTGTATTAATCGTAATTACAGGAATTGTTACTCATTTATACCAATCTGATTTTTGGTTATCATTTGTCCCCATCTTGATTACAGGTATAATAGCAATATATTTAGGAACAAAACAGATTTGGCAAACTGGATTAACACAAGAGTTGTTATTTACTCAATCTCAGTTCTTCGATTGGCTCAAGCAGTGGCGAAAAATCAACGGATTTAATCTAAAAATCTTACCAACATCACATCAAAATCTAGATTTTCCAGTTGATGATGCGACTTGTTTAATTGTGTGTGAAAATAGTGCGATCGCTCAACTATTAATCGCCAATAATTTTCACAAAGAATTTAACTGTGTAATTCTCAGTGTCACTGGATATCCCCAACAGATTTTTGACAATACAATGCAAATGCTGCGTCATCGACCCAATTTAAAAGTATATGCATTCCATGATTGCACTCCCCAAGGGATGAGTTTAGTTAATCATCTGAGCACCACTCCTAATTGGTTTCTCAACAGCAACGCTACAATCATCGATATAGGATTGTTACCCCGTCAAATTATCGCCACTAAAGTGGGAATGTTTATTCAAATATCACCGGGATTGGTGCAAGCAGCGAAAGCATTAAGTGACGAAATTCGTCAGACTTTATCCGCTGAAGAATTAGCGTGGTTGGAATCTGGAAGGTTTGTAGAATTGGAATCTTTTACAACCCCAAGAATCATTAAATTGTTGCAAAAAGGAATTGCTAATCATCAAGATTTAGCAGGTGAAGCTAGCAATTTAACTTCAGCAGATGATATGGGTAATGAGATATATTTTATGGAAAATTATGTTTAATATAAACAATTTTCGCGCTGATGCTTTTAGTTTTTAATTTCCGACTGATTTGTGACATCGAGCAGTGGTTGTTCAGTTGATGGCTCTATAACGGTATCATCAATATAAGTACCGACAATTTTATCGTAATTGGAAGTAACCGCTAAAAACGCACCTCCTAATATATAGATAGGTAATGGGAGGGCGAATTCTTGTAACCAGTCAAAAAATTCTGCTAAAGCAAATAAAACTACAAAACAAGCCAACCATACTCTCATTTTTTTATCTCCTGAAACTAAACAACTTTTATCATATATTCTTATACTGTTTCTTTGTGAGGCTGCGCTAAATGCTGGATTTTTTTTAACGCTGAGGTACGCTGAGAGAACTTGCGTGCGCGGGTTTCCCGCGTTGAGCAAAGTTCGGTAGGTTAACGCGGAGGTACGCTGAGGTTTTTGAGAGATGAGAGATAGTTAGCTGTGTATCAAAATTATTATGACAATTTACGGAATTATGAGCGTGTCGGCTGATCTATCTTTGTCAGGTTTTGTCATACTTGAAATAGCTGGGGAATCTGACAATGGAACAGCTGTTTCTGGCTTGCTGTTTCTAGTAAATCCGTTTTGCAAGCATATACGCAATTTTTTCACCTAGCAAGAGCAGGAATCAAGATTCATGGCACACCTGTTTGAATCATTGAAGATTCGTGAAGTTAATTTTCGCAACCGCATCGCTGTTTCACCGATGTGTCAATATTCTAGTGTGAATGGATTTGCCAACGACTGGCACAAAATTCATTTAGCTTCCCGTGCTGTTGGCGGTGCTGGTTTAGTAATGACAGAAGCAGCTGCGGTGGAAGCGCGGGGACGTATCAGCCCGCAAGATTTAGGCATTTGGTTAGATGAACACATAGAAATCTTAGCGGAGATTGTGGAATTAATTCATAATTTTGGTGCCGTTGCGGGGATTCAACTAGCTCATGCGGGGAGAAAAGCCAGCACAGCTAAACCGAGTAAGGGAGGGAAAGCTGTAGATGAAAGTCAAGATGGTTGGCGTCCTGTGGTTTCCAGCAGTGCGATCGCTTTTAGCAAAGATAGTCCTGTTCCAGAGGCTCTGAGTATAGAGGGTATTAAGCAAGTTACTCATGCTTTTGTCCAAGCTGCTCAACGTGCTCTCAAAGCGAATTTTAAGGTAATAGAAATCCATGCAGCTCATGGTTATTTAATACACCAATTTCTCTCACCTCTTTCTAACCAGCGTAGCGACGAATACGGTGGAAGCTTTGAAAATCGTACCCGCTTGCTGAAAGAAATTGTTCAGGAAGTCAGAGCAGTTTGGCCTCAAACCCATCCACTCTTCGTCCGCATCTCCGCTACTGACTGGGTAGACAAAGGGTGGGATATGGCACAAAGTATCGCTTTAAGCAAACAACTCCAACCTCTAGGCGTCGATCTGATCGATTCCTCTTCCGGGGGAATTATACCCGGCATTAATATTCCCGTCAAAGCTGGATATCAAGCTCAGTTTGCCGAACAAATCCGCCGTGAAGCCAATATTTATACAGGGGCTGTCGGTTTAATTACATCCCCCGAACAAGCCGATAAAATAGTTCGCACCGGGAGCGCTGATTTAGTACTTCTAGGGCGCGAACTACTCCGGAATCCTTACTGGCCGCACCTAGCAGCCAAGCAGCTAGGACACGAAAAACTCTGGCCTGTGCAATACGATCGCGCTTGGGCGCCTAATTAATTTGCAGAGAAAAGCTATGGCGTTTCTCGTTTAAGTTAGGAAATAGGGGCTAGAGCATGGTGCGTTACGGCTACTTAATATTCCCTATTCCCTATTCCCTTCTTCGATGATACTGAACCTTGACAAATAACCATCTCTGTTATTTATCTTTATCTGCGTTATCCTGATGCCAAAAATTCAAGTCAATGGAATTGATTTATTTTATGACATTAAAGGAGAAGGTGAATCTTTATTATTAATTGCTGGCTTTTTATGCGACCATACCTATTGGTCATTGCTGATGCCATCCCTTGTCAAAAATTATCAAGTTATTCGTTTCGATAACCGAGGCATAGGGCGAACTTCTGCGCCTGACCATCCCTATAGTATTCTGCAAATGGCTAGGGATGCAGCCGCGTTGCTAGATTATCTCGACATTAAAAAAGTACATTTAGTTGGTCACTCTATGGGTGGTCAAATTGCTCAAGAATTCGCTTTGACCTACCCTGAAAAAGTCCAAAGTTTGATTTTACTTTCTACATTGGCTCGTGGTGATAGCCTATTTAATAGTGTAATTGCAACTTGGGGTCTTCTCCCTGGAATATTAGACTTAAAACTATATCAACAAGTTATCTTCCCTTGGATATTTACTGACGAATTTTATTCAACACCCGGCATGATTGAAATGATAATTAATATGGCAATTAATTATCCGTTTCCAGCAACTAAACATGGACTTTATCATCAAAGCCAAGCTATTATTGCCAGTGATACAAAAGACCGCCTGCATCACCTTAATTTTCCCACCTTGCTGTTAGTAGGCAAGCAAGATATCTTAACCCCGATAAAATTTTCTGAGCAATTAGCACAAGGTATTCCCCATGCTGAACTTGTGGTGCTTGAGGGTGGTCATGGTTTTTTGATTGAGTCACCAGAGGCTGTGGCGTCAGCTATGCTAAAGTTCCTTAATGCCTAAATATTTTCTTGCCACCCGTGCATAGGTGCTATCCCTTTAATCACTGATTCAATGATCGCGGGAGGTGCTTCAGAAATCAATGTGCTGGGATATACGGCTGTACCCCAGTATGGATGCACGAGCACACGGCATTTATTTTGTATTACGGGATATTTGAGTAAAGCTGTCGCCACTGCGGTATCATCATGGGGTACTGCTCCGGGACTGGAAAGTAGAGGGTAGCCAGTGCGTGGATCTATGAGGTCTGTTAAGTAGGAGCGATCGCGTAGATTAAATGCTAAATCACAACCAAACCTCATAAACTTTTCTCGCAACCGTTCTTTCTCTATTTCTACTTTCGCCGTCCTTTCTACTAGTTCATATCTTGATTGCTGTAAAACAATTACTACCCACAAAAAAGATTGTTGTTTCCAATCTGGTATGATCCGTTCGCAGTTGGCACAGATATACTGACTGGGCGAATGAATTGAAATTTCAACGGCTTGTCCTGTTTTGCCAACTAAATTAATGGGACAGCCTTGCTCCGAAGTGTAAACCCTAGGATAGTTCGCCACATTTATGCGGTTTTTGCAAGTTTTTGACTTTGATCCTTGGTATCGATGATAACTCTTTCATCTTCAGAAAAATCATCAATTTTTCACGACAGTTTAAGTTTCTTTAAAGTTTTCGTACAACAATATTAAGTTTTAGTCAAAGATTTATCTTTTATTAACCTATTGTCGTACTGATTATTATTTCAGTTTTTAACTATATATCTTTTTAGCTTTACATAGATAGTAACTAAAATTACAAATCAGAAATTGACCTATGTAAACAGATTAACAATTTAATATTTCCTAGAGATTTAAGATAATTCAAAAAGCTAAACCAGCTACATTAGCAGAAAATAATTTGTTAGCAAAAAACTCTCAAAAGTTTTATTTTCTGCTCTTTTGACAGATAATAAAAATTTACTTAAACTAATAGATGAGTCTAGCAAATGCCAAAAACACCAGCGATTTGATTGCAGAATATTCAGAATCGCTACCTCGTAAAACCAGCATAAAGCAATGATTTAACGCCGAATCCTCAACGAAAAATTGCACCAAATTCGCCCAATTTATTCACCATCAATCTGACACCTAAAGACCTGTAAATTCGCTCCAAGTAATGTATACAAGTCATGTGCAGGTGTTGGGAGTAATTTGAGTGGGTGTCAATCATAAAAATTTGTTTGCGGTGCTGTAGATATGCCTAGGAGAACAACGTGCTTGAATATCTAACGAATTTGAACGACCACAATTTACCTTATCCTGACACAATTCATCCGATTGTGATTCACTTCGTCATTGCAATGGTAGTCTTTGCCTTCTTTTGTGATGTAGTTGGCTATTTCACTGGGAACTCCCGACTATTTGAGGTGAGTTGGTGGAATATGTTTATTGCGACAATTTCTATCTTTGTGGCGATTATTTTTGGTCAATTTGAAGCGGGTTTAGCAAAACCTTATGAAGTGGCTAAATCTGTGTTGAATTTACATACAATGATTGGCTGGTCGCTGTCGGGAATTATCGCCGCAATTACGGCTTGGCGCTATGTAATTCGTGCCCGCAACCCCCACAGAATCTCAATTTATTATCTAGGTATGGGGTTAATTTTAACAGCGATCGTCGGATTGCAAGTATATCTTGGTGATGAACTGGTTTGGATATACGGACTGCACACAGTACCGGTTGTAGAAGCAATCAAGGATGGGATGTTGCCATGAACTCAGAATTGATTGAGCAATTAAGCGGACAATTAGGCGCCAACGGATTACCCTACACCTTGCCTATTCATCCTAACCTAGTTCACCTCACCCTGGGTTTGTTCATCATTGGCATTACCTTTGATATTGTCGGTGTCTTCTTTCCCTTGGAAAAATGGTTTTTCAAATTTTTAGCAATTTCTGTAGAACGGGCTAACTTTTTTGATGTGGGTTGGTACAACATGGTGGCTTCATCCATCATTACCTTTTTCACAGTAGCTGCTGGTTTTTATGAAATGCTGCTGGCCAGACCACCAGCCAATGTCAAAAGTGCTTGGGGATTCCAAGCTATGGATACTATGATTTGGCATGGCGTAGGTGGCGTTGTCTTATTAGCGCTGATTGTGGGTATGACTATCTGGAGAGGATATCAGCGCTATGTTTGGAACCGAGACGAAGATAGACAAGTGCAGTGGAGTTATCTATTTACAGGTGTGACAGTCATGCTGATTATGTACATCCACGGTACCTTGGGCGCACAACTAGCAGCGGAATTCGGTGTACACAATACAGCAGATAGTTTGCTGCGGTTGGGCGAAGACTTGAACACAGTATTGAAGTAATTCCTATTAGTCCTTTGTCATTTGTTCTCTGACCAATGACTAATAACTAATGACCAATGACTAATGACTAATAACCATGAAACCTTCCCAAATTTTCACGTTAATTGTTGCAGCTATAGCGCTGACTGCTATCAGTATCTGGATAGGTCAGCAAGCTTATTCCTGGCTTCCTCCACAAGCAGCGGCTGAGTCGCAGCTAGTTGATAACTTGATTAGCTTCTTGGTGACGCTGGGTGCATTCATCTTTTTGGGTGTGACTGGAACTCTCACGTATTCCGTGATTTTCCATCGCGCCCCTAAATATGATTTGAGTGATGGCCCAGCAATTGAAGGTAACATCACCTTAGAAGTGGTTTGGACAGCGATTCCGATTCTGTTGGTGATTTGGATTGCTTTTTACAGCTACCAAATCTATGAAAAGATGGCTATCCAAGGGCCGATGGAACTGGTACACCTGCATAACCCTATGGGGATGGAATCAGCTTACGCGGCTCCGGAAGATGAATCTATTACCGCTGAACCAGTGGAAAAAATTGATGTAATTTCTAAACAGTGGGCATGGGTTTTCCATTATCCAGAAAGAAATGTTACCACGACTGAATTACATTTGCCGAGCGATCGCCGCGTCCGGTTGAATTTGCAATCAGAGGATGTACTCCACGGCTTCTACATCCCAGCTTTTCGCCTCAAACAAGACATTATTCCCAACCACCACATCGACTTTGAATTCACCCCCATCCGCAAAGGTAAATACCGACTCACCGATTCTCAATACAGCGGTACTTACTTCGCCACCATGCAAGCGGATGTGATAGTCGAATCTCCCGTAGATTATCAGCAGTGGTTAGCCAAAACATCAACTCATAAGTTGACTCCCGCACACAATCAGGCTGCTTTTGAATACGCCCAAGTCACCAGTCAACCAGTCAAAAATGGCTGGGTAACAGTCGTACCTGCAGCTCCACCTCTAGTCAATTCAGCCAGTTGAAAGGAAAGTCACTGATGACACATATTCCCCTCGAAAGTATCAGTACCAGTACTGAAAAGCCGCATCATCAACCTCCAAACGGCTGGAAGCGATACTTCAGCTTTAGCACCGACCACAAGGTTATCGGGATTCAATACCTCGTTACCTCATTTGTCTTCTTTCTAGTCGGCGGTATGTTTGCAATGGTGATTCGGGGAGAACTAATTACACCCGAATCAGATTTAATTGACCGTACTGTCTATAACGGTATGTTCACCATGCATGGCACCGTCATGTTATTTCTGTGGACATTTCCTTCCCTAGTTGGGTTCGCTAACTATCTTGTGCCATTGATGATTGGGGCGCGAGATATGGCGTTTCCTCGCCTCAACGCCGTCGCCTTTTGGATGGTGCCGGTAGTCGGTATCCTCTTAATGGGTAGCTTTTTAGTCCCCGGTGGCCCCGCCCAAGCTGGTTGGTGGTCATACCCACCAGTGAGTCTGCAAAACCCCACAGGTAACTTAATTAACGGTCAAGTTGTCTGGCTATTAGCAGTAGCAATATCCGGTGTCTCTTCGATTATGGGTGCTGTCAACTTTGTTACCACCATCGTCAAGATGCGTGCACCAGGGATGACCTTTTTCCGGATGCCTTTATTTGTTTGGGCTGTGTTCAGCGCCCAGATTATCCAACTATTTGGATTACCTGCACTGACAGCGGGCGCAGTGATGTTGTTACTTGACCTGACTGCAGGTACCGCCTTTTTTGACCCTAGCCGGGGAGGAAATCCAATTCTCTTCCAGCATTACTTCTGGTTTTACTCCCACCCGGCAGTTTATGTGATTATTTTGCCAATTTTCGGCATTTTTTCGGAAATATTTCCTGTTTATAGCCGCAAACCCTTATTTGGTTATAAAGTCGTCGCCATTTCCTCGCTCTTAATTGCTGTGGTCAGCGGTATCGTTTGGGTACACCACTTGTATGTCAGTGGTACACCAGCTTGGATGCGGATGATTTTCATGCTGACAACTATGTTTGTTTCCGTACCCACAGGGATAAAAGTTTTTGCTTGGGTGGCGACCATTTGGGGTGGTAAGTTGCGGTTAAATACACCCATGCTATTTGCCTTGGGTGGACTGGTGATGTTTGTGTTTGCAGGTATCACAGGTATCATGCTTTCTTCTGTGCCTGTTGATGTCCATGTCAACAATACTTATTTTGTGGTGGGTCATTTTCACTACGTCCTCTTTGGTACGGTGACGATGGGTTTATATGCAGCCTTTTATCACTGGTTCCCCAAAATAACCGGGCGGATGTATTTTGAAGGCTGGGGTAAATTACATTTTTTGTTGTCATTTATTGGGACAAATCTCAACTTTTTACCTATGCATCCATTAGGGTTGCAAGGGATGTTGCGTCGAGTTTCTTCCTATGCTCCAGAGTATGAATTCTGGAATATTATTGCTAGCCTCGGCTCATTTTTGTTGGGAATGTCTACTTTACCTTTTATCTTCAATATGGTGGTTTCTTGGATGCAAGGTGAAAAAGCTCCAAATAATCCCTGGCGAGCAATTGGCTTGGAATGGATGATTTCTTCACCACCTACGGTAGAAAACTTTGAAGAACTTCCCATCATTATTAGTGAGCCTTACGGTTATGGTAAATCGGAACCGTTGGTAGCTAATGCTGACCGCCTTGAACATCAACATAATTTGATAGATGCAGGCTGAGAACGATTTAGTAGTCAGCACTAAAGTGCTGATTACAAGTAATATCAAGGAGAATGAATGGATAGTTTCATTGCCGATAAATTGCAGCCGCCTGTGCATCATGGAAGCGGTGAGCATACTCATGATGAAGAAGGTAGTAAAATGTTTGGTTTTATTGTCTTCTTATTATCAGAAAGTGTGATTTTTCTGAGTTTTTTTGCTGGTTATATTATCTACAAAACCACAACGCCTAATTGGCTACCAGTTGGTGTTTCTGGATTAGAAATTAAAGACCCAGCAATTAACACAGTTGTTTTGGTTTCTAGCAGCTTTGTGATTTATTTAGCAGAACGCGCTTTGCAAAGCCACAATCTCACAAAATTTCGCCTCTATCTTTTAGCCACGATCGCTATGGGTAGCTACTTTTTGGTAGGACAGGCGATAGAATGGAATAGCCTCGCATTTGGCTTCACTTCTGGTGTATTTGGTGGCATGTTTTATCTACTAACAGGGTTTCATGGTTTGCATGTATTTACAGGTATCCTGTTGCAGTTGATTATCCTTGCTTATTCTTTCATACCTGCAAGAGAAAACTCAAGCCACTTTGGGGTGAATGCAACTTCTTTATTCTGGCATTTTGTTGATGTGATCTGGATTATTTTGTTTGTTCTCATCTACATTTGGCAGTAAATATAGCGTTTCTCGTTTTAGTGAAGAGGTTAGGGGCTAGGAATTAGGGGCTAGAGGTTAGTTAGGGTAATTTGTTGTTAGATTTTGTAGAGACGATGCATAGCATCGTCTCTACCAACTGTATTAGACACACGCAATAATTGCCATACTAAACTTCTGCTAAACCATCAAGTAATCCATCGGAAATAGCAAAACCGTTATTTAAAAACCTACTTTCAATAACTTCTGCATTATTATATGTATCAATTTCTGGCAATAAATGATCAGATAAATGCATGGACATCAAACAATTATTGATGTTATTCACTGCTGAGTTATATGTTTTAATTTTCTGCTGAAGATTACTTAACAAATGTCGATTGTTGACAATTTTTTCTTCAGCTTCTTGTTCTAAGGTTTTTTCTAAAAAAGCACGCGCCTGTGGATATTGTTGTAGAATTTCATCAGCTTGTTTTTCCGCCATTGGTAAAAACTGAGTTTTCAGAGTTTGATTGATGGTTTGGCGGAAAGATGTGCGAATGGTGTGAGAAACTTTTGGCTCAAAATCTAACTTTAATAATTGTCTAATTGCTGGTTCGGCTGCTACCATACTTTCGCAGTCGTAACCTTGAGAAGTTTGTTGCAAAGTCTGCCGAAATTGATATATAGAAAAAGTGCCTTCATCATAAAATCTAGCACTTTCGCGCACGAAGCGATCGCACTCTACACACGCTGCACTAATTAAGGCTTGAGAAACAAGTTTTTCTAATATTTTGATCTGTTGTTCAATTCCACCATCATTACCCAATAAACGATACAGTTGGCGATAATATTCTGACTGGCGAATTTTTTCAGTTAAGCGCTGAAAGAAATTACTGACTAGTTGATGGCAAGATTCTATTAAAACATCTTCTAACTGATTCGCTAAATAATAAAATGCTTCTACTAAAATGGCGATGAGAGGGGCGGTAGCATTGCGGGGATGACTGAGAGTGGAACGGCGATAAGCATCAGCGACAGAAAAGGTATGCAGTAACTCATCCAAACGGCGAATCATTCTTGATTGTAATTGGCGAAAGTCTGTTTCAAAAGCATTACAGTTATTATTAATGACTTGGTTAATTTCTTCTGTGATGTGCTGATGAAAGTCTTTACCAACTTGCTTTAGTTGCTGATTCAGGCGCTGTATTTCCTGCGCTTTCATCATCTCAATTTCTCTTGGTTGACTATCTAAATCTTGTTGTAATGTTTGATAATTTTTTTTCAATTTTATACAGACATCTTGCAAATCATCAGCAAGATTCATAAACAGTTGTGGACGCTTTTCTGTGGTCAGGTAGCGTGTAATCGCTGTTCTAAATTCTTCTATACCGCTATCTTGAATTAGCTGACTAATTAATGGTGTTCCTTGTTCAGATAAAATCCGCACGTAGTTCTGATTAGGGGTTTCAAATCCATTAATTGAAATGCGGAAATTACTAGGAGAAAGTTTACCAGAACTCACGCAATAATTGTTAAATGCATAAACAAATTGTGGTGTCTCTTCACTATTATTCCCAGCTTTCACACTTTCCGCAAAGATAGAATCTAAACCAAAGCGATCGCTGTGACTTGTCTGTTTAATCTGACTGCCGTAAAATCCTAGTAAACCGCTAGTTTTGTAAACCCTGGTGGTATCTCGAAATTGTCCGCTGATTAAATCGTCCAATCGTTGCCTTAGCTGGGCATTATACCAAGTTTCGTCGATGCGGTTGAAGATATAAAAAACGCGATCGCGTATTCCCGCATTCCCTCGCATTGTTTCCAAAAGTTCTGTTTCTTCTTTCGTCATATCACCCGCAGCAGCAGATTTTAACACACACACCACGGCCGAAGTATCAGAATGTTGAATTTTGCTGTAAGTTAATTGTGCATCTTTGGTAACAGGTGCATCAATCCCTGGTGTGTCGATAATCACGTTACCATCTTCCAATAAAGGATGGTTGCAATAATATTCAATCCGCTGCAAAACAGCACTATTACTACCACGACGCGCATATCCAGCCGCTTCTTTGAGATTAGAAAAATTAAATTGTTCCATTGAATATGTGGCGTTATTAACTGTATGAATATGTTGACGATTTACCACATATCCTTCTAGCAATAATGTTAATGCTTTTGCTTGTTTCGCACGCTCTGATTTACTCTCACCACCTTCTTGTTGAATAATAGCTGCACAACTTTGGTTGAGTGAATCAATGACATCAGTTTGATTAATATTTGCTACTGTGTTGAGTCCCAATTGTTTACACAAATAAACCGCTTGTTCTCTGATTTCCAATTCACTTAAAAATGTTAAAACGACATGTTCTTTATTTGCTTCTGCATACTCAATTCTACATTCTGTACCTGTAGCGTGTCCCTCTGCACTATATAACAACTCCCTTGCTAATAAAGCATTAATCAGCATTGATTTACCCGCACTAAACGCACCCGCAAATACAATTTCAAACTTGGGTGAAATTACTTTATTTAAAGAAGTTTGAATAGCAGAAATATCATCAGCACGCAGAGTTGATTCTTGCTGCGAGAGTTGTATTATAGACTCAACCTGTGCTGGCAAATTTTGACACTGAAGCGGTAAGTATGACATGCGAAGTGCCTCAAGAGGAGCACTGAATATTGTATAAATATTTTCATACACAAGCTTCAGTAATAATACTGGTAAGCAACTGTTTTAAATATTAGCTAATCAAGATTTATATCAACTAATGATAGCTATCTCTTGTGATAGAAGGAATATAAAATTAAAATTTATAAGCTATTATTCAGTTTATTACTGAGTTAAATTATGAATATTATAGCGTGGATAATCCTTGGTCTGATCGCTGGGGCTATCGCTAAAGCTATCTACCCTGGTCGTCAAGGTGGCGGCATTGTTGCTACGATGATTTTGGGACTTATTGGTTCTGTAATTGGAGGAGTTGTAGCCACTCTTTTAGAAACTGGAAGATTACAACTCACCGCTGCAAGTTTTAGTATTCCTGGTTTAATTGTTGCGATTCTCGGTGCAGTTGTGGCAATTTTTCTTTGGGGATTAGTGACTGGACGCACCAGTTATTAATTGAATAGCTAAAAGTCATGGTGAAAAGGGAGTTGTTACAAACTGATTTTTACTTGAGCAAAATAAAAATAAATACTCCACTTCTTTCAAGATAGTGGAGTATTTATTTTTATACAAACTAAATTCATCGATGCTTACAGCTTAATAGCTGCACCCAAATATCAGATATGGAGAACTACTCTAGAGCTTTCTTGACTTCATCTTTAATGTTTTCTGTGGTGTGAGTGACTTGGGCTTGGGCTTGTTTCGCTTGACCTTCAGCCTTATCTGCAGGATTACCAGTTACTTCACCGATGACTTCTTGAATTTTGCCTTCGATGTTTTTTGCAGTTGCTTCTACTCTTTTTTCGACGCTCATATTTTTCCTTTCACCTTTATATTTTGAATTATTTATTCTAAAGTGAATCTATAATTTTTATAGGTTGTGCGTATCTATCATCGGAGAGATTAAATTTTTAAAAAAATTTACACCTGAGATAGATGTATAAAAATTCGAGATAGAAGAGTTTGTAGAATAGCTGCAATAAAGTTGAGCGATCGCTGAATTTTAAGTATATCCATCTCCCCAATTTTTTGCTACAACAACACATGAAAATTTAACTATAAGGGCAGTCTAGAAGTGACAAAAAAACGGCAAAAAAATGCATGGAAAAGCGAAATTAATGACATAATTCGAGGTGCTTGTGGAGGCTTTTTATTTGGTATCCCACTACTATATACAATGGAGGTGTGGTGGATTGGTTCACAAACAAAACCACAAATGATGATGTTAGCGATCGCATCAACATTTATTGTAGTTTTCTTGCTCAATCAAACTGAAGGTTTTCGCAAACGCAGACATAGCTCTAAAATCAGTCAAACCGCAACAGATACCATAGAAGCGATAGCAATTGGGTTAGTCTGCTCTGCCTTTATGTTGTTCTTATTACAGGAATTAACACCAGAAACATCACTCAAAGAATCCCTAGGAAAAATTATCTTTGAAAGTGTACCTTTCACCCTCGGTGTAGCATTAACTAATCAGTTTTTAGGCGATACTAGAAATAGTAATCAAGCTGAAGATGACAACAAGAAACCGAGTCAGATCAACGCCACATTTGCTGACATCGGTGCTACCTTAATCGGTGCAACTGTCATCGCCTTCAACATCGCACCCACAGATGAAATTTCCATGCTAGCAGCCGCAGCTTCACCACCTTGGCTATTAGCAATAATCGCTACTTCTTTGCTAATTTCTTACGGAATTGTGTTTGAAGCCGGCTTTTCAGACCAACAAAAACGTAGACGACAAAGGGGAATTTTTCAAAGACCATTAAGCGAAACCACAATGTCTTATTTGGTGTCACTATTAGCAGGTACTTTTATATTGTGGTTTTTTCATAAATTGAGTCTTAGTGACCCTTGGACGATGTGGTTAGACCATACATTAGTGTTAGGTTTACCCGCAACTATCGGTGGTGCAGCAGGTAGATTAGCAATATGAGTCAAGCAGAAGAACCACAACCAAAGCGCTCTCTAGCTGAGTGGGTAACATTTAGCGCCGCTACATTTATATTGGGAATAATTGTTAGTTTAGTAATCTACACTTGGCTAAACGACAAGGAGCAGCCTCCGATTTTATCTGTGACGCAACAGGAAAATATTCAAAAAAAGGAAGGACAATTTTATGTCCCTTTTGAAATTGTCAATACTGGTGGAGAAACTGCAGAAATGGTGCAGATTATAGCTGAATTAAAAATTAACGACCAGGATATACAAACAGGAGAACAACAAATCGATTTTTTGTCTAGTGGAGAAACAGAGAAGGGCGCATTTGTATTTAAAGAAAACCCCAGCAAAGGTAAGTTAATTATTCGTGTTGCTAGCTACAAATTGCCTTAAATATAATTAGAGACGTTACATGTAACGTCTCTAATTATCTAATTTATTTAGTATCAAACACCGACTTTGGCTTTTGACCAGACACCATTTTCGTCTTCATCAAATTGTTGACGCACTGCTTCCCATGCTCTTTGTTCTGCAGTAAACTCATCGCTTGTCTCGTTCAACACGCTGTTATAACGCTCAATAAATGTGCGTTGCGCTTCTGGTGAGAGATGAGCGCGAACCTCTGGAGACAAATCATTTGCACTATTGCAAGGGCCAGAACAAGGACGAGCCAGAGTAGTTTCAGTGGTGTGAATTTCTTCACCGCCCGCACTTTCTAACAATAGTTGAAATTCGCCAGCGCGATCGCTAGGAACTTCTGCCATTAATAAAAATTCACCAGCTTGTAACCGAGTTTGGTATACTGCTGCTTTATCTTCCGGCATACCCAGAGTAGTCAAAGCTGATACTAAACCTGCGCCCGCACTACCTGCGATCGCGCCACTCGCTGCTCCCAGCAGCACTGCGCTGATTGGGCCTGCGGCCACAATAGGGCCGAGGAAAGGAATAAATAATACACCCACCCCTGTGAGCAAACTGAGGAAGGAACCAAACAAGGAACCAAAAATCGCTCCTGATTTTAATCCTCCCAAAATTACATCTTTTTTAGTAATAAATCCGGCAATTCGAGTTTCTGATTGAAAGTTTCTACCCAAAACTGAAATATTATCTCTGGGTACGCCCCGGTCTAATAAACGGCGAATTACATCGTCAATTTGCTTTTGTTCTTTAAATACTACAGAGATAGTCCGTTCCGCTTGATATACTTCTGGCATTTGCACACTTCCTATATATTACTGCTTGTAAACGCGAGCTAAAAAGGCAGATGCAGAAAGATTTTTCTACCCACAAACTGCCGTTTTTAAATCAATTAATTGCTGAGGTAATCTGACTAGTACGCTACGGCGTAAATAACGCACCAGTTACAAATCTATTAAAGGCTGAATATACAAGTTTATTGGTTTCATACTTTATACTTCAGCCTTTTTGTACTACACACCCACAGGAGTTTGAGTTTCTGCAGCAGGTTGTTTACCGTCTGGTTCTATAGCCTCTCCCTCAATAAATGAGCGCAGCATCCAAGCCATTTCTTCATGTTCTTCCATTAATCCAGTTAAAAAATCAGCAGTTCCTTCATCATGAAACTCTTCACTGGAATGATCAATATGCTCCCTTAAATTTCTAATAATCTGCTCGTGATCTTCTACTAGTCGAGCCACCATACCTGTTGCTGAAGGAACTTTTCCAGCATGTTCTTTTAAGGTAGCAATTTTGAGAAACCCTTCCAAAGTACCAACAGGATAACCGCCTAAAGCACGAACTCTTTCGGCTATAGCATCAATATTCTCCGTCAGTTGTTCGTAGTGTTCTTCCCAAAGTTGATGTAGAGAGCGAAACTGAGGACCGACTACATCCCAGTGATATTTTTTAGTTTTCACTAACAACAGATAAGAATCTGCTAAATCTTGATTCAAAAGATTAATTACACCTTGGCGCTGTTCTTCTGACAAACCAATATTGATTCTAGGCATTATTTTCCATCCCTAAGCGAACTTATCTATAAGTTCCCAAATTCAGCAATGTATTAACATCAGTCAAAGGAAAGATAGTCGAGGTATAATAATATATATTTAGACTAATTAAGTTGTTCTCCTCACGGATACTTGTTTATCAACAATTTATTCTGCTTTTTTATTCAAGAACAACAGATATACAGATGAGCACAGATATTGCTCCGTGCTCATCTTGGGTTTGATTTAAAAGATTTTTAGCTTAAGTAGATAACAGTAATTGCGCCTTACTTGTTACCTGTCACTTTTTCCAAAAAGTTTTTCACGTTTTCTTCAACTGAAGTCGCACTTTGGGAATTTTCAGGACGCTTCTGTTTATTAATGTCAGCATCTCCTTGAACTTCATTCAGTCCTTTATTAGATTCTCTTTGGACTTCTTCCAAGCCTGGAGGTGCTGATTTAGCTACTTCATCAGTCTTGCGTTGAATTTCTAAAAGCTGTGTAGTAGCTTCTGTAGGATCGCTTTGGTAGCTATCAATTGCAAAAGCAGGAAGCCCACTAGATAAAAATAGCAACGCGCAGGTAAAAGCTACGATTAGAAACCGTACTGGACGTAAAACATTAAGAACAAAAAAACTAACTTTCATGTGAAATCCTCGATAACAGCATCAACAACGTAGAACATTGAAAAGACAGATGCACCTTGACTTAATATATTTGAATGTTCAAATCATCAAGGTCTACTTCCTTCAGTAAGCTCTTAATCAGAGAATATAGAGGACTGTCAACAATCCTCTCTTTCCAATTTGGCGTCAACACAATGAAAACATTAACGCTTCTATTCTGATTTCAACCTGGAGGTTTGTTGATCTATTCAATGTTCATCTAGGCTATTTTTACTGGGAAATCAATCGTCTGCGAATCGACCTGGAGAATGAAGTTTTAATTATGGCGTATTTTCAGAAAATCATTCCCTAGATAGATCAACACCATCATTTCACAATTAATCATGTATGACCTGAAACGATTGTCAAGATGCGGCTATGCAAAGTATCTACAATCAGCTAAGGGATGAACTGACAATGTTGAGAATATTTATATTTAACTTAACTGCTATCAAATATCAGGAAAATGACCGACGTTCTAAGTAATAAACCTGCTGTATATTACGGATGTAATCTGTGGTTTTTGCTTTTGCTAGTTGCAGACTTTTTTTGGTCTGTGCTTCTATTTCCAATGGTTGGGGAATAGGAGGGACTCTATTCACCGATGACTCTGGCTTCTCCCAGCGTCGATCAACTATTTGTATGTAAAACATGGCTATTCACCCTGATTCAGCTTTGCATTTTCCTTTGTTACGGACATATTACATACATAATACAAAAACTGTCAAGGGGATGAGGGAAAGATTAAAAAAATGCCTCAAAAACCTAATGTGTGCTTGATTTTCCATCTGTGAAACTCTCTCAAAATTGACACCACAGTTTATGATCGTGTGAGTTTTGGGAAATCGAATGTGGTAGACAATCACGAAGAGCGACAAAGAATAATTGGTATAGTAGCGATCGCCTGTTCTGTAACAGCTTGTAGTTTGGCTCCTGATGCGTCCCCACAATTAAACCATCATCAACCAATCAACCAACCCCAAGCCACAGTTGCGCCACTCTTAGCGCCCACCACAGTCAAAAATCTCGCCTTCATCCCCCCTACTAAATTTCAGAGAAAAATAGTTTATCGAGTAGAACCCACTAATCAAGAGAAAGTCATTGCTTTGACTATAGATGATGGCCCTTGGCCCAACACCACCACCCAAATGCTAGATATCCTCAAGCAAAATGATGTGAAAGCAACTTTTTTTTGGGTAGGACAAGCTCTACAAGCCAATCCTGATATCGCCAAAAGAGTTGTCGCCGAAGGACACGCCATTGGTAATCATACATGGCATCACTGGTATCAGCAAATGAATCCCGCCACAGCCCAGAGCGAAATTGAACGCACAGCCCAACTCATCCAAAGTACCACTGGAGTGCAAACAACTCTCTTCCGTCCACCAGGAGGTGTTTTAAATAACGGACTAGCCACCTATGCTAAAAGTCAGAAATACGCTGTAGTTATGTGGTCGCAGACTTCCGCTGACACTGATCCCCGTGCTAAACCGCAAGTATTTGTTAAAAATGTTCTCAGAGATGCCAAACCAGGATCTATTGTCTTAATGCACGATGGTGGTGGCGATCGCCGTCGGACTGTACAAGCTTTACCACAAATTATCAGCAAACTCAAGCAGCAAGGCTACCGATTTGTGACTGTTCCCGAACTATTAGCAATGCAAAAATAGAAAAAAACCACGGATAAACACAGATAAATATCTTATCTTTGTTTATCTGTGGTTCAATTTAAGAAATTCCCACGTGTGCAAGAAACTACATAAACATAAACTCACTATCTTCGTCTCTAATTTCCAACACCTTCAAGCCAATTTCAGGTGCTCGATTTTTGTTTCTAAACTAGAAACGATGAGAGTGATTGTTTGTAAAATTGCGCCTCTATCGCCCATCTGACAACGCTCAAACAACGAGTTAACATCTACAAGTCCCCCGTTATTCGCCAATGCTTCTAAAGTATTCTCTCTAGCTCCCAGATTGTTATTTGCACAAGCTGAATAAAGTATCATGCTTGCCATTGTGTACATATCTAACATTGGCTCCTCTGCACCGTTGAGACTGACTACATTCGGAAATTCAGATAGAGGATGGACAAACTGGTCAAATGTTAACTGGGTCATCTTGATAAACCTATCAATACTGGGAATTGTTTCCAACTTTAGAAATTAGTTTTACCTGATTCCGCTGCGGTGAATACCAAAACAAGGTAACTGACTAAATTTCTCTTTCGTTGTGTCTCTTGGCTTTGGCGAATTGTCATGGAGTGCGAACTAAACCGATTTATCAACTGCAAATTTTCGTGAAAACTATTCTAATACAACTTCAAGATTTCTCTGTGATTTGTGTAACATTAAATTAGCGACTCTAATCAACTTGTTTAGTGTTGCTTAATAGGTGGGAGCGAGTATACTGAATAAAAGAGGGGCAAAAAACCCTCGGATTCCTTACTTGAAGTTAAAAGCTAGCTATAGGAGTGAACAGCTAGCTGTTAGGGTGTTCTGCCTTTTTTTCTTCAGCCGAAATTTTGCTCTGTATCTAAATAATAGCTTTGTCATTTATTATTGTCAACATGTCATTTAAAAATGACTAAAAAAAATGTCTTGCTTTTTCGACTTCATGAGAGACAATAGGACAAGCAAGATTTGAAGTAAACCAATATATGACCGACAGAAGGCGTTCTGATGACTACAAACAAGTCAGCGGCTATATTCCAGTAAATCTGGCCTTAGAGTTCAAAAGCATCTGTGCCCGTGAGGGAATATCCCAAAGTGACGCGCTCGAAGATTTGATCCGGGAGTGGATAGGAAAAAAAACTGGTGCTGACACTTCCACCCCTGAACCAGCTCCCCCAAAAACCATCGCTGACGTGGTGCGAGCTCACATGCCAAAACTCAAGCGCTGCGGAGTCAAAAATTTACCAGCCCTAGCCAAAGGAGAAGTGCTACCAACACCAGGAGACTTTGCCATCATCACATCCGCTTTAGCTATCCCAGAGGAGGAGCGGAAAATAATTTGGCAAGAAACTTTTAAGCTTTCTGTCTATCAGCAGTCTCAGAGTGTAAAAGTATATAGAGATGCTGGAGGTGTAAAAGAAGATGAGTGTGAGTATTCTTAGAATTCTCAACTTACCGGGCTGGAACTATAAAATGTCCTATGAAGGAGTGGCAATTTTTGCGCCTACAAAGCGACATGCAACTTATCTTGCCCAAAGTTACGGTGATGCTCTCATGGAAACAGCCGCAAAACTAAATGGGACGGTGCGGATAAAATGGCGAGGCTGTAAGCAACCCATCGAGTTTTATGGTTGGATGGCATCCCCAGCCGCGCCTCTAGCGTCAGAAACTGCTGAAAGCATTTTACATTCTGGCGGTGCAGTTTTCTGCTCTCAGTTGCATGTACCATCACAGTTGTTATACCGAATGGTCGCAGCCGCTGAAAATGACCTGCCGGTAAGTATCGTCAGACAAGATAGCCGTCAGCAAATCATTGTTAACCAACCCATGGCGAATATGTTGCAAACGCCGCCTGGGGTGGCGACTCAAAGAGTGATTACCCAATTTTGGCTACCCGAAGATTTAGCGCGACTAGAACAACGCCTTAAACATCACCGACGCTTCACTTGGACTTACGCAGCGGGACTCAACGAGCGAGCTTGGGCAATTCTCACAACTCAATTTGAGGCCTTCGAGGTGGAAGGTGTGTGGTACAGACAAGGAATTTGCTTATCAACTCCCCAGCTTGTGCCGATTCCACCAGGGGCTTTTGCACCAGCGGCTTAGTTTAACAACTCAATGATGGCTTTTAAACCATTGCTGTTGAGAGTTCTCATCATGCCGTCGGCGTTATATTGATTACTAAAGACGCCGGCTTGCATGACGCTGCGACCCCGTGAAACTGTGGAAAATGCACCAGGAACAAGATACCGCACTAATTCTTGATCCCTTTCGGTGGCTACATCCACTAAGACACGGTAACGGACATCCGTTCGAGATGGGGTGGTATTAGGTAATGCACCACCGTATGACCTGGGAGAATAAGTTTCAGTTACTGGTAGCTTTTCCATGTTGCGCGTGTTACCCATAGGGATTTGAGAACTGGGTACAGGCAAAACAGACGTGGCGACTGGGGGTAATTGTCGCGGGGAATTGTTGACAGAATTAGCTGCTAGCCTGGGGAGTGGCGGTTGTGCTGGAGATGGTGGGGTATACTCAATTGATTTAGTATCAATTTGTACATAATTTAATTGAGGCAGGTTGGGAGTAGGAAACCCCGCAACTGCACTGGGTAGAGGACGTGATGCAGCAGTTGGTTTTGTGTTATTAGCGGTTTCGGCGATTCCGGGAGCAGAGAAAACTATTTCTCCATTCACGGGGATTTGTTGTAGGGTGGGATTAGGTAGAGGCAGAGGATTTCTGGCTACAAGGCTAGCTGACGCCCTCAGCTCTACTTTGCCGGCGATGCGATTGTTGGCGATGGTATTACCAGCAGCCGTAATCACCTGCTTGGCGGCGCTGGCGTTGATGTCGTAGCGTCCATTGCCTTGAAATTGATTACCGCCGGGTTCAGTGGCGGTGCCTAAATCGGGTTGGGCTTGAGCGATCGCTACTACACCATCTTCTTTGCTACCCTGAATTAAGTTACTGCGTAGAATTGGGCGCGCCTGGGACTGTACCACAATCCCGGATCTGTTAGACTTAATTTGATTACCGACTATGATAGGGGCGGCATTTTGCGTAATGTTAATGCCAAAGCCTGTTTCCTGAAAAATATTTTCCCGCACTTGGGCTGAAGAATTGCCGCCGATAGTGATGCCATTAGCACCATTGCGATAAAAATAATTTTGGCGGATAGTCGGTGCAGCATTGCCTGTGATGGAAACGCCATCTTGGGTATTGTCGGTAAATGTATTAGCGGTGACTTCTAAATTGCTCGATTCAATCCATAAACCGTAACCACGGGGATTAGAGTTAGTAATGGTGACTCCACTCAGCTTGGCTTGATGAACGCCGACAATGGCGACATTTTGATTGCCAAAGCTGCGGCTGAGGTAATCGCCACCACCTCGAATATTAATACCTTTGCCTTGATTGCCGACATCGCCTTGAATGGAAACACCAGCTTTGAGAATGAGGGGGAATACTTCTCCAGTTTGAACACTGTAAGTGCCTGGAGAAAGCATAATTACTGTTTTGGCGGTGGCTAATCGCAAGGCTTGAGTGATTGTTTTCACAGGAGTTTGCTCACTACCATTACCCCGTGTGTCATCTCCGACACTTGGGTTGACAAATAGTACATTAACCTGAGAAATTGTTCTATCACCCAAAGGTTTTTGATCGAGGGTAGGTGACATTTGAGCAACAGCTTTATCCCAGCTGATGCCCAGGGATGCCACACTAGCTACTCCCAAACTAGCAGTAAAAAACAATACTGAAGAACGAAAAACTGAAAACTGGGCTAGCTCAGAGCAAAAATTTGGTTTTTCGCTCTCGGTAGTCAGCCCTACTGGCAGGACAGATGCCTGACGGTGATTAGGAAACACAATAGGGGGAATCAACTTTACAACACTCCTTAGAAGCAGTAGTAAATCCTGATAATCTCAAACACTGATATGTCGATAATGTTACTCAACATATTGACTAATTGGCTATTTTTAATACAAAGTAATTAATGAGGGAGCGGATGCTAAGAATCAGGAGTTAGAGGCTAAAAATAAGAAAATATACTTAGCACTTTTAACTTTTGAGAGTGTCAATTTGAGATTTTAGATTCTAGATTTGAGATGATTTGGTTGATGCTCCGCCCGCACTTAAGCGGAACCAAGCGAAAATCTCCAATCCAAAATTCCCAATCAATTGACTAGTATTGTGTCCCCAATCTCAACTACTCGATCAAAAATCAATGATGCGAATAAAATTGCGTATATGAAAGAGGCTGGCTGCTACGATGAAAGCACTAATGGGGTTGTGGTAATGGGTGAGCCTGAAAGCCAAACTCTACAGATACAGCAAGTTGTTTACCGCATTTTAGACGCCAATTTAGACCGTGCTCGTGAAGGCTTGCGAATTATTGAAGAATGGTGTCGTTTTGGTTTGAATAACGTGCATTTAGCTGGAGAATGCAAGCGCTTACGACAAGAGGTGGCTCAGTGGCACACCGCAGAGTTGAGAGCGGCGCGAGATACACTAAGTGATCCAGGCACCGATTTAACTCACCCTGGTGAAGAACAGCGTACCGGAATTAAATCGCTGTTGCAAGCTAACTTTTGTCGGGTGGAAGAAGCAATGCGCGTGCTGGAAGAATACAGCAAACTCCACAACCCAAATATGGGTAAAGAGTTTAAGCAGATGCGCTATCGAGTTTATACCCTAGAAAGTAATTTGATGGGCTATCAGCGCTATCAATTATTATGGCGATCGCGTTTATATCTTGTCACCTCAGTGTCAGATAATTTGTTAACAACTGTTGAGGCTGCGCTTAAAGGCGGTTTAACGATTTTGCAATATCGGGACAAAATCGGCGATGATACGGTGCGATTAGCAAATGCTACCAAACTACGGCAGCTATGCCACACTTACGGTGCGTTGTTCATCGTCAATGACCGTGTGGATTTAGCTTTGGCGGTAGATGCAGATGGGGTACATCTGGGACAGCAAGATCTGCCCATTTCTATTGCCCGACAGTTACTAGGTTCTCAGCGCTTGATAGGTGTTTCTACCACAAATCCAGAAGAAATGCAAGGGGCTATTGCTGGGGGCGCTGATTATATTGGCGTGGGGCCAGTATATGAAACGCCCACTAAAGCCGGTAAACCTGCTGCGGGACTGGAATATGTGAGCTATGCGGCGAAAAACTGTACCATTCCCTGGTTTGCAATTGGCGGTATAGATGCGAATAATGTTAATGATGTGATTGATGCTGGTGCACAGAGAGTGGCGGTAGTGCGATCGCTCATGCAAGCAGAACAGCCTACTTTGGTGACGCAATATTTCTTATCGCAGTTAAATCGGATCAAACCAGCATCTTAAATCAATTCCCAATTCACAGGCACAACTTTATGTCTGAGCAAATTACATTACAGGTAAATGGGGAAGCCCAAACCTGTTTATCTCCGCTTTTTTTACCCGATTTATTGCAACAATTGGGTTTTAATCCCCGGTTGGTGGCGGTCGAGTATAATGGGGAGATTTTGCATCGTCAATTTTGGACTCAAACAAATTTACAACCAGGCGATCGCTTAGAAGTTGTGACGATTGTCGGTGGTGGTTGAGGTTTTCTAGCAGCCATTGACTAACAACTCAGATTTATACAGCGATCGGTGTAAGGTTTTGCGGTTAGCAAATTCTCGACCTCTGCGACCAAGTTGCTCGCGTAGTTGCTGGTCTTGACACAAGCGATTGAAGGCTTGAAAAACTTCATAACCGGAATTGGGATTAACTAAAATCCCATTTTCTTCATGGCGAACTGCATCCAGAACATTTCCCTGACGAGAAGCAATGATCGGTTTACCAAAATAGCTAGCTTCCAAAAAAACGATCGCAAAACCTTCGATGTTTTTGGGTTGAGAATAAGATAAGGTCAGCATCGCAAACATGTCACAAGCGGCATAATACCCTGCTAATTCCTGTTCTGGTACACATCCAGCAAAATGCACTCGTTTGTCTACCCGCAAGCGCTGAGACTGGGCTTTGAGTTCGGTTTCACAAGGGCCTTGACCACAAATTATATAGTGAATGTCTACTCCTACATTCATCAACAAGGGTAGGTTATCAATGACGCGACTAAAGTTTTTGTTTTTGACTAAGCGCCCCACTGAGAGAATCACTATTGCGGTATTGGGAATGTGATGTTCTTGGCGCACCTGTTGACGTAAATTGTCTAAATGCTTTTGATTTGCGCCCACAGCAAATTTATCGGCTCTGACTACGGGGTTAATTACATGGGTCGGGGTATTTAAGCGCAAAGCTGCTCTGAGGTAGTCTTGAGTGAAGGAACTGTTACAAACAATGCCTTCGGCTCTGTTGAGTGTGAGTTTAAATAGCGATCGCCATACCGGATTGCGAAGAACACAAGGTAAATCACAGCCATGCAAGTATATAAAAAAGCGGATAGGCAGAAAATAACTCAATAATAATAGTGAAGGAAATTCGTAACCGTGCCCCCATTCTATGTAACGGTAGCGATAGCGGCAATAAAGTTTGATCCCTAAGACAAATGACCATACCAAATTAAATAGCGGCTGTAAAAATCGCCAGTTTTGCGGTCTTGGCCAGCGATGTACAGGAAACTTTTGCGCTTGATCAAATGTTTGATCGCCAGAGCAACTACCTGCTAAAACTATTATCCTTTCTGGATCTTGAAGACAGCGATTATAAATATATTCTCCGATAGCGGCCTGTTTGGGCAGAAAACTACGAGACATAACTAAAATATCTGGAAATGCAGTTTTGTCTCTAACTTTTGTCGCCAGTTGTGAAATATGTTCCATAATCAAATTGATAACTATACTTCTAACAATTTTTAATTGTTAATTTGTCAACTAGAGCGAGTAAATTAGTGTTGATTTGCTCCCTTTTAGCTTTTTTTCTTTTGTAACATGTATATTTTTCTCCTTGCAGACGCAGTAGAGCGTTTTGCTACTTGATGCTAATGGTACACTACTCTCCTTGACTCTGGAAGAGTAGAGTAGTAATTTCTTAATCTGAGAAAATTTTCCTTTATTCACCTGAATTATGCTATGTCCTCTCTAAGTGTCAACGACAAATTAACCTGACTGATACTAAGTAGTATATCAAACCTGCTTACTGAGATGGCTACATTTGAGATTGAGCCTAAATTACTGTAAATGATGAAATTGCTAGTTGATTAATTCCATATTTGATTTTCCCTGTTTTTGTCATCTGTGCCAACACCTGTGCTGGATAAATCTGCTATTTACCTGCTGCTCTCGACAATATTTTTGATTGGCTAGAGTTAATCGAGATTAGATATGTTATGAAATATAGTTTTTGCAGATATGTTTTGTCATCGTTTTTTGAGTGAATATTGTATATATTTTTTGGCAAATATTAAGATAAATGTATGTTTTTAACTAGTAATTTAGTTAAATTAATTTCTTGGTAGCAGTCTCTATTTGCCACTGAAAACTTGTTTTAGTTGCTCAGAAGTTACCAAAATTTAATAATAGTAGTTAAGTAAGATTCAATCGATGTAGTTACTATCAATAAATAGATTATCTCGAAGTCAGTAAACTTTTCTGCCAAAATGCCAAAAAACTAGACAATGGAAACTATCGCCACTAGTTAATCGCAGTTGTCAAATGCTAATCTTTTGGCGAAAAAACTTCATCGACAGATTATTAAGCAGCAGTTAGATAGCAATCAGCAATAGGACTGTAGGAACAGAGAATAGGTTTGAATTTCCCTTGGTGTTTATGTTTTTGCAGACCTTCAGGTTTGAATCTACCTAGCAACTGCTATGTGTCCAAATAATTAATTAATCCGAAAATTCCGACTATATCTGTAGATTTTCAGGTACGGTTATCTACTCAAGAAATCCCCCCTCCGCCTGCTGCCCAGAGAAGATAAGACGAGGTAGATTGAAGATGTAGCCGGAAACAGATGCATGTTACATAGAGCTACTGCCAATCAAAAACTCGCTTGCTTGTTACGGGCTGGCGTCATTGACTAAGCACAACACTCCTGACAGCATTAGGAGATATCATCACCAAAACCGTTTTTCAAGCGATTGTGTTATGCGTAAAAAACTACAACTAGCCATCAAACCGCTGTTAAAAACTTTCTTTGTCCTCAGCTTAGTGCTCACTTTGGCATTGAGTCACGCTGATGGAGCATTAGCCGCCCGCAGCGGTGGTAGAATCGGCGGTGGTTCCTTTAGAGTGCCTTCTAGCCGTACTTATACACCACGCACATATGCACCTCCAGGAGGTGGATACTATGCGCCTTATCCTAGTGGTGGTTTTGGGTTTCCGTTCTCGATACCTTTTTGGGGTATTGGGGGCGGATTTGGCGGTCTATTCACCATTTTAATTTTTATTGCGATCGCTAACTTTTTGCTGCAAACTTTTCGCCGCGTTAGCAGTGGTGACTCTGCAAATGACGTCGGTTACAGCAGCAACCCTGCTGTTTCTATTACCCGTTTGCAAGTAGGTTTGTTAGCTCAAGCTCGTGGTTTGCAACCTGAACTCAACCACATTGCAGAAACTGCTGACACCAATTCCCCACAAGGGAGAGCAGAAATTTTACAAGAAGCTAGTTTAGCTTTACTCCGTCACCCTGAGTATTGGGTATATGCAGGTGGTGGTACGCAACAAGCTAAATTGAACTCTGCAGAATCTCAATTCAACCGCCTATCATTAGCAGAACGCAGTAAATTCAGCGAAGAAACTCTGTCTAATGTCAATAATCAACTCAAAGCTGCTTTGGCTAAAGATGCGCTACCTGCTGTAGACAATCTCGATAACCCCACCCGTTTGTTCACTGAAGGGCCTGGAGAATACATTATCGTCACATTGTTAGCAGCTACCTTGGGTAAGGTAGACATGCCCAAGATTAACAGCGCTGATGACCTACGCCAAGTTCTGCGTCAAATTGGCGGATTACCTGGTGAGCAGTTACTAGCGATTGAGGTGCTTTGGACTCCTCAAGCTGAGGGTGATACTCTCACTAGTGATGATTTGCTTGCAGAATACCCTGATTTGAAGTTGGTCTAGCATTGCTTCAGGGCACAACTAACTTAGTTGTGCCCTAACAAAGGCAAAAGGACAACATGAATACTGTTGAGCGATCGCTAGAATGCTATAGGTAAGTATAAGCTCATGACCGAAACGACTACTGGGAGCAATAAATTATGACTCAAACCTTACGCAAACTAGTTACATTCGATGAATTCGTCGCCAAATACCCAGACCACACAGGAAAACGTTATGAACTACATGATGGAGTAATTGTTGAGATGGCACCACCAACAGGCGACCATGAAGAGGTCATTGGATTTTTGGCACTAGAAATATCTGTGGAAATGAAGAGATTGAAACTTCCCTACTTCATTCCCAAAACAGCGTTTGTCAAACCAATAGAAAGCGAATCAGCTTATTCACCGGATGTGCTGATATTAAATCGGCCTAATTTAGTCAATGAGCCTGTGTGGAAAAAAGAATCTACTGTCAGTCAAGCAGAGTCTATACCACTGGTGATTGAAGTAGTGAGCACAAACTGGCGCGATGATTATCTGACAAAAGTCGCTGCTTATGAAACAGTGGGCATCAGAGAATACTGGATTGTAGATTATGCTGCTTTAGGCGGTAGGCGGTTTATTGGCAATCCTAAACAACCCACTATCTCAGTTTATTCGTTAGTTGACGGGGAATATCAAGTCCAGCAGTTCCGAAACAGCGATCGCATCATCTCAACCATTTTCCCAGAATTGAATTTAACTGCCGAACAAATTTTTCAAGCTGGAGGTGTGTAAATCTAGCCACGCACAAGATTTACAAGCTGATTTCCTCTATTTTTTCTGAAAATGCATCGAGTGAAGGTATAGCGATCGCTTGCCTATGAATAGTCTTTAGCATATTTACGTCATTTATATTATTAATTTTTTCAACAATCGTATTTGGGATTTCCCCAAACCGCACTTCCAGAACTTCGATGATGCTTTCTCTTGCAGTCTCTACCTTACCTTCTTCTCTACCTTCTTCTTTCGCTAAACGTTCGATGCTGGTTACATAACGCATTCTACCTGCCTCCTCGTCGTTTCTTAATTCTGTTTTAAAGTTGTCGGCTAATTCCTTTGGTAAGAACATTATCCAGTCGATAAATCGAAATAAGCCAATTATTTGTTCGCGGTTATACCCTTTTTTAAACAACATTCTGACTAATCTCAGTTTCCAATCTAGCCTACTTTCGGGGTTTTGGTTTGTGGCTTTGGTGCGTAAATGTGCCATTACGACTATACCGAAAGGATTTGTAGTTTTCTCTAAAGTTTGCCATTGGGCTTCGTAATCTAATAATTTCACGATCGGAAACTCTAAACTGACGCTACATCCTCCTAGGGAATATTCGTATTTATTTGGTCGCCAATTTCTCTCTTCATCTGCAAGTACTGCTAGACTGATGACTCGTTTTTTGTGACGGTCGAATAAGCGATAGTTATAAATGTATATGCGAGTGGGAAAGTCTTTTTCATATTGACTTTGAACTTCGATGTGGATAAGAATCCAAGCTTCTTCTCCGTTTAGTAAATAAACTTTAGCGACTTTATCAACTAGGCGTTTGCCTATTTCTGCATCTGGTTCCAGTTGTTGCAGTTCAGTATCGAGGAATTCATAGGGTTTTGTCCAATCGATAACCGCGTATGCTGTGGGAAAGAAAAATTCTAAAAAATTAGGAAAGAAATCTTCAATAATTTCTTTCCAAGGGTTGTCATATTCTGTTCGTTGTTCGGACATTCGATTTTGGATTTTGTACGAATTTTTAATGATTCCCGAATTAACCCAATCGGTGGGGTTCTTAATAAAAACGGAGGGGTTGGTAACGGCGCGTTTCCATTAATTCCGAATTGACCCAATCGGTGGGGAGTTCGTCTAGCAACCCTTACTGGGTAAGGATTTCAGACGACAAATCGACACACCTCTGAAAATAATTGTAAATACCGCCGAAAAATTAAGCAAACACATACTTCAAACCCTTACGCAGCAAGCAATCGACACACCTCAACGAAAGAATAGGGGTTTGGGCGATTTGGTGAGGTGTGTAGATGGTGATGTTACAAAAACTTTTTTAATCAAAGCACTTGTGTTGTGAACCAAAGCACTTGTGTTGTGAACCAAAGTACTTGTGTTGTGAACTAAAGCACTTGTGTTGTGAACTAAAGCACTTGTGTTGTGAACCAAAGAACAGTAACCCTAAGTAATTGTACTCATTTTATTAGATGATAATTTTCTGGCCGATAAAAACTCAACCGGATTGTTTTATAATCTTTTAGGTTTACATTGATTTTCCTGTTTAGGAGACAAAAGCTTGATTTCATCAATTTTACTAACCGCCGCTGCAACCGTACCTGCAACACCTGTATGGAATCCCACTGTGGGGATTATTATCAGCGTTAGTAGCATCATATCTGTTTTATTGGCGCAGAAGATTAAGTATCCCTTGGTTGGGCCGAAATTGCCTATTCTCCCTATCAGTATTCCCGCTTTTGTGGGCGCGCTGGCGCTTGGTCATATTATCGGTATTGGTATTGTTCTCGGACTGACTAATATTGGTAGTATTTAGCTGAAATTTAGTTCTTTCTCTAGCAAAATCATTCTCAAATTTGCGTTTAATTAGTTGTGCTTAAATCACTCTGATTAGTATGGGAAAAAATAATCTTTCCTTTGAGGGAGGTTAAGAAGATCTCTTGTAACGGAGTATTTACATGATTAATCATCCTCACTGAGTTGGTTTGTTGTTGCAGGAGAAAGAACTATGATGTCGTCAATGTTATCAGTTGTGCAGGTCACAGTTCCTAATACTGGTACTACGTGGAATTGGATAGGAACACCAATTATTATTGGGAGTTGTTTATTAGCTTTAGTGATTGCTGGTTGGACGGTTCGCTATCCTCATGTGGGAAATAAAATGCCTTTACCTTTCCCTGGTTTGTTCAATCATCCTAGCGTCGCTACATTTTTGGCAGCAATGAGCTTTGGTCATATTATTGGTGTTGCTGCGGTTTTAGGTTTGAGCAATCTTGGTATTATTTAAGTGTGACTAAATCTCAGACTTCTAAAAGAAGTCTGGGAGCTATTTTTTAAAAAAGCCGACTCAAGAGGTTGCAGAATAAATAGATAATTTTATAGCATGTCCAGCGGAGCGGTTTGAGAATAAAAACAAAAATTATATTTTGAAATTTCTCTGCACTAGGTTGATAGCAGTAATAGAGAATCATGAATATTGGTAAAAAAATTGCGTAAATTAAAAAAGTCGGAAAGAGTGAGAGTTTTTTAGCTATTTTTCGAGATTGGATTTCTCGTTGCGGTAGGTTTTCTGTATCTATTTCGTCGAGGCTTTTGATATAAAAAGCTTGTAGAAGCATCCTGTTGATCTTGGTGGTTTAGTATTGCTGATGATCTTGCAGGAATTACCGTATCATAACTACAAGGTTAATAAAAGTTCAGAATATTACAAATAATTAACAATTTGTGTGAAATATCCAAAAATGCATTTGGAAATGTTGCATTGCAACTTGGTATGATCAACAAGTGTTGTATTCACTTGAGAAAAATCCTGAATTAAAACACTATGCTTGCTCTTGTTGAGTACAATCGAGAAATGTAATAATGGCTCAATTTATTGAGCGAGATGAAAATTTTGATTTTCCGGAAAGGTTAACTTGTCTATGTCTGTTCCAGAAAAAGACCTGGATTTTGAAAATTTACTAATTTATTTAAGACAAAGTAGAGGTTTTGATTTTGGCGGCTATAAGCGCTCAACTTTGATGCGTCGTGTACGCAAGCGGATGCAGTCATTTAATTTAGAGAATTTTGAAGATTACTTAGATTATTTAGAAGTTTATCCAGAAGAATTTAATTACTTGTTTAACACCATCCTGATCAACGTTACCAGTTTTTTTAGAGATGCAGCCGCTTGGGAAAACTTGATAGAACAAGTACTACCTAAAATAGTTAGTAATAAAGGTAATTCTGAGCAAATCCGGATTTGGAGTGCTGGTTGTGCTTCTGGAGAAGAGGCTTATACTTTAGCAATGGTCATGGCGGAATTATTGGGGCCAGAGCAATTCCGCCAACGGGTGAAGATTTACGCTACGGATGTGGATGAGGAAGCACTCAACCAAGCGCGGCAAGCTGTATATTCAAGTAAAGATGTGCAGTCGATTCCACTACAATTGCGAGAAAAATATTTTGATTTATTAGGAAATAATTATATTTTTTGCCAAGATTTACGCCGTGCGGTGATTTTTGGTCGCCATGATTTACTTCAAGATGCACCGATTTCTCGCTTAGATTTATTAGTGTGTCGTAATACATTAATGTATTTTAATTCTGAGACTCAAGGGCGGATTTTAATCCGGTTTCATTTTGCTCTGAATGACACAGGTTATCTGTTTTTGGGTAAAGCAGAAATGCTGTTGATGCATTCTAATTTGTTTACGCCGGTGGATTTAAAAAACAGGATATTTAATAGAATATCTACCTTGAATATGCGTGTTGATTCACAGCGGCTTGTAGCTAAACAACGCTTTTTAGGTATGACTAATTCAGAAGAGGATGAATCTAATAACCGTCTCTCGCGGTATGTGAGGCTGAGAGAAATAGCTTTTGATTTGGCGTCAATTGCTCAAGTTATTGTTGACGTTAATGGTTCTTTAGTGTTAATCAATGAGCAAGCGCGGAGTGTGTTTGGTCTATCACCTAGGGATTTAGCTCGTCCCTTCCAAGATTTAGAGCTTTCTTATCGACCAATAGAATTGCGATCGCTCATTGAAAGAGCGTATAGTGAACGTCGTACGATTACGTTGACGAATGTAGAGCGTTATTTACCCAATGCAGAAATGCAATATCTTGATGTGCGGATTACACCTCTGCAAGATATTGATAGTAATTTCCTCGGGGTAAGTATTACTTTCCATGATGTTACTCGTTATATTCAACTCCAAGATGCGCTCCAGCGTTCTCGTCAGGATTTAGAGACAACGAATGAAGAACTACAGTCTACTAATGAAGAATTGGAGACGACTAACGCTGAATTGCAGTCTACTAATGAAGAATTGGAGACAACCAACGAAGAATTGCAGTCTACCAACGAAGAATTGGAGACGATGAATGAAGAATTGCATTCTACTAATGAGGAATTACAAACAATTAATCATGAATTGAATCAGCGTACCACGGAACTGAATCGCACTAATGTTTTTCTGGTTTCTATTCTCAGAAGTCTGCAAACGGGAATAGTTGTGCTTGACAACAGCTTTAACATTTTTATTTGGAATTATGTTGTTGAGGATTTGTGGGGATTACGGACTGATGAGGTGATGGGACAGTCTTTGTTTAGTTTAGATATTGGTTTACCTGTTGAGCAACTGCGATCGCCTATTCGTGAGGTTCTTTCTGGGAAAAAGCATTTTCAAGAAATGATTCTTGATGCTACTAACCGTCGCGGTAGAAAAATTAAATGTTATCTGGCGATTACTCCTCTGAGCAGCACAGATATAGAAGGGGCTATTTTAATGATGGCAGATATAGACAGAGTTAATAGTATGATTTCTGTGCAAGAAATTGAAGAACGGCGACAGCAACAGCAGTGAAGTCTGAAGTCTGAAGTCTGAAGTCTGAAGTCTGAAGTCTGAAGTATCAAGTATGAAGTCTATAGGAATCCGATTTGATGTTTTCAAAAATCTAAGTATGTGTAGGGTGTGTTATGCCGTAGGCTAACGCACCAGATTTAGGTTTTGGTGCGTTAAACTTCGTTATAATGCAGCCTACGTATTTTTCAAAAATTAAATATGGACTCGTATGGTATTATGTTATCGAGTAAAACTGAGAGAAATGACCGATTTTAAACAAAAATAAATATTGTTGAAGAAATAAAAACATCCATGTTCTATCCAGTGCAATCTGATGAACAAGTTAATTTTCGCAACGACGAAATTAATGCTGGTTGTGGGTATATTGTTATGCAATATGCCGTATATAACAAAGGTTTTAGCCCAAAATCAATTACCTAATTCTTCTCAAAAACCTCAGAAAAAACCAGATTCTCGGCCACTAAATAAAACTAGGCTGGTTTTTGTCTGGCCAAAAACACCGCCTAATTTAAGTGGAATATCAGGGCGGTTTGCGGGAAATGCTAGTCGTCAAGATTTTTGTGCTTTTAATGTTAAACTGCCACTAACTGCAGTGGCGCCTGTTCAAAATCAGAATGTAACAATTCAACAAAAAGCTCAACCAAATGAGATACGGTGGGGGTTGACGACTGTGTAACGTCCAACTTTTTGGTTTTTCGTTCCTTACACGGAAGATATGGCAAATTTGCAAGCGGAATTTGTGCTTCAAGATGACAAAGAGAACGATGTCTACAGAAGTGCGATCGCATTGCCACCAAAACCCGGTATCATCAGTGTGTCTATCCCTGCGACTATCGCACCTCTGCGGCTAGATAAAACCTATCGCTGGGACTTCAAAATTGCTTGTAATCAGCCAGCAACAGGGAGTGTTGCGAAAAACAGCACAGTTCCTATTAAAGTTGACGGATACATTCAACGCATCAATCCTCATCCAAAAGGTCAAGACAGCTATTTATGCAGGGGCGGGTATTTGGTATGATTCGCTAACGCTGTTAGCTCAACTCCGCCTTGCTAGTCCAAAGGATGTAAATTTAGCTACTGATTGGCAAACGCTTTTAGCATCAGTGAAATTGTCGCCCATCTCTACTGTGCCTTTGCTAAATTAACTCCGGCTTCTAAGTACATAAGTAGCCATAAATAAATATATGTATTTGAATTTGCCTCGAAATCAGGTAAATGGTTTGATGTCTGAGTTCATTGTCGTTGGTTTGCTGCTGATTGCTTTACCTGTCTTAGCGCAAACATCCCCCATTCTTTCTGCTGACAAACCTAATCCTAACAGCGATCGCTTTCCGCAACCATTACCTTCTCCTCAACCCCTCCCCCCCAAAGAATCGCCCATTCTCCCCACTCCACCTAGTTCTACACCAACATTCAAGGAGCTTGGGTAGTGCGATCGCAATTCAACTTTGGTTTAGATGTACTCGATGCAACAATTAATCCTGAGTTTACAGCACTCGATGCGACAATTAGATCAGAATTTACACCAGATGGGCGATTCTTCAGTTGGTCAGGACAAATCCAGCGAGTGCAACGCCTAGACAGAGATAACTTATTGATTGCACAAGCAGAAATACAACTTACCCCCGATAGTTTGCTACCATCTCAACAATTCGTCATTGGTGGTGGACAATCCTTGCGGGGTTATCGCCAAAACGCGCGTTCTGGAGACAATGGTTTTCGCCTCTCCTTAGAAAACCGCATCGCCATTCAGCGAAACGAAACAGGCGAACCGAACCTACAACTAGCACCATTTCTAGATATGGGTGCAGTGCGGAATAAATCTAACAACCCACCATCATTCACCAAAACGGCGACACCATTAATATACAAGGTGGCACCCAGACAGGGGCAAACTTATTTCACAGCTTCGAGCAATTCGGAGTCAATCAAAATCAAACCGCTAACTTTATCTCCAACCCCAGCATTCAAAACATTTTAGGACGAGTCACCGGTGGAGATGCTTCCCTGATCAACGGCTTAATTCAAGTCACAGGCGGTAATTCTAATTTATATCTAATGAATCCCGCCGGCATTATTTTCGGTGCAGGTGCGAGTTTAAATGTCCCAGCAGCCTTTACAGCCACCACAGCTAACGGGATTGGATTTGGGGATAAATGGTTTAACGCTGTGGGTACGAATAATTATGCCAGTTTATTAAACAACCCCAACGGATTCGCATTTACCCAAGCCGGGACAATTTTCAATGCAGGAAATTTAGCGGTTGGTGCTGGACAAAATTTAACCTTGTTAGGCGGAACAGTCATCAACACAGGCACAATTTCTGCCCCAGGAGGCAATATTACCATTGCAGCCATCCCAGGAGAGCAGTTAGTCCGCATTACTCCCGAAGGAAGTTTGTTGAGTTTGGCTTTACCTGTGGAGACAAAAGCCGCAATTAATTCACCCGCGTTGACACCATTGTCGTTACCGCAACTATTAACAGGGGGTAACGTTGGGGGAGCGACTGGTGTGACAGTGGAAAATGGAGTAGTAAAACTTACAGGTGCTGGCGTGACGATTCCCGACACACCAGGGGTTGCAGTTGTTGCTCACCAAGTGAATGTGTCTGGTGCAACTGGTGGGCGGCGTATTTCGAGCTACAGGCTCCTCTGATTTTAGATATCAGCAACTGCTTTGACAGTTATTCTCCCACATTTCCAGAGTTTGGAGAAATAGCAAAATAGTGCGAGGCTGCGAGCATACGTGTCAACTTAACGTAAAGTCCATGTCCCGCAAGGAAATTCATTTCCTTGCTCATAGCCTAAGTCATCTAAAAATGACTAAATATGCCCAAAAATCCTGAATTGACACCAATGGACAGTACCGTGTCCCTACGAGAAATCTATCTGTATCAACTTTTTCGTGAATTGGTATGACAATCAATATCGCGATTTTCATGGGGGCACATCCGGCATGAAAGCCGAGGTAAACTGTTGGGACTGACTGTTTTACGATATGTTGTCCTATGGCAGATTTTTTATTAGAAGTTGGTACAGAAGAACTACCTGCAAGCTTTGTGAGTGATGCGATCGCCCAGTGGTCAACCCGCATTCCCCAAAGTCTCGACGCCCAAAATCTCACCAGCGCTGGGGTGAAGGTTTACGGTACTCCTAGGCGTCTAGCGGTGCTGATTACAGGACTACCAGCCCAGCAACCAGACAGAGAAGAAGAAATTAAAGGCCCTCCCGCCCAAGCTGCTTTTAAAGACGGGAAACCGACACCAGCAGCTGCGGGTTTTGCGAAAAAGCAAGGTGTGGAACTAACAGCCTTACAAGTTCGCCCCACAGATAAAGGGGAATTTGTGTTTATTAACAAAAGCATTCCCGGACGCCCAGTAGCGGAAATTCTCACCGAACTAGTTCCCCAATGGATTTGGGGTCTGGAAGGTAAACGGTTGATGCGCTGGGGTGATGGGGATGTGAGGTTTTCCCGCCCGATTCGCTGGTTGGTGGCTTTGTTAGATGAGGTGATATTGCCGATAGAATTGGTAAATGGTTCTAAGGTTGTCAAGAGTTCACGCCTTTCTCACGGTCATCGAGTTTTGCATCCAGAACTGGTGACAATTTCCCAGGCTAATGATTACGTAACCACACTCCGCTCTGCTTACGTGATTGTTGATGCTGAAGAACGAGCAAAAATTATTCAAGAACAAGTCCTCGCATCTGTACAAAAGTTAAATGGTCACGCCGAAATCTACCCATATTTGTTAACGGAAGTGACTAACTTAGTAGAATGGCCTTCGCCAGTGGTCGGTAAATTTGCAGATGAATTTTTGAATTTACCTACAGAAGTAATCACCACCGTTATGGTCAGTCACCAGCGTTATTTTCCTGTATTCAAAACTGCAAATAACAAGGAACTACTCCCTAATTTTATCACCATTGCTAATAGTGACACGAGCAAAGCAGATATCGTGGCTGTTGGTAATGAAAGAGTGATCCGAGCAAGGTTAGCCGATGGACAGTTTTTCTATAATACCGATTTAGCAAAACCCCTAGAAAGCTTTTTGCCGCAGTTAGAAAAAGTCACCTTCCAAGAAGACTTAGGTTCACTGCGTCTCAAGGTAGAGCGAATTGTGAAAACTGCCGCACAAATTGCCAATCAACTACAACTAACAGACAATCAACAGCAAAATATCCAAAAAGCCGCTTTATTGTGTAAAGCTGATTTAGTAACCCAAATGGTCTATGAATTTCCCGAACTCCAGGGAATTATGGGTGAAAAATATGCATTGGCTAGCGGTGAATCAGCAGCAGTAGCCACAGCGATTTTTGAACATTATTTACCACGGGGAGCCGATGATATTTTACCCCAAACACTTGCAGGTCAAATCGTAGCTTTGGCTGATAAATTAGACACCCTCGTGAGTATCTTTGGGTTAGGTTTAATTCCCTCCGGTTCTTCTGATCCTTTTGCTTTACGTCGAGCAGCCAACGCTGTAGTCAACATTGTTTGGTTTGGGAATTTATCAATTAATTTAGCTCAATTGTTAGAGCAAATTACTACAGATTTTGTTGCCGCTTATCATAAAGAACAGCAAACATTAATTACCGCTTTGCGAGACTTTTTTCTGCAACGCATCCGCACCTTATTACAAGAAGAAAAACAAATAGATTATGACCTAGTTAATGCTGTTTTGGGAGAGAATGATCCGGAGTATGCAGAACGAGCTTTAAAAGATTTATTAGATGTGCGCGATCGCGCTTTATATCTGCAAGAAATTCGCAATAATGGCACTTTAGATGACATCTATGAAACCGTCAATCGTTCCACAAGATTAGCCGCCCAAGGCGATTTAGATACACAAAAACTCGAACCCACAAACTTAGTTCAAAAAGAACTATTTCAAAAAGCTTCCGAAGCTGCTTTTTATCAGGCCTTAGTCGAATTAGTGCCGCAAACACAAGCAGCCCAGGAAACCAGAAACTATCAACTGTTAGTAGCAGCGCTAAGAAAAATTACCTCCACAGTTAGTAACTTTTTTGACGGAGAAGACAGTGTTTTAGTAATGGACTCCGACCCGCAAATCAAGCGTAATCGGTTACATTTATTGGGATTATTGCGGAATCATGCCCGTGTTTTAGCTGACTTTGGAGCGATCGTCAAAAATTTGTAGCCTAGGTCAACAAAAGGAGGTGTAATTTCAGCCAATAAACGATACTATAAGGTGTGCTTAACCAGGGACCTCTGCTACACACAGTCTATGCTCAGAGCTTCAGTTATTGGATTGGGAAAGTCCGGTATTGCGGCGGCGAGATTGTTGAAACAGGAAGGCTGGGAGGTAGAGCTATGCGATCGCAACTCCTCCCCTACCCTCCTTCAACAACAACAAGAACTCGCTACCGAGCAAATCACCGTTAAACTAGGGAATTCCCTAGCATTCAGTGATGATAATTTACCCCAACTCATAGTAGTCAGTCCCGGCGTGCCTTGGGATATTCCCTCACTTCTCAAGGCACGAGAATTAGGCATCGAAACCATCGGCGAAATGGAACTCGCTTGGCGACATTTACAATCCCTCCCCTGGGTGGGAATTACTGGTACAAACGGCAAAACCACTACCACCGCCCTGATCGCTGCCATATTTCAAGCAGCTGGATTGAACGCCCCAGCCTGCGGTAACATTGGCTACGCCGCCTGTGAAGTCGCCCTGTCTCAGAAAAACAGCGATAATTCCCCAACCATAGACTGGGTAATTGCCGAAATCAGTAGCTATCAAATCGAGTCATCATCCACACTCACTCCCCACATCGGTGTCTGGACAACCTTCACCCCAGATCATCTCAGTCGCCATCAAACTTTAGATAACTACTACAACATCAAAGCTAAATTATTGCGTCAGTCCCAGTTGCAAATATTTAATGGGGATGATGCTCACCTGGGCAAAGTCGGCTTAAGTCATTGGCCTGATGCCTATTGGACAAGTGTCAAGGGACAAGAATATTTAATTGGCGCAAAAGGTTTTTATATAGAAAGTGGTTGGGTTGTGGAAAAATTAACCGCAACATCTACACCAACACCTATCGTGGAAGTATCGGTTTTGCGGATGGTGGGAGAACACAACCAGCAGAATCTGCTCATGGCTGTAGCAGCGGCGCGGTTAGCAGGAATCTCCACCGATGCTATTGAACGGGGAGTGCGAGAATTTCCCGGCGTTCCCCATCGCTTAGAACACATCTGCACTTGGGAAGGAATTGACTTTATTAACGACAGCAAAGCCACTAACTACGATGCAGCGGAAGTTGGTTTAGCATCGGTGAAAAGTCCAGCAATTTTGATCGCCGGTGGTGAAGCTAAAGCAGGTGATGATACAGGCTGGCTAGCCAAAATTCACTCCTCAGCCGCCGCTGTGTTATTAATTGGTGCTGCTGCTGATGCATTTGCCCAACGCTTGCAAGCAGTGGGATATACTAATTACGAAATTGTGGAAACAATGGCAAAAGCCATTCCTAGGTCAGCAGAATTAGCCAAACAGCATCAAGCAGCCGTAGTTTTGCTCTCCCCTGCGTGTGCCAGTTTTGATCAATATCCCAACTTTGAAGTACGGGGCGATGATTTTCGAGAAATTTGCTTGCAGTGGGTAGCAAATCAGCATTAACCTGCTGTGTCACTATTCTGAAACTAGATAATTAATGGACGTTGCTGATTGTAAATATGAATTTGTCTCACGCATAGACGCAAAGCGGCTTCCCGCAGGGTAGGCGCAAAGGCGCAAAGGTACAAAGAAAAAGAAAGGTATTGAGAAATTTTATCACATTCGCGTGCTTGGTAGGCGAAATTAATCCAGGTAATCTAAAATACCTCTACTTCTGGGAGCAAGCAAATGACATCAGACGATCGCTATACACTCAGTACTGGGGAATTAGGCGCCTATCGGCTCTCAATTCTCAATCACATCCACAAACCTTATACCGAATTTCTTTTCCGGCGAGTGGGACTAGAATCAGGAATGGTAGTAGCAGACATCGGCTGTGGTACAGGAAACGTCTCTCACTGGCTAGCCCAAGCGGTAGGAATCAATGGCGCAGTTTTTGGTGTAGACATCAGCGCCGCACAACTAGAACAGGCAAAATTGAATGCAGATATTCAAGGTTTAAGCAATATAAAATTTGTCGAAGGTAGCGCCTATGAACCGGGATTACCTCAAAATTCCTTTGACGTAGTTTATTGCCGTTTTCTGCTCTCTCATCTCACCAAACCCACCCACGCACTCAAAAAAATGCTGGAGTTAGTCAAGCCTGGGGGCATACTAGTTTGTGAAGAAGTGGATATTAGTTGTAGTTTCTGCGATCCTCCTTCTCCTGCGTATGATCGTTGTATAGAGCTTTTCTTAGCAATTAGTGATCTGCGTGGTCAACATTTTCGCCTAGGCGCTAGTTTATATCGCTGTTTCTCAGATATCGGCTTGGCAGCGCCAGAAGTTTGTATGATTCAATCAGTGATATCCCGCGGAGAGGGTAAGCACATAGTTGATTTGTCTTTGCGAGAGGGTGCGGCTGCTTTGATTGCGGCTGAATTGACAACGCAAGCAGAAATTGACCAGATGCTAATTCAACTGAGGGCGTTAGCTGATGACGACACCACAGCGTTTGGTATATTCCGCGTCACACAAGCTTGGGCGCGCAACCTGAAACCTTTGTAGAGCCGTAGCAATACTACGTGTTGAGATTAACTAAGTGTTGATTCTGAGGCGATCGCTTCCCAAGGTGAGCAAAAATAATAATTGCTCTCCTATATCTCTATTTATAGCTGTCACCAAGTAGTTTAAGACATCAAGTGACTTGATGATGAATTACTACCAGGGGACATCTGTACCAAAATTCCATGCAACAACTCAAAAATCAGTTTAGCCATCTCACAGCGATTGAAAGAAATTATCTATCGTTTCCAGCCAAATTTCTTCTCAATCAAAATCTGCTGCGTGGCAAAATATTAGACTTTGGTTGCGGCTTTGGTCAAGATGTAAAATTATTACAACAAAAAGGTTATGACATTACAGGCTACGACCCACATTATTTTCCCCAATATCCCCATGAGCAATTTGACACGATAATTTGTTTCTATGTTTTAAATGTTTTATTTCCTGAAGAACAAGCCCATATCCTCATGGCAATATCACGCTTATTAAAACCAGGCGGTAAAGCTTATTATGCTGTGAGAAGAGATGTTAGCAAAGAAGGTTTTAGAGAGCATTACGTCCATAAAAAACCCACCTATCAATGCATCGTTAAACTTCCTTTTACTTCAATTCTCGCCGATGAAAATCGGGAAATTTATGAATATACCCATTATAACTATCAGAAAAATTCTCCTAATTATTGTATATTCTGCAATCCCCATAAACATCTGCAACTTTTAACCGAATCAGCAACAGCTTATGCCATTTTTGATGGTTATCCTCTTAATAAAGGACATATTTTAGTAATTCCTAAACGACACGTTAGCAATTATTTCGAGTTATCGTTTAAAGAACAATCTGCTTGCTGGTTTATGGTGAATAAAGTCCAAGAAATTCTGACAACAGAATTTCAACCTGATGGTTTTAATGTCGGTATGAACATTAATCGAGCCGCAGGTCAAAATATTATGCACACCAGTATCCATATCATCCCTCGTTACAAAGGTGATACTGTTGGCAAAAGTGGGATCAGGAGCGTAATTCCCAAAAGCTAACTCAGTTATCTGGTGTATGGGGAATGGGGAATAGAGCAGTGACTAATCTCCAATCGCCCCGACTTTGTGTGAATAGTTGAAGCCGGTACCTTCACAATCCCCATAAAGTCTTAAAATATTGTTAATTTCCGCCGAACTCCTCGACCTAGATCACACAAGTAACACCCCAGAAGCATTATGGCAATAGGTTACGTCGCGCTTGTACTTCATGCACATTTACCCTTCGTTCGTCACCCAGAAAGTGATTATGTGCTGGAGGAAGAATGGCTTTATGAAGCCATTACCGAAACGTACATTCCCTTGTTGAAAGTATTTGCAGGCTTAAAGCGAGACGGCGTTGACTTTAAAATCACGATGAGCATGACACCACCTCTAGTGTCAATGCTCCGTGACCCTTTATTGCAAGAACGCTATGACGCACACCTAGCCCAATTAGAAGAACTTATAGAACTGGAAGCAGAGCGTAATGTCCACAATGGACATATTCGTTATTTGGCTGAACATTATGCCACTGAGTTTAACGAAGCGCGCCAGATATGGGAACACTACAAAGGTGATTTGGTAACAGCCTTTAAGCAATATCAAGATACCAATAACTTAGAAATTATTACTTGTGGCGCGACTCACGGCTATCTACCATTGATGAAAATGTATCCACAAGCAGTGTGGGCACAAATTCAAGTAGCCTGTGAACACTATCAAGAAACCTTTGGTCAAGCTCCTAGAGGAATTTGGTTGCCTGAGTGCGCTTATTATGAAGGCGTAGAGCGGATGTTGGCTGATGCTGGCTTGCGCTACTTCCTGACTGACGGACATGGTATTCTTTATGCTCGTCCCCGTCCGCGATTTGGCACTTATTCGCCAATTTTTACAGAAACTGGTGTCGCAGCTTTCGGTCGAGATCATGAATCTTCTCAACAGGTATGGTCTTCGGAGGTGGGCTATCCTGGTGCTGCAGAATACCGCGAGTTTTATAAAGATTTGGGCTGGGAGGCTGAATATGAGTATATTAAGCCATACATCATGCCAAATGGTCAGCGTAAAAATACAGGGATTAAGTATCATAAAATTACAGGGCGCGGCTTAGGTCTTTCTGATAAAGCACTGTATGACCCTTATTGGGCAAAGGAAAAAGCCGCTGAACACGCTGCTAATTTTATGTATAATCGGGAACGACAAGCAGAGCATCTGCATGGAATTATGCAGCGTCCACCGATTATTGTCTCACCCTATGATGCCGAGTTATTCGGGCATTGGTGGTATGAGGGCCCTTGGTTCATTGATTACCTCTTCCGCAAGTCCTGGTATGACCAAGGAACTTATGCGATGACTCACTTAGCAGATTACTTGAGAGCGCATCCAAATCAGCAAGTTTGTCGTCCCTCACAATCGAGTTGGGGTTTCAAAGGGTTCCATGAATATTGGTTAAACGAAACAAATGCTTGGATTTATCCACATTTGCACAAAGCTGCTGAACGGATGATTGAAATTTCCCACTTGGAACCTGAAGATGATTTGCAGTGGAAAGCGCTCAACCAAGCTGCTAGAGAACTGCTACTAGCGCAATCTTCCGACTGGGCGTTTATTATGCGGACAGGAACAATGGTTCCCTATGCAGTTAGAAGGACGCGATCGCACTTAATGCGCTTCAATAAGCTGTATGAAGACGTTAAAATCGGCAAGGTCGATAGTGGTTGGCTCGAAAAAGTGGAATTGATGGATAATATTTTCCCCAACATCAACTATCGAGTTTACCGTCCTTTATAAGTTACTGCGCTGACGAGGGGAAGACCCGCTTGATTGTTCCTTGTCAGCACGGGTGGTGAAGTCTGTTGCGTCAGTTCTAAAAACAAAAAACCGTAGTTGGCTACTACGGTTTAATTCAATAAACTGAACTCTAACTGAGTACAAAAACAGAGAAGTGTCACTTTCTTAGGCTCTTTGACGGTCTGCAATCTCTCTTTGAGACTACAGTTTAGTGATTCTGAGCAGATTAGTCATTACTTACTTAGGTAAATGAGTTTAGTCAATTATTTATCTTGACGCACCGTGAAATTATCTTTTGATGGTAAAGATGAAGCAGTTATCTCAATTCATAACCACGTATAAACACTGTGATTTTTTCACGCTCAGATACTCAGCAATGATTTTGTACTGATGAGAAATTAGAATAATCACAAACTAGCTAAAAAAAATTCAGTAACAAATAAAAAAGACAGGCAAAATAAGCCTGTCTGAAAATAGATGATTTAGCAAAGAATTTAGAAATTCATTTCTGCAGCTTGGACTTTCTCAACCTGCTTCTTCTTCAATACCAGCAGTACTTGAGCAGTCATTACCAGCGCGATGAAGGCAATCAGCCATTGAATTCTGCTAGCATCTTGTAGAACGATTTCTCCATCATGTTGACCGAATCCGCCAACGTTGGGATTGCTGGTCAAAGCGTCGCCCGCTTTCACTGCTTGTCCTTCAGAAACAATCAGTTCTGGGCCCAAGGGAACGGTGTCAGTAACTACCTCTCCAGACTCACTCTGAATACTCAGTAAATACTTGACGTTACCGTCTTCGTCTTCTTCTTTGGCAATTTTGCTAATTGTGCCGGTAGCAGAAGCGTTATAAACCGAGTTGTTGCTCTTTTCACCAGTGGGGTAAACTTGTCCGCGGCCTCGGTTTCCACCGACGTGAACTGAATATTTACCAAAGTGGATATTCTTGTCAGTTGCGGGGTTGGGAGAAAGTACTGGGAAGACAATTTCTTGATATTGCTCACCGGGTAGAGGTCCGATGATGACAATATTTTCTTTGTCGTCGCTGTATGGTTGATAAAATAATCCCTCAGTTTCTTCTTTTAACTCCTCAGTTAAACGTTCTTCGGGAGCAATTTTGAACCCTTCGGGTAGCATTAATACAGCACCGACGTTTAAGCCTACTTTAGAACCATCAGCACCTACTTGTTGCAGGCTGGTGTCGTAGGGAATCTTGACAGCAACTTTAAATACCTGATCGGGTAGTACTGACTGGGGAACTTCAACTTCCGTAGGCTTGGCTGCTAGGTGACAGTTAGCACAAACAATCCGCCCTGTTGGTTCGCGGGGGGTTTCCGGATAGGTTTGCTGTGCCCAAAAGGGGTAAGCAGCAGCAGCTTGGGGATGGGCTAGATCGCTGGTGAAGAAAAAGGTCACGGTGGCGATCGCTATGAGCAATGTTTTTACTATTGCTCTGGCGCTGCGAGTTATCCTCGCCGTTGTAAAAGCATTTCTCATCTCAATAAGGACAATGGTTCGGTGATGAATTGGTTATCGGTCATTCGTTAACTGTTAACAGTTAACTGATTAAGCCCACCAAGCTGCTTCGCCGGTGCGGAAGTCGGTTTCAGTCCAAGGGGTTAAAACCACTGCATCGTCTTCAACTTTGGTATGTGCCAGAGCTAATGAAAGTGGTGCTGGGCCGCGTACCACCTTACCTGTTGCATCATACTGGGAACCGTGGCAAGGACATTTAAATTTGTTCTCAGCCACGTTCCAGGGGACTACACAACCTAGGTGGGTACAAATAGCATTAATGCCGTAATCACCGATCGCTTCTTTGCTTTCTACAACTAAATAAGTCGGGTCGCCTTTTAGTCCTTGAACTAGGGCGCGATCGCCTACATTATGGCTGTCTAGAAATTTAGCGGCACTAACATTGTTGCCCAGCTCATCTTTTGCCGTTGTCCCGCCGCCACTGCCACCAGTCGCAGGTGGAATAAAGTATTTAACAACGGGATACAATGCTCCCAGAGCCACTCCAGTGATCGTCCCAAAAGTGAGCAGATTCATGAATTGACGACGCCCCATATCGGGTACGTCTGCTGATTCAGAAAATTGAGCCATAATCTACGCGCTCTTTGTGTATTTTGTTAAGCATTTTGACAAGAGCACTAGTACTTAAGTAACTCCCGTCTGAGTCGAAATGCTAACGCCTACAACGATGCCATACTTCTGTGTTCCAAGATATTTCTAGCATCTTTTCTGTTAGCATTACATTTCTTTATATCCTTATCATACTTGAGTTACGGAACTTAACATCATAACTAAATGTAAAAATCTCAATGAAACAAGCTATGACAGGACAGGAATTACGTCAAATGTTGGTTGACAAGTGGGGACACTCTTATGATGTCCAGTTCCGGCGATCGCAAGGCAAGATATTTCTCCAAGTCATGTGGAAGTATTTAGAGCAAGCCTCTTTCCCCATGAGTGAGGACGAGTATCAAGCCCATCTGGACACTATTGCTAATTATCTTCATGCTTTGGGTGGCACAACGCAAGTGCAAAGATTTATTACACAAACCCGCGAGCGTCCCCGACTGGGCAAAGCTGTCAGTATTCCTCTCGATTTGGGTGAACGCACCTCGGAGTGGATATTATGATTGATGGGAATGGTGCTTTTCTATAAAATCCTTTTGCCTAAAGGCACTGCTCTATCTGGTTGAATTAAAACCACATCACCGTCATCTAAAACCACACCTAAAACTAAAACCTCTGACATAAAATCGGCAATTTGTCGAGGCGGAAAATTGATAACAGCTAATATTAATTTATCTAATAAATCCTCGTGCTGATAAAGCTTGGTAATTTGGGCACTAGATTTTTTCACACCCAAATCACCAAAATCTATCCATAGCTTATAAGCAGGTTTTTTTGCTTTAGTAAACTCTTCTACTTGGATAATTTTACCAACACGAATTTCGACTTTTTCAAAATCTTCGTAGCTAATTTGTGACATTCATTTCTACGGAATAAATACTCGACCAACTCCTACACAAGTTTCGGGATACATGATAATTTCGACAAGACGAGCCGCACACTGTTCTCGATATTCGCGGTTACTAAGCCTATCTACTCTCCCAATCGTTACTACAGGAAACGATGTAGGCGCATTTTCTTCTCGAATTGTCTGCTCTAGAGAATCTCTGCCTTTCATCTTCCGATTAGCAGTTAAAAGAATCATTTGACTCTGTTGAGCAAATCGCCAAACTACTCGGTCACTGCTATCAACTGCTAGCCCAACTTCTTCTAGCAACACAAAACGGATTGACAACAAATCAAGCCATCCCCCATTTGCCAAAGCTCCTTGTAATAGAATAATGTAGCCCTCCAAATGGTGGTCAACCAAAACGATCATGGAGCTAGCCCTAGTTTTGTTTTCCAAGCTTGAAGCTTGGCATGAATTTCTTCCTGTCCAGGTTTGGGAGATATCTTGGCAATTTTTGCTAACCGTTCACGATTCTTTTGGTTCCAATAATCTTGGATTTCCTGCGCTGTTTGCAAAACGGTTTGATACTCAGTTTCTACCTCGTCACGGTGGGTTTCGATGTAGGAGAGTGCTACTTCAAGTTGTCCTTCTGTTAAAGGCAACCAATCTCGGATGAGTTTTGGCGACCATCCTGATTCAAGATAATCTATCACATCATAGAGGGTAATGCGTGTAGGAGCGATCGTCAGTCCGCGTTCTGTACGAATGATAGCTGCTTGTCCATTTGATGCTGAAGTCATACCTTTACTCCTGGCAATCCAATTCGATAAAATCCTACACAAAAAGTGAGGTGTCAGAATATCCAGAAATTTTCTGTTTTAGACTCTGTTGTCATTTACCTATCAGCTTCACTAAGCCAATACCACCAAAGTAAAGTCCTAGCACCGCCCCTGCTAATAAACTTTGGGTGAGGGGGTCGGTGGAGGGTGTGAGAATAGCGCCCAGAACCACAGACCCCATGATTACAAATCGCCAACCAGAAAGCATTTGTCCCGAAGAAATAATCCCCAAAGCGCCGAGCAGCATTTGAATTACAGGAATTTGAAATGCTAAACCAACGCTGAATAACAGCAGTAAAACAAATTCAAAATATTTCTCAATCGACCACAATTGCTCGACAACATCAGCGCCATAACTGATGAAAAATCTCAAAGCTGCGGGGATGAGCAGAGAATAAGCAAATACCAACCCCGCACCAAATAACACACTTGACCCTAAAACCACTGGCCCCACTAAGCGGCGTTCTCGGCGAGTCAGTCCAGGAAGGACAAACTGGAGAATTTGGTAAAGGATGAACGGACTAGAAAGCAGCAAGCCTGTGTAGGCTGCAACTTTGACTGAGACAAAGAAATATTCTCCAGGAGCCAGTTGCAGAAATTTGATTCCTTGTGCGGGAACTTCTAGTAACTGAACAATGGGTTTAACGGCGAAGAAACACCCGACAATGGCCACCACTACCGCAATCAGCCCGTAAAAAATTCGCTGTCTTAACTCTTCTAAATGGTCGAAGAAGCCCATTTCGACCTCTCCGGGTAATTCATCGAGGGGGTCGGTGTCGTCGTCGCTATATTCTTCCAAATCAATATCGCCAGAGTTGGAATCAGCCGCATCCGTGGGTTCGCCCAGTTGAGCGGACTGCAATGCACTATCTGTATCTTGTGGTGTCATGAGTCAGCTATTTGGCAACTTTTCTAAACTATTTTATCTGGAATTGTTGGAGGCTTCGCCATTGAAGCTGATCCCAAAATCAACGCCAAGTACTCGCTCAATCTTTCTCAAAGTAACTTCTGGTAAAGCATCTCTCACCTTTTCTGCCTCGATGTCATGCCAGTAAGAACGGCTAATTTCTGCCTCTCCCGCCAAAATTTCTACTGAACGCCCATCCAGATTTCTAGCTTGTTTGATTTTTGCTCCTAATCCCATAACTTCAACATCTGTGTAGCGCCTGATTTTCACCGTATCTACCTGAAACTTCTCCTTTAATGTAAATTGTTGTCTCATTTCTATTGTCAAACGTCGTACGATGGTCTACTATGAGAACATAGAGAAAGCGCCCCGTCTCGTAAACTAAAGCGCTTCTCTATCCAAAATTTGGTAATCACATTATGCCAAAAATTAACGTCAATTTTCAACAGGGTATTGCTGTTGCAATATCACTGGCGCTCCCTTTTTCAGATTTTTCGCGTCCAGCCAACGCTAACCCAGCTGTGTTAGCACCAGTGGCTCTGTGTGCCGGTACTGCTGGCGTAGGGTGCGTGCTGGTGGGAGTTGGGATTCTGGGTGGAACCGTTGTCTACTTCGTGTATCAAAACGACAAAGGGCGTAAAGTAAAACTGACGCCCAATGGTAGATTATTTCAACACGAAGACTATACCCAATATCCAGACGAAATTAGAGAAGTAGGTACTTGGGAAGATCCGCTAGATACTAAAAATAGAAGCAAAGCGGTGGAAATATGCCGCAATCGTGCTAGTAAAATTGGGGCAACTTTTGAATTGAAACAAGACCCAGCAACCAAAAAGTGGATTTGCGTATTTACGGGAGGAACAGGAAGATGAAAGGGACAGTTTTTGTAGAATTACCTTGTGCAGATTGTGAAGCGGAAGCATTGAGTGGAGAAGTTGCTTTTTTACCGACGCTAATGGAAGAAGCGTTACAAAAATTTATTACCAATCAACTGCACATTGGTACTCGCAACTACAAAACTACATACACTGCCTCTCATTACGGCGATGAAAACCAAATTTGGGATTATAGCCACTATGAGACATATGAACCGACAGATTCAAGTTTACCGTCAATGATAATTCTGCGTTATCGTCCACGCAACCTGCAAGCAGCCTAGAAGAAATGGGGGACAAAGGAAATTTCCTATGCCCCATTTCCCAAATTTATTGTGTTGGTAGCTTCGGGTGTTCAGCAGAGTATTTGCTAACAATGCTAGAAATTTCCGGGTTGTAGAGCCTTAAATAATTCCAGTAATTACCAAGTACTTGACGCACATAATTTCTGGTTTCATCAAAGGGGATTTCTTCCACAAATTCATCTGGGTCTTTGGTAGAGAGAGTTTGCAACCATTTGGAAACGTTACCAGGGCCAGCATTATAACTAGCGATCGCCAGCAGAGTGTTATTGTTATATTGCTCGTGGGTATGATCCAAATACCAAGTCCCCAACATGATGTTGTTGTTGGGATTTTCTAAATTAATATCCTTGGTATTCAACTTAATTTGCGGTGCAATCCATTTAGCTGTATCCGGCATTACCTGCATCAACCCAGTAGCCCCGGCGACAGATTTAATTTTCGACTCAAACCGCGATTCCTGTCGGATTAAAGCCGTAACTAGCAAGGGATTCAGCTTGCGTTCATTCGACCACTTGACAATTTCTTGAAAATATGGAAAGGGATATCGAGCTTGCCAGTAGATGATTTGTTTGCTGAGGGCTTGATATTCAGCTTGTTCGGCGGGAATTTCCCTGTCTTCCAATTTAGAAATTTTGTCAATTCCGATGAGATTTTCGCCATTCGCCAGCCGCATTAACCCTTCAGTAAATTGTTCGGCGACGGTGGGTTTAGTTTTGTTTTGAAATTCTGTTTCCCATTGCAACCAAGCATCGCGGTTTTGCCCTAGCAGATACAATTCTTTAAAAGTCTCAGAACCTGCAGTTGGGACTGGGCGTTGAAAGGGGACTAATTCCGGGTTCATTTGCCGCAACGTGTTAAAGTTGCCGACATTCAGTCCTAGAGTTGACGCCGATCGCCAAGCATAATATGACTGAGGAAACTGACTCAACACGTACTCATAGGCAGTTTTCGCTTCTTGCTGTTTTCCCAGGTTAGTTGCCCATCTACCCACCCAAAAACCCGCTCTGGGAGCCAAAATACTGTTGGGGTTGTTGGTTGTAATTGGTTCTGCCCATTGCCAAGCACCGAGGTAATCTTTAGCTTTAGCCTTTTCCTGGGCAATTTTCCAGCGATATTCTGCGGCTTCTTCCGAATTACCGTGCTTGCTCAGGAGTAATTGCCAAGTTTTGGCGGCTGACTGATTATCTTTGAGTCCTTGCAAAATTTTGGCTTTTTCTGCTAGGGCTTGACCGGCGATGTCAGGAAATTTATTGACTACTTGGTCGAGATATGGTATTGCATCTTTGCGGGTTTTGGCTAATTCTGCGAGACGGAGTAGAGCAGTTCCCGTTTCCCGCGCCTCTGGGAATTGCTGTAGCAGTTGTTTGTAGGTGGCGATCGCCTTTTCCTTTTCTTTCCCTTCAATTTGTAAACCGCGACCAATTCGGTAGAGGCTTTCGGCTGTGGGTGGTGCTTTGGTATAAGCTTTTGCAGCTTTGCCAAATTCACTATTGAGCCAGTAAGCCGCTCCAATAAGTTCCCAGTCTGCTGGTGTGAGGTTTGGTTGTTTGACGAGACTATCCAACACTCCCACAATTCCGGGTTGGTCTGTGGCATATTTTGCCAAAATTAACTGTAATTGTGGCTGTTCGGGATTTTCTTGCAACCGCTTGCGGATAATTTCCCAAGTTAGGGGGTGGGAAGGAAATTTAGCGATCGCTGTATCTTGAAGCTTCGGTTGGGCGATTAAATAAATAGCTTTAACTGCAGCGGCGGTTTGGGGATATTGTTTCAGGACTTTTTGCCTTAAATCCGAGGCTTTACCTTCCTCACCCAGCATATCTTCAGCTTGCGCCTGTTTGAGCAAAATATAGGGCGCGAGGATAGGATAGTCTTTTTCTAAGCCTGTCAGCAAAGCCAGAGCTTTTTTAGCTTGGGTTCTCTCAATGTAATCACTCGCTAACAGATAACGAGCGCGTTTTTGATCTGGTGAGCGAGAATCCTGAGCTATGGCTGCTAGCTTTGCTGCTCTTTCTGGCAAAGATTCTGATACCAATGGGTACACAGACGATTGAGCTTTGGTAGCTTCAGATATCTGTTCAGGCTTACCATCGCCTGGTTTGAGCCATTGTCCTAAGGATTTGCCAATTTCCGGCGCTGACACCATTGCGCCTGCTAAAAAGGCAAATAGTCCTGCACCCGCAATTATCGGAACTGGATTTTTTTTGAGATGCTTCAGCATGGATACCCGCTGAAAATTTCAGATTAATTTCTTGAAACTCTAGCACTACTAGCGGGCAGTGTAATCACTTTTTCTGGTTAAATTTTTAATTTTTGCCAAAAAATATAAATTTTCCAGTTGATAGATGTGTTGCTACTGGCTCGATAGGGTATGTTTGATCCCTTGAAACTTAGTCTTGTGAAGTTATTCAGTGAGCATCAACCAAACCATACCACACAGCATCAATCCACCTAAAAATTGTACAAATAACAAATAAAAATTCCAGCAGTTATCTTAATCGAGCAATTAATTTATTTTTTCCATGTAAAAAAAGAATGTCACGATTTAATACCCGCAAGTGCTCAATTAAAACGCCAATGGGATTTATGCGCTGTGTAATTAACCAAATCATCCAGCCTAACAACTTGAGTGTATTAAAAATTGTTGTGCGAGTTAGGCATTCATGAAATGCTACACGAGCTTCATCTAAAAGACCGCTATATTCAGCGACAATTGGTTCATCATGAAATATTGGCGAATTGATTCCATGAATTCCACTTACTTGATATTTTCCCATTTTGATTCTTTTTAAACAGGAAACTTCTAGATGATATAAATCGTGGTAGCAGAGCAAATCTCCGTTAAGAATGACAGTGATATCACCGAATTTTACCGGGTCTTTGCTGTTACAACCCAGTGCTCTTTTCCAGGATAATTCTATTTGAATTTCATTGGGAGCGATAAATTTAAGCATGACAATTTAACCAAATTATGAGATTGTCCAAGAAAACATGTTGTTTCGATGATGAATTGATAGCTCTATAAAAGTCCTAAATTATTGAGGAAAAACTTTGCGCTCTCAAAGCAGCAAAATTACTCATCCATATCCCCAAAATAAAATAGGAATTTTACCGAACAATGAAACGCATCACTAGTAGTCTGTCCCATTAATTTTGATGAATTTGTAGTCAGTGTTTAAGCGATAACAACGAAGACTAAAGCCCTCACTACAAACTAATACACGTCAGAACTAATGAGATGCACCTAGTTTACGCACTGCCGTAACAACAATCTACAAAATTTGTTGGCTATTAAACAAAAAATCGAGCCTGAATTAATATTTAAATTTTTAATATAAGAGAAAATAATTATTGGTGAAATATAATTTATTTCACATCAACAAGATAGATTGTCAGTGATAAGTTGGGCAAAACTTAGACTAGGACTGACTGCAATAAATTTTGTTTGTCAACATCAAGTTGTATAAAAACATCAACAATAAACAATAAAAATTGATGTGGAAATTATAAAGGTTCGATTAACTAAAAAAATCACCATTTCATATTAATTGCGATATATTAGAGGCGTTGCATGGCAACGCCTCCACATAGATGGTTAGGTGATTTTACCGCTTCGCTAATTCTGGAGTCTGTCCCTTCAAACCAATCATCAATTTGAGAGTGAAAACTTTCAATGCAGGTAATCGGCGCATAATCCATAAACCCAGGCGTCGAGCTAGCAAAATTGGTAAAAAGTTATTGGAAAATACCCTGTCTAACAAATCGGTAAAACCTAAAATTGTCAGATTTTCTAACTGGCGCCAGCGTTCGTAGCGTTTGAGGACTTGAATTTTGCCGATATCTTCAGCCGCGAGGGTTGCTGATTCGAGGACTTGCGCTAAAGCAGCTGCGTCTCGAATCCCCAAATTTAAACCTTGTCCACCTACAGGATGACAATTGTGAGCAGCGTCACCAATTAAAGCCAGTCGAGGGAGGACATAACGATCGCTTTGCATTAGTTGTACCGGGAAAATAAAGCGATCGCCCAATAACTCCAACTTACCCATATGATCACCATAGCGACGGCTGAGTTCCGCTAAAAATTGTTCGTCATCCAAAGCACACAAAGCTTTTGCTTCTTCATGGGGTGCTGTCCAGACAATTCGGCAGCGGTTCCCTGGCAGAGGTAAAATCGCAAAGGGGCCGCTAGTCCAAAATTTTTCGTAGGCTGTATCATTATGGGGTTTTTCAGGCTTGACAAACGCCACAATGCATGATTGCCAATACTTCCAGCCCAAGGTTTTAATTCCCGCCGCTTGGCGAATTGGCGATCGCGACCCATCAGCGGCTACCAATAATTTACTGCGGATTGTCCGTATTTCCCCAGCAATTTTGATATCAACGGCTACCATTTCCGTCTGGTAGTCTGTCTTGACAACTTCCGCTGGACACAGATAAGTCACATGGCGACAATCTTGGACAAACTCTTGCAAAGGCTCCAGCAGCGCTTGGTGTTCCGCCACATAACCCAACTCCGGCGTACCTAAATCGCTGGTGGTAAATTCCACCACTTGGGAATAATCACCATCAGAAAGGCGAACTTGGCGATATTTAGCGATTTGGGGTAACATTTTGTCCCAAACGCCAATTCCTTGGTAAATCAACGCCGAAAGCATATGCACCGCATAGGCTTGTCCTTTAGCGACAGCGGCTGATGCGACCTTGGCTTCGATCAGCAATACACTCAAGCCAGAATCCTTTAAAGCTGCGGCTAGGGTTAATCCAGTAATCCCGCCGCCCACAATAACCAAATCATAATCGAATCCCCGCTTGTCCGTTGGTATTGAGAGTGGGGAGGGGGTTGGAGACAGCTGCATTAGCGGCATTGTTAAGAGAAATTACAGCAATTTATTTATTATTTTTACGCGATCGCCCTTGTTAGAGCAAATGGGGGTGTGGGGAGGTGGGGAGTGTGGGGAGGTGGGGGGATGGGGAGATGGGGAGATGGGGAGGTGGGGGGATGGGACGGAAGCTTTGGGTTCTGAATAGGATGTTTTGAGTTCTGAAGTCCAAGCTTGAGGCTCAAAGGCTGACGCTTGAGGTTCAAAGGCTGACGCTTGAGGCTCAAAGGCTCACGCTTCAGGTTCAAAGGCTCACGCTTCAGGTTCAGAGGCTCACGCTTCAGGCTCAAAGGCTCACGCTTCAGGCTCAAAGGCTCGCCCCATCACCCCATCACCCCATCACCCCATCACCCCACCTCCCCATCACCCCATCCCCCCATCCCCCCATCCCCCCATCCCCCCATCCCCCCATCCCCCCATCCCCCCATCCCCCCATCCCCCCATCCCCCCATCACCCCATCACCCCACCTCCCCATCCCCCCACCTCCCCATCAGTTCTTCTGCCATTTCCAAATTAGATGTGACATTTTGCACATCATCTAATGCCTCTAGAGTATCAATTAACTTCAAGAGCGATCGCGCTTGCTCTGGATCAATAATCTCAACATAATTACTGGGAATCCAGCGTAATTCGACATCAGTAACTGAAAAACTTTTTTCTTTGAGTGTTTGCTGTAGAGTTTCTAAATTTTCAATTTCGGTAAACACTTCGGCGATTTCGTCTGCAGACATTTCATAATAATCCGCACCGCCTTCGAGGGAAGCTTCTAACAGCAGTTCCTCATCGACTATTCCCGATACCACACACACACCCTTTTGGGCGAACATCCAGCTAACGCAACCTGTTTCTCCCAAATTGCCACCATTTTTACTCAAAGCTGCCCGCAAGTCAGCCGCAGTTCGATTACGGTTATCCGTCAGGGCTTCAATTAAAATTGCTACACCACCTATGCCGTAGCCCTCGTAGCGAATCGCTTCTAAGCTATGATGATCAGAGCCGAATGTACCTGCACCTTTAGCGATCGCTCTTTCAATATTTTCGTTAGGAATACCCGCAGCCTTAGCCTTGTCAATCGCTGTCCGCAGCTGAAAATTTCCTGATGGATCAGGTATACCACTTCTAGCCGCCACAATAATCGCCCGCGACAGCTGAGTAAAAGTTTTTCCCCTCTTAGCATCCACTACCGCTTTCTGACGCTTAATATTTGCCCATTTACTATGTCCCGCCATAATCTGAACTTATTTAAACGTGCTGACAAAATTAGGATATACCCATTCAGGCTAATCAGGGGTGGGGAGGTGAGGGAGAGATAACGAAATAACAAATCATAAAGAAACAATGATACATTCCCTAAGAAACTGGCTACTTTTATTGCTTTTGAGCATCTTAGCTGTAAGTGTATTTTCAACAATTTTGCCGAGAGTTAAAGATAGTCAAGTCGTTCATATTACTTTATGGCATGGAGTGAATCCGCCTGCCAATCGAGATGTCTTACAAAAATTGATAGATAACTTTAATCAAAACCATCCCCATATTCAAGTCGAGTCACTTTATATTGGGCAACAGGATCAACAAATGCCCAAGATTCTCACAGCAGTTGTGGGAAATGCGCCTCCAGATTTATTGTGGTATAACCCGACGATCGCTGGTCAGTTAGTTGATTTAAATGCTTTGATTCCTTTAGATAAATTTCTGGAAAATTCACCAATAAAAGCGGAAATTGACCCTAGTTTATTCGCGGGTATGACGTATAAACGTCAGATTTGGTCTATACCTTTTGCGACAAATAACGTCGGGATTTTTTATCGTCCGAGCTTATTTCAAGCCGCAGGAATTACTAATTTACCCCGGACTTGGGAAGAGTTAAAACAAACTGCTGAGAAATTAACTCGTGATATTAATAGTGATGGACGCATAGATCAATACGGAATGGGGCTACCTTTAGGTAAAGGAGAATTTACTGTCTTTACTTGGCTACCATTTATGTGGAGTAGTGGCGGTGAATTGGTCAATAGTGATTCTCCCAGTGCGGCTGGGGTAGTGTTGCAAGATTCTCAACCAGCGATCGCTGCTTTAGAATTTTGGCGTGATTTAATTACAAGTGGTGCGGCTGTATTATCTGCACCAGAACGGGGCTATGAAACAGCAGACTTACTAGCTGGTAAAATCGCCATGCAATTAAATGGCCCTTGGTCTTTGGGAGAATTACAAGCAACTGGTGTTGATTTTGCTGTGTTCCCAATTCCCATAGCCCAAAAACCTGCTACTAGCATTGGTGGAGAGAATTTGTTTTTTTTCAAAACTCATCGTCAAAGAGAACAAGCGGCTTTTAAATTTGCTGAATATGTTTTAAGTGCAGAATTTCAGACAGAATTAGCTAAAGGAACTGGCTATTTACCTGTGAATTTAAAGTCTCGACAAAGTGCCAAATATCAAGAATTTATCCAGAAATTACCCCAAGTTCAAGTGTTTTTAGACCAAGCTAAATATGGGCGATCGCGTCCCAATTTTCCCGCTTATAATCGCATTTCTGAAAATTTAGGTCGTGCCATTGAAGCTGTATTATTAAGAAAAATGTCTCCCACTGCAGCCCTAGAAGCCAGCCAGCAGCGCTTGGATTTGATATTTAAATAGGGCTTGCTGAACAAGTCTTCCAGTGGGGATAGGGAACAGGGAATAGGGAACAGTAAATATTCCGTAGGGTGTGTTACGGGAGTAACAGCATTTGGGTATGAGCAACAGTATAAATTGCCGTAACGCACCGCTTGATCTTGGCGCCGTACTCTCGTTCCTAACGCACCTTAAATTCTTGACGGTGCGGCGCTTGGCGACAACATACCATACATTTACTCTACAAATCATCTCTTAATCATCATCAATATCTAATTCATATATCAAATCAGAGGAAGTCATCGGCTCCGATAAGTCTAATGCATCATCAGACAGGCGGACAATTTGACCTTGGAAAAACTCTGCTAAACGTTGAGCTGCGGTTGTGGCTTCGTCATGTTCCCAGTTTGCTAGAGGTGGTTGGGGTTTGGGTGGGGGTGATGAGTCGATTTTTGGGGGTGGGGGTGGCGCTGGTGATGGCGCTGGAGGGGGGGCTGGTTGCTGTGCGCGGGTGGAGTTTTGGGGAGTGGGTGCTTTTTTGGCTGTGGTGGGGGTGGAACCAGTTCCTGTTTCCAAACTGACGTTGATTTCACGTTGAAAGGTGTGGTTAAAAGCTGTGGTGATCATCAACAAATCAGATTGTACTCTTTTTAACCAAGCTGATTTGACGCCGACACGAGCAAAATTACCGTCAAACTCAATCAGGTCACACATTTGACGCAGCAATTCTCGTTTAGGAATTTGCTGAATATTACCTAATACTTGTTGCCAAATTTGAGTCAAATCATGTTGTATGGCTTCATCTAGTTCTGGCGCGGGTGAAGTGATCGGTTCTGGCGGTGTTAGAGGTTTTTCTGCAGCAGGTGGTTGAGGTAGAGATATGGTTTCTGGTGGTGGTGACGGCGCTAAGTTAGCTGGAGGGGCGCTATGGGGAGTTGTTCCATTTTGAATGGGGGTGTTGACACGGTGATGGTTGGTTGCTGCTGGGGGTGTGTAGCGAGGTGGGGCGAAATTGGCGCTAGGTAATAATCCGAGTAATGTTACCTCCAACCATAAACGCGGCTGGGTGGTGTTTTTCAGCTGCAGTTCGGCTTCTCTGAGGTGTTTTTGTCCTGCTAAAATTGTGCTCATATCTAACTTGTGAGCAAAATCAACTAAGGCTTGCCAAGTTTGCTCGGTACAACTAACCAAATCTTGGCGGTTGGGTGCAGTTTTGGCTATGAGTAAATCGCGGTAGGTAGCGGCGAGATTTTGGAGAATTGTCAGGGGTTCTCGTCCGCGATCGAGGATGGCTCGGAGACAATCGAGGACTGTTTCTGGGTGATCTTGAGCGATCGCATTTAGCAGAGTTAATAAATCTCGCTCGCTGACTGAACCCACTAAATCCCACACCCGATCGGGAACTACTTCTCCCGATAACAGCGCTAATTGATCCAGCAGACTTTCTGCATCCCGCAATCCTCCCTGAGCAATTTGGGCGACCAATGTCACCGCATCAGCAGAGATAGAAATCTTTTCATTATCAGCGATCGCTCGCAAATGTTTAACCATCGCCGCTAAATTGATGCGTCTAAAATCGAACCGCTGACAGCGAGAAATAATTGTGGGTAGCACTCGCTGGGGGTCGGTTGTAGCTAAGACAAACACCACATATTTCGGTGGTTCTTCTAGTGTCTTGAGTAGCGCATTGAATGCCTGAGTACTGAGCATGTGACATTCATCAATCACATAAACTTTGTAACGACACTGCACAGGAGCAAACTGCGCTTTCTCAATCACCTCACGAATATTATCAACTCCTGTGTTGCTGGCGGCGTCAATTTCAATTACATCCAAAGAATAGCCTTTAGTGATTCCCTGACAAACATCGCAGACACCGCATGGTGAAGGCGTTGGTACATCACTTTGCAGACAATTGAGAGATTTAGCCAAAATTCGAGCGCTGGAAGTTTTCCCCGTACCTCTGGGGCCAGTAAACAAATAAGCCGGAGCAATTTTAGCGGATCGAATCGCGTTTATGAGGGTAGTAGCGATCGCCTCTTGGCCCACCAGTTCAGCAAAACTCTTCGGGCGGTACTTGTGGTGCAGAGGTTCGTAGGACATGGATTGCAGCACCCAGTCGAGTTTATGACTTCATCATTGTAAACTACTCAGCCCAAAAGCATCAGGGAACTGGGGAATAGGGGAGAAATGACAACTCACAAATCACAATTTTGATTGACGCTATGGTAGCGTGCGATCGCTACAATCTTAGGGTAACTAATACTCAATGGTGCAGCACATGCTCAGGCGGCTAGTTCAGTGGTTCAAAAGGTTTTTTCAAAGCTTGTTTGGAAGCAAGTCAAAATCCTCAAGAGCGCAGAGGGTTGTGCAAAAGGAACCAGCGCCAGTGTTAAACGATACGGATTTGGAATTTCTCTTCAATGAACTCTTAGAAGGGGTACATCAGGTGCGGGGACAAGCATGGGCGCAAAAATGGCTGGATAAAATAGAGCATCGCGTCCCTACAGAGCACTGGATCGAGTGGTTACGACGCTTCGGTGAAAAATTATTAGCATCTTCAGCCCCGAATAATGAACTAGCAATGCGATTGGTACAACTAGGAGATTTGGGTGTGGGTGATGTGGGTGATGTCGCTTACGAAATCGGAATGCAGCTATTAACACGCAACCAAGGCGAACCCATATGGGAGTATGCGGGGCCGGATGGTATCAGTGCAACTCCTGTTCTGGAGGATGGCTATTCAGTCACAGAAGAAACAGATGTCACAGAAATTACCCCAGAAGACGAGCAACAAACTATTACTCTAGAAGAGTTGTTTGTCATGTTACAGCAGGATGAAAACTTGTGCCAGCAGATGGCGCAACAGTTAGCGCTGGAAACAGATGATCCAGAAGCGATCATCCAAGCGTTGATTAATCAATTCTACGCCGCCAACCAAGTTAACGATGAAGTATGAAGCATGAAGGATGAAGGATGAAGTGTGAAGTTAGCATCAAAACTCACTAGCCCCTAACCCCTCTCCTCTCCCCCAATATTGAGTTTTTTAAAGATATAGTGATACACTTATTGGGTTTTTACGTAAATACTCACTTTTTTAACACAACGATCGCTACAATCTAGTAGAAACAAAATCTAAGAGAGTGGTAGATGCTCAGGCGCCTATTTCGGTGGCTCAGAAAGTGGTTAAAGCGCTTCTTTGGTAGTCGGAAGATGCATTCTCTCCATGCTGTCAGTAGACGCAAGGTGGTAGTTTCGCTACCTGAACTCACGAACGCGGATTTGGAGTTAATGTTTACTCAGCTGCTGGAGGGTGTGTATCAGGGGAGAGGGAAGCAATGGGCTGTGAAGTATCTGCAGCGGATGGAAAATCGCATCACTGATGAGCGGTGGCTGAATTGGCTGTTAATTTTTGGTGAAAAATTGCTCAATTCTCCCGCACCAAACCTTCAGTTGGCTACACGGATGGTACAACTGGGGGAACTTGGCATCGGTAAAATTGGGGAATTGGCTTATGATATCGGGATCAGGTTGTTGACGCGGAATTTAGCCACGCAGTATGAGGATGAAGATCTAGAAGAGGTGGAAATCGTAGAAATAATTACACCACAAGAAACTGTGTTGAATTTTCCTGACAACCATATCCCTGATGAAATTTTACTCAATACTCCCGGACAAGAATTACTGCGTAATTTTGGGGAACAGTTATGGAACTATGAGGAGCAAGAGGGAGACACGATCGCCCCTGTACCTAAGTATATTGCTATGGAGGAGGAGTGGACTGGTAATTTAGGTGAGGTGTTGTCGGCGTATGAGGAGGAAACCTCTGACATCGCTACTACGCCGAATAATTCTTTGATTCCTGGTGATGAAGATGCGATCGCTAATTTATTTGAGCTACTCACAACCCCACAAGCAGCACCTGATGATAACACGATAATTCCTACCTCTGTATTTCCACCCCTAAAGCCAGAGTCTGAACCGGAAATTAACGCTGTCGCCGATGCTCCTACTCGACCCACAGAACAAGAGGATATCACCCATTTATTTGATTTGTTAAGGGAACCGGAAGCGGATACCGTCACCCCCGCAGAACCCACAGCAGCAGAAGAAGAAGCGATCGCCCATTTATTTGATTTTTTAAGGGAAGCGGATACCATCACCCCCGCAGATTCCCCGACTCCACCCACACAAGAAGAAGAAGAAGCGATCGCCCATTTACTCGATTTGTTAAAGGAACCAGAAGCGGATACCATCATTTCCGTGGATTCCCCGTCTCCAACCACAGCGCAGTCAGAGGAGGAAATCGCTTATTTATTCGATTTGTTAAAGGAACCGGACGTTATCACCACAGAACCTGTGGAGGAAACTTGGGATACTTCCTTAGCCAAATTAGAGCCAAATGTCGCCGGAACTTTGGATGAGTTATTGGTGAGGTTGGATCAGAGTACTAATTTAGTCCAAGAACTGGCTTCAGAACTCGCAATTTATCGCAGTAGCACCAGTCTTGTCACCGAGCAAGAAAGCGACAGAGCACAATCGTTGTTTTATCAAGGACTCCAGCAAGCTAAAACCGGGGATTTATCTGGGGCGATCGCCTCTTATGATCAAGCAATCAAACTGCAACCCCACTTTTATGAATACTGGTTTAATCGGGGTTTAACTTTGTTTCATATAGGCGAATTTACCGAAGCGATCGCCTCCTATGACCAAGCCATTGAAATTAAACCTGATTTCTACAAAGCTTGGTATAATCGGGGCGGCGTTCTCGGTGAATTAGGGGAATTTGACGCGGCGATCGCGTCCTTTGAACGTGCCATCGAAATTAAGCCGGATGCTGCAGAATCCTGGTCTAGCAGAGGTCTGGCGTTGCTGAAGTTGGGACTAGTGGGCGAAGCAATTGCTAGTTATGACCAAGCCTTAGCTCTGCAACCATCAGAACAAGATAATTGGTACTATCGAGGGATCGCTTTGGGTGTGTGTGAGCAATACGCAGAGGCGATCGCTTCCTATGACAAAGCTTTAGAAATTCAACCAGACTATTATGAAGTTTGGATTGATCGCGGCGTGGTATTGTTCAATTTAGGACAATGGTCAGAAGCGATCGCCTCCTGGGACAATGCCCTCTCAATTCAAGCCGATTTCTACCTAGCTTGGTATAACCGGGGTGTAGCCTTAGACAATTTAGGACGTCGGGAAGAAGCCATAGAATCTTATCGCCGAGCGATCGCCATTAAACCAGATTTTCACTTGGCTTGGTATAATCAAGCAGTCGCTTTGTTCTATTTGCAACAATTTGCGGAAGCGATCGCCTCCTACGACAGCGCTCTGCAAATCAAATTCGACTACTGGGAAGCTTGGATTGGACGGGGAACCGCTGCAGGTAGTTTAGTTAAGTCAGACGCCCTCGCCGGTTTATTCACCGCCATCACCGCCACGAACCCCGCCTTAAAACAAACAGGCTACCCAGGGAAATTAGCCAGCTATGAAGAAGGTTTAAAATACGTCCGCCCAGATACCCATCCTGAAGGCTGGGGAAGATTGCATTTAGCGATCGGCAATACATACTGCGATCATGGCAAGAAAAACTACACATCCCGTCATGATTGGTATCAAGCCGTAACTGAGTATAATCAGGCACTGCTCACCATCACCAGAGAAGACTTTCCCCAATTGCATCTGGAAATATTGCAATCCTTAGTGAAAGTACATGTAGGCTTGGGACAAACCACACAAGCACAAGAACTGCAACAATATGGTATCGATTTATTACAACAATTACTCAGCGAATCAACTCGGTTCGATGAGAGTAAGAAACAATTAGCGCTGAAATTTGCAGGCTTTGGGCAATTGACAGTTGATTTAGCTGTAGAATATGGCGATTTAGTAGAAGCTTGGGAAATTGCCGAACAAGGCAAAAACGCCTGTTTAACTTGGCTATTATTTGGTTGGTGCGAAGAGATTTATTCACCACAATATCGCTCAGTTCAACAGCTACTTAACCCCACCACAGCAATTATTTACTGGCATATTAGCCCAACTGCTCTCCACACCTTTATTCTCAAAGATGGAACGCCTTCACCCATTTTGTTATTCACACCCATACAAGATATCGGTATCATACACCAAGGGATAGCTCCCATCAGTCTGCAATCTGAATTACCTCTATCCGAAGCCGCTAGACGCTTAATTGCATTTGAAGAATGGTTAGAAGATTGGCAAAAACAATATCAAGAATATCGCCAGAAAAATAACGACTCTTGGCAATTAAATCTGCAACAAAAACTATTACAGCTAAAAGATATTCTCAGCATTTCCACAATTAAACAGGAACTGGAAGGTATCACCCAACTAATTTTAATTCCTCACCGCGATTTACACAAATTACCTCTCCACGCACTGTTTCAAATGTCTCTTAGCTCAGAAGAAAAATTGCTGAGTGAAGAGTCTAATTTAACTATTAGTTATTTACCAAGTGTGCAAATCGGCTTAACTCTGCCAACAGAACCGCAATGGCATAAACAGCACCAAATATTACTGAATATTGAATATCCTTATGGTAATGATTATCCAGCATTGAAATTTGCCAAACTGCAATCGGAAATTGTCAGTCAGATGTTTAAGAATTTGCATAGTATTTGTGGAACTCAAGCTGATAAAAATACTGTAGAAAAGGCATTATTGGATGATTATAATATCTGGCATTTTATGGGTTATGTAATTAATAATTATCAGGAGCCAAAAAAATCAGAGTTTATCTTAGCAGGTGAAGACAAACTTACCCTCGCAGAAATCTGCAAACAAAACCTCATTAGCTATAACCTCGCCACTCTCCCAGCTTGCGAAACAACTATTACTAGCAACCAAATTATCCACAGTGAAGCTGTTAGTATCGTCACGGGGTTGATGAGTCGGGGAGTTAGCCAAGTTGTTAGTACTCTATGGACTGTGGAATCTTTTGCTAATGCTTTAGTAATTATTGAGTTTTATCGCCGATTACAGCCGGGTAAATCTGCAGCTACAGCACTAAATGAAGCGACGACATGGCTCAGAGAACTGACGGCTTCGGAACTGACACAATGGTATGAGGATTTATTGAATAATCTCCAGCCGGATGAATTGAGAATTAGAGCGTATATCGCCACGCAATTATATAGAAGTAGTAAAATTCCACCTCATCAAAAGCTTTACAGTCATCCTGATTATTGGGCAGCGTTTATAATTACGGGGAGGCAAAATTAAGTTTTTAACGCCGAGGTTTTTGTGAGTTATTTATTTTATAGTTGTGGAAAGCTTGGCGATCATTTGAGTTCGAGATGAGACATCAAGTTTGCGAAATATTCTTTTTAAGGCTTGTTTGACTGAGTTTTCTGTAATCCAAAGTTCTGCACTAATTTCTGCGTTGGTTTGTCCTTGGGCGACTAGGGAAGCAATTTGCATTTCACGAGGTGTTAAGCGTTCTGTGTGTAATGGTAGGTGTGGCGATCGCATTTTTCCTACCCATGCGGAAATGTGCAGACACAGCGCACTTAAATCTGTGAGATTTTGTGAATTGAATGCAGCCATTCCTTGTTTACGGGTAAAACCTAGTACACCAATTAATTGACCACTACTGACGATTGGCCCCGCCATGACGTGTCGATGATCAGGACGGGGACAAATCAGCTTCCATGTCTTGGGTTCTACGACTAAGGCTTCATGAACAGGGGCGTGGCGTTCTATTAAGTAGCGGACAACGGGGTTGTATTGAGGCGATAGAGCCTGATTATTGCCAATGAGAGAAGTTTGGGTCAAGAAAAACAGCCCACATCGTGTTGCTGAAAAATACTCGCTCATGTGTGCAGATATGTGCAAACGCAATGTCTGTTCATCTTGAGCTTGAGCAATTTCATGGAATAGAGCTTGTAAGGCAATCATAATTAATAAAGTATACTCTTTCGAGGTCTAGGCGCAGTATAACCACCAAAAGCAGGTGAACTCACTGGACACATTCCCGGTGCGGTACATGTTGAGCACATTTTAACTTTCAATGCAGATGGGACGTTTAAATCATTCGACGAATTGAAAAATCTTTATCACAGTCAAGGGATTACGGCTGATTTACAAGTGTTTCCCTATTGTGCGATCGGTGGGCGTTGATGAATTAGCGTATATTCGCAATCAAAGAATAGGTTTTGTTTTTCAACAATTTAATTTATTACCTCGTTCAACGGCTATGGAAAATGTTATGTTACCGATGGTTTATGCGAATATTCCTCAGCATGAACGCCGCGATCGCGCTCAACAAGCTTTGGTCAAAGTAGGATTAGCTGAAAGGATGTTTAACCGCCCTAATCAACTTTCTGGAGGACAGCAACAAAGATCTGAATATTATTAGTTAATTGTAGAGAATAAAGGTTGGCGTAGATTCCCTTTTGCTCTATTAATTGTATGTGTGTACCTTGTTCAACGATTTGTCCTTGGTGGATGACTAATACCTTGTCGGCGTTGGTGACAGTCGCCAGACGGTGAGCAATAATAAAACTGGTGCGACCTGGTAATAAATTAGCGATCGCTTTTTGGACTAAACTCTCTGTTTGGCTGTCAATATTACTAGTGGCTTCATCCAAAATCAAGATGCGCGGATTGACTAAAACTGCGCGGGCGATGCTGATTAATTGTTGTTGTCCTTTGCTGAGATTTATCCCCCGTTCTCCTAATTGTGTGGCGTAGCCTTGGGGTAAGGTCAAGATAAATTCATGAATATTTGCAATTTTGGCGGCTGTTTCAATCTCTGCTGTGGTAGCTTGGGGGTTGCCAAAGGCGATATTTTCAGCAACGCTGCAGCTAAAAATGATGGTATCTTGGGAGACAATACCAATTTGACGCCGCAAACTTGCTTGTGTAATTTTTCTCACATCTATTCCATCAATTTTAATAGCGCCTCCTGACACGTCATAAAAGCGAGAAAGCAGGCTAATTATGGTAGTTTTCCCTGCACCGGTGGCGCCCACTAAAGCGATCGCTTGTCCTGGTTCGGCATCAAAGGTGACATCATCTAAAACTTTTTGCCCAGATTTGTACTCAAAGTTTACATGTTCAAATTGAACTTTACCTTGAATTGGGGGCATAGCGATCGCATCTGTGGCGTCTTGAAGTTGGACTGGTTGATCTAAAAGCAAGAAAATCCTTTCTAATCCGGCTAATCCGGATTGTGCTTGGGTGTAGAAATTACTGATTAATTGGATGGGTTGAAAAAATTGCTGGACGTAAAATAAAAATGCGGTGACTGCTCCCACTGTCATGCTATTTTTATAGACAAAGTAGCCACCACAAGCTAAAACAATTCCTAAAGTAACTGTATTAAATAAATCTATTATTGGTAGGAAAGCAGCAGTAATTGCTGTGGCTTGAATATTTGCATTGCGGTTATCTGCGTTCAGTTTGCGAAACTCTTGAATGTTGATTTGGGCGCGGTTAAATACTTGAACTTCTTGGATATTGCTAATATTTTCTTCTAAGTTAATTGAAAGTTGGGAAATTGTTTGTCTGGTAACACGAAATTTTTCCCTGGCTAACCGAGCAAACAAGACGGTGGTCAGTAACATAACTGGTAGCATTAAGTTAACAAATAAGCCTAATTGCCAGTTAATTGAAAGCATGAACATAGCACTAACTAATAAGCCGAAAAAACTGCCAATTACTTGCGGTAAAACGGGACTAAAGACTTGATTTAAAGTATTGACATCACTCAGCAGCCGACTCATTAAATCCCCGGCTTTACTTTGGTCAAAAAAGCTGAGGGGTAATGTTTGTAATTTATTCATAATGTCTTGGCGTAATTGTGCTAGCAAATGCTGCATGATCACGCCAACTCTCACAATTAAATGGCGATTTGATAAAAACCCAATTATGTAGAGGATTGTTAACACAACTAGCATCCGTGCTAGCCCGAATACATCACCTTTAATTATCAAATTATCTACCGACCAACCAGTAAGTAGAGGTGCAATTGCTTGGGTAATCGAACTAATAATAATTAAGCCAATAATCAGGGGAATATCTTTGATATATGGACGAAAGTAATTACTAAAGCGACGCATCACAGGTAATGGTGCATTTACTTTGGCTGCTGATTCAAAAATGTTACTTCTTCTGAGCATAGATGAAATTTGTAGTGTCTAGATTTCTGAAGGTTTGAGAGCGACTAATTTACCTTGATCAATGACAAAAATTTGATCAGCACTTTTGACAATGTTATTAATGCGTTGCGTGATAAAAATTATGGTGTGTTGACGCTGTTGTATGAGAATTTGGAAGGATTCTTGAATTAATGCTGCTGTCTTCGCATCAACTGCAGAAAGGCTATCATCTACAATCAAAATTTTGTAGTCGTTGAGCAATATCCGAGCAATGGTAATTCTTTGTTTTTGTCCTCCTGATAAGCCGAGTCCGCGTTCACCAATTACAGTATCATAAGTATCAGGCAGACTCAGAATAAAGTCGTGAATTTGAGCAAATTTAGCGGCTGTAATTACATCTGCAAGGGGAGCATCTGGTATCCCATAGGCAATGTTATCACGAATAGTTCCTGAAAATAAACTTGCTTCTTGGGAAATAAAACCAATATGGGAACGTAAGCTATTCAAATTTAAAGAACGGACATCATAATCATCTACTTTAACTATTCCCTGAGTCGCATCATAAAAGCGAGGAATTAATTTAGCGATCGTGCTTTTACCTGCTCCCGTCATCCCCAAAATTGCCACTGTTTGTCCTGGAAGAATTTCTAAATAAATGTTATTTAAGGTGTTTTCTTTAACTTCTGGATATCGAAAATCAACGTTTTTAAAAGAAATTTTACCTGCACATTTTTGTAAATAAATTGCATCTGGTGCTTCTCTCACCTCAATTTCTGCATCTATCACCTCATACACTCTAGCGGCTGAGGCGGCGGCTTGAGCAACAGATTGGAATGCGAAGGTTGTTTGAAAAATTGGCTGGATAATAAAGACTAAATAGGCATTAAAAGCGACCAATTCCCCGATAGAAAAGCTGCGGCTGATTACTTCTAAACCGCCGTAACCAAAAATGACAACGGCGATTAAATTGCTAGTGAGGAAAATTATGGGAAATGTGTCTCGCAGCGCATAAATTGTTTTGATACTTGTGGTGCGGAAATCTTCGTTAGCAACAGCATAGCGTTTGATTTCTGTTTCCTGGCGGACAAAAGCTTTGACTGCACGGACGCCGAGTAAATTTTCTTTTAAAACTGCATTTAATTCTTCTAATTGCTGCTGTGCATTCCTAAACAGGTAAGCATTTTTCCGAAAAAATCCACCTAATATAGTAAAAGAAATGGGGATGATTACTAAGGCTATTAATGTCAATTTCCAATTCATCAATAGCAGAATTGTCACACTACTGCATAAAACGATCGCTGCTCCAAAAATTTGTAAAATAGTTGCACCAATAAAGACGCGAATTTGCTCGATATCATTATTAATACGGGTGAGTAGTTGTGATGTGGGGGTGCGGTCATGGTAACTTAAACTTAGATATTGGGTTTGACTAAAAAATGTATTTCTCAGGTCATAAGCAATACTTTGGGATACAGTTTCTGCTAAAAAACTTTGTCCAAAATTGAATAATCCCCGAATCAAAGCCACTAAAATAATTAATCCCCCGCAACTGACAATTACTTGTAAGTTATTTTTAGCGATACCTGCGTCGATTCCCCAGCGAATCAGTTGGGGGGCTAAAATATTACTACCTGTCAGCATTAATAAACTAGCGATCGCTCCCAATACCATCACTGGATATTTCCGTAACATCAACAGAATTCGCCTCAACGCCTCAATGGGTACATCTGATTTTGGTTTCATAAGTTGGACTTGTTTGATAGGTGTATGGGTTGTGCTGGGGCGATAAAAGCTGTCACCGACTGCGGCTGCAAAAAAGCTTTGTAACTTTTGTAACTCCGAAATTAGTGCGTCTCGATTTCCTTGTGTGACTAACTGCGCTAGTCTATTGGTTGTGTCTGCTAGTCGAGCGATCGCCTCCCGTCGTGATTGTGTAGCCAGCATGATATCTGCAACCATCGGCGCAGATTGAGCAATTAGGCGGCTAATGATACTAATTTCTTGTTGATAAAGGGGAGTAGAAAAATCTAAACTCCGTTGTATATTAACATTTTCTGTTGCTAAAAAAACACCTAAATTGAGAGTTGCAAAATGGCGAATTGCTTGCACCACTACCATCATTTCGTCGTGTTCTTCTGGAGTGGCAAAAATTAATTTTCCGCCAGCATTTTCAATCAAGTCTAAAAACCATTGATCATGCTGTTGCATTCGCCCTGGACACATTTATAATCTTGTCCACCGCCGTAATATTGGGTCATGTAGGGTGATTTTTTTTCTCCTTTGGCAGCGGTATCATAAATAAAGTAACCGTTGGCTTCTGCACCTGTGAATGTAAATTTGTAGGTTGCGGCTTGGGCTGTTGTAATTTGGAATAGAAATAGGACGATCGCTATTACTAATACAGCCGATATTTTTTTCCAGAATTTCATCGAACACCTCGTAATTTTGATAGATGAATTAGTTTGCAGTCAGGACTTTAGTCCCAGATTTTTCAGCACTCATGAAACTTTTCTGATTGTGTAGAGCAAGGCTCCGAGGGGGTGCGGGTGGGGTTCCCAAGGCGACATCACCCCAACGCATGACGCTAGCACCAGCGTTGGAAGAGGAACCCATCGTATAAACGAGAACTAAATCATTTTCCCGGATTTTACCTGCTTGGGCGGCGTGGTAGAGGTTGGCGACGGGGAAAGTCTGGCCGATATTGGCGTAGAAGGGATTGAGGTTAATTGTCCGTTTCCGCGACCAACTGGGGGAAATTCTGACGGTAATAATCATTGGTGCGGATGGTGCGGGGAAAATTCAGCGCGATCGCTCGAATGCCAACTGGTTGTAAAATCATGATTGTTCTCCTTTTGCTTCAATATCCCGCTTTTGTCACTCTCCGGAAACACAAATCAAAAGCAATGTTTAAAACTCTGACTGGGACTGGGTTTGTGACTTTATTTTCTAATATGATAAGCATTATCATTGTTTTATCCTGAAACTCTTATGCAGTAAAAATTATAGATTTTTATCTATGGAGAGTGACAGAAGAGGGATATCACTTTGATGCATCCCGCAACAGCGATTGTGTGCAGAAATATTAGAAACGATATTACCGTGAGAAAGAGTCGCACCTTTAGGAAAACCAGTAGTCCCAGAAGTATAGACAATACTAGCAGGAGAATTCCAATCCATCTCCACAGCGCGGGCTTTAGGAGAAGCATTCGCAATCATCGAAAGCGGCAAAATTGAGCGATTGCGGCCCATCTGAGAGCGCTTTTTGCGGATTAGGGTGAACCTCTACCATCAGCGCATCACAACCAGCAGCGATCGCCCCCAGCGCCATCGGGGTAACAAATTCCGATTTCCCCGTACCATGACTCGGATCAACCGCAATTGGCAAATGAGTTAAACTACGCAAAACAGGAACCGCAGATATATCTAAAGTATTGCGTGTATATTCCCGGTCAAAAGTTCTAATTCCCCGTTCGCAGAGAATCACATGGGGATTTCCCGCCGCTAAAATATACTCCGCAGACATCAACCAATCTTCAATCGTCGCTGACGCCCCACGTTTGAGCAACACAGGTTTATTCGTCGCGCCGACTTTTTTCAACAGAGAAAAGTTTTGCATGTTGCGGGCGCCAATTTGCAAGATATCTGCAACCGACGCCACCATTTCTAACTCCGCTCCATCCATCACCTCAGTAATAATACCCAAACCAGAAACTGCTCTTGCTGTCGCTAACCATTCCAAAGCACTTTCGCCGTGTCCTTGAAAAGCATAAGGCGAAGTCCGTGGTTTATCCGACATTTCCCAGTCACACAGCCGTCTTTTCTGCTTGCTTGTGTGCAGTATTAACACCAGGGAAGTTCATAAAAGCGATCGCATTTGTGCAGAAAACTGTATTGCCATCATTAGATCATAGATATTACTTGTGGAAGTTGGGAATGGGGGGATGGGGGGATGGGGTGAAGATTGATTGTTAATTAAACAAGTTCCTTGGTTGACCACAAATGTTCCTTGGTTGACCGCAAATGTTCCTTGGTTTGCAACAAATGTTCCTTGGTTTGCAACAAATGTTCCTTGGTTTGCAACAAATGTTCCTTGGTTTGCAACAAATGTTCCTTGGTTGACCACAAATGTTCCTTGGTTGACCACAAATGTTCCTTGGTTTGCAACAAATGTTCCTTGGTTCGCAACAAATGTTCCTGGGTTGACCACAAATGTTCCTTGGTTGACAACACAGTTGTTTGCTAACAAGTTCAGAAATACGTAAAATCCATGTCCCGCAAGGAAATGAATTTCCTTGCTCATAGCTGAAGTCATCTCAAGATGACTAAATATGCCCAAAAATCCTCAGTCTACTTCAGTAGACTTTCGCTATGAGACGTGAACTTAAGTTCACGGCGGGTCATGAAGCTAATGGTGAGGTTATTTTTAGCTGAAGTTGACACCAATGATCACCCCATCACCCCATCCCCCCATCCCCTGCAGCAAATGTGCAGAAAACTGTATTGCCATGATCACATAAATGAATATTTACTGTAAACATTGCGGAAAAACACAGATTAATTAGATACTCAAATCATCCCCAGGAAATTGCATCCCATGAAGAGAAAATACGCCTTACAGTTAGCATTAGCAAGCTTAATCAGCACCTCCAGCATCAGTCTCTTCATAGCCAAAACCCAAGCACAGACCAGTAACATTGTCCCCGACAACACACTAGGTGCAGAATCATCCCAAGTCATCACCAACTTTCAAGGACAACAAATCGAACTGATCACAGGTGGTGCAATTCGTCAAATAAATCTGTTTCACAGCTTCGCAGAATTTAACATCAGCGCCGGGAGAGAAGCATATTTCTCCAGCCCCAACGCCGACATTCAAAACATTTTTGCACGAGTCACAGGTGGTAACGCCTCCGAAATTTTCGGTAAACTCGGAACAACCGGTAGCTCCCATCCCAACTTATTCTTAATCAATCCCAACGGAATTATATTTGGTAAAGAAGCCAGTTTAGACGTCCAAGGAGCCTTCGTCGGGACAACAGCAAACGGCGTCCAATTTGGAAATCAAGGAAATTTCAGCGCCACAAATCCTGAACCAGTTCCATTATTAACAATTCATCCCTCAGTCCTATTTGCGAATAGAATTGATCAAAATGGCAACCTGATTAATCAATCACAAGCAGCAGCCGGAAAAAATCTTTTAGGAGAAGAAGTCACAGGTTTAAGAGTACCTGATGGTAAAAGTTTATTATTAGTTGGTAACAACATCAACATAGATGGTGGGAGTATCCACGCCAATGGCGGGAATGTAGAATTAGCAAGTTTAGCCGCACCGGGAAACGTCGGATTAAATCTTGCTGGGAATCAGATCAAATTATCAGTGCCAGACAATGTAGAAAGAGGAAATGTTTCCCTAAATAACGCCGCCGAAATTAATGTGAGAAGTGCGAACGGCGGGGATATAAGAATTTATGGACGCGATGTAAATTTAGCAGGAGAAAGCAAACTCAGAGCCGGAATAGAAAAAGGTTTAGGAACACCAAATAGTCAAGGCGGAAATATAGAAATCAACGCCACAGGCACAATTGTTCGATTAGTGGGATCACAAGTCAAGTGCTCATGGGAGGTGTTGGTAATGGTGGAAATATTGATATCCAAACAGGAAAGCTTTCGTTAGATAATGGCTCTTATTTTACTGCTAGCACTAATGGACAGGGAAACGGTGGCAATATTATTGTTAAAGCAACAGATACTATTTCGATTTCAAATAACAGCACTATTTCCAGTAGTGTTATTAATACAGGTGTAGGTAATGCAGGAAATATTGATATCCTCGCCAAGTCATTTTCTGCAAGCGGAGGATCTTTGATTTTTAACAGCAATCTTGGTGGTAAAGGTAATGGTGGCAATATTTTAATAAATACAAAAGATTATGTTTCCTTAACAGGTGGTTCTTTCCTGTTGAATGGTACAATAGGTGAAGGTAATGGTGGAAATACAAAAATTCAAGCAGGTGGTGCTGTAATAATTTCCGGACGTAGTTGCATATCTAGCGGCGTGTTGGAAACTGGGGTAGGTAACAGTGGTGATATTGAGATTTCAGCCCGTAGTTTTGAGCTATCTAATGCTGCTCTTTTGTTGACGTTATCTGCTGGTAAAGGCAATGCCGGTAACGTCTTTATAACCACATCAGGTAACACAACTATTAAAGATAGTAATATAGCAACATTTATTACCAAAGATAGAAATGCTGGGAAAATTGCAATTCGCGCAGGTGGTGATGTTTTTATTTCTGGAAAAAGCGAGTTGTTGTCTTCTCCTTACCTAAACGCAGTAGGTAAAGGCGGAGATATTGAAATTCAAGGGCGCAATTTTTCTTTATCTGATGGTGCTGTTTTACGTTCCTCTACTGAGAGTAAAGCAAATGCAGGAAACGTGTTAATTAATGCTACTGATGATATTTCTTTCACAAATGGTGCTAACATCCTAGCTCAGACATTTAACCAAGGAAATGCAGGTGATGTCACGGTGAATGCTGGAGGAAAATTCTCTCTTCAAGGAACGACTACCGATGGTTTAAAATTTGATACTGGCATCTTTAGTAGAGTTGAAAAAGATTCAGGATTAACAGGTAAAACTGAAGGCGGTAATATTAATGTCACAGCGCGTGATTTATATCTAAATGGTGCTGTTTTATCTGTTAGTAGCTCTGGTAATGGAACTGCCGGCAATATTAATATTAATTCTGATACCGTGGAACTAGATAATAAAGCGGCTATTGAGGCTGTCAATAAATTTACTGATGGTGGAAATATTCGCTTAACTGCAGATGATTTATTACTCTTGCGTCATAACAGCAACATCACCGCAAGTGCCGGGTCAGGTGGCAATGGCGGTAATATCAATATTAATGCTAAATTTCTCGTCGCTATTCCCAAAGAAAACAGCGACATCAGCGCTAATGCTTATCTGGGAAACGGTGGCAATATCGAAATCAATTCCCAAGGCATCTTCGGGATTCAAGCCCGCCCCAAACCAACTGACTACAGTGATATTACAGCTAGTTCAGAATTAGGTTTACCCGGTGTGATTAAAATTAACGCACCAGATGACCGTTCTCTGCAAAGTTTATTTGCCGGTGCTTTACCTTTTATTAGTAGTGATGAGTTCTTGGCTCGTAGCTGTATTGCGCGTGGTAACAAGGTACACAACAGCACTTTTTATCTTACTGGTACTGGTGGTTTACGCACTGACCGTCCTTGGGCTTTAACTTCTCCATACACCACTGGTGATGTCCGGGGTGTCGGGACATCCGTTTTTTCCAACAAAGGCGATTCAATTGTCCCAGCTGAAGGTTCTTATCGCCTCAGTGATGGACAGATGGTGTTGAGTCGAGAATGTTCTCGTAGTTAGCACGGGGCTAGGGGCTAGGGGTTAGGGGCTAGGGGCTAGGGGTTTAGTACACTTAGCGAAAACTGTGCGTCTCACTTTAAAATAATACAAACACGTTGGTAGGGAACAGTGCCCATTGGTGTCAACTTAAGCGAGAAATGGCTTATCTGTTGGCTGACTCATCCGCCTGAGAATGAATTCTCAGGCTCATAGCGCAAGTCTACTGAAGTAGACTAAAGATTTTTGGCATATTTAGTCATCTTTAGATGACTTTCGCTTAAGCCACGGAACTTCAGTTCCTTGTGGGCTATAGGTTTTACGTTAAGTTGACACCACTGGGCACTGTTCCCTACGGGAAATTTATCTGTATCAACTTTTTCGTGAATTGGTATTAGAGCAGGGTACGGTTGTTCGCCCTAATCAACGATTCATCTGTTGCAAAGATTATTTGAATTCCTATTACCTTGTTACCAAAACCCTGTAGAGACGTGAAATTTCGCGTCTCTACACCAAAAAGACAGGGTTTTAGGCTAATTAATTACAAAGCTGGCGCCAAGTAATTTTGGGTTGCTAGCTCTTTTTTAATTTGTTCTGCTAGGCGGAGGGAAAGAGCCACAATTGTTAAAGTGGGGTTGGCGTAACCACCAGTGGGGAAAACAGAGCTACCCGCTATGAATAAGTTAGAGACGCCATGAACGCGACAATTTTCATCCACAACTCCCTGTTTGGGGTCTACATGGATGCGGGTTGTGCCCATGTGATGTGCAGCACCACTGGGAATACTGAGTCGGGGAAGACCATCTTTTCGGTCTAATTGAAACTCACCCAAGCCGGCGCGGGCTAGTTCCCTCGCAAAAACTTCTTGGGCGCGCCCGATACTGCGACCATTTTCTGGATCCCAGCGCCATTGCAGTTCTAGTTTTTGACAGCCTAATGCATCTCGTTCTTTGCTGAGGACAACTCGGTTAGCTGGTTGTGGTAGTTGTTCTAATAGATGCACGATTTGGTAGCTTTGAAAGCGGCGATCGTTGTTGGGGATGTCTGACCAACCGCCTCTACCAAAGGCATGTAGCAAAGATTGACGTTTGGTGATGGCTAAGTAGGTGGCAAGGGTGACGTAATCAATGCCACTAATAGTATTCAGTAAGCCTGGCCAGAAGTTTTCGGGGAATTTTTTACTAGCGATGGACTCGGCGATCGCTTTGAATGATTCTACTGCTTTCCACTGACGTCTACTGGGGCGGGGAAAAAACACGGCGCAGATGTTGGCTAATTGCTCGCGTTCCATTACGGCTTTTGAGGGGACAAGATGACCTAAGATGTTGGTATTTCTGACTAGTCTTAAATCATACAAGGCTGTGGTGTTAAATAATTGGCGATCGCTAGGAACAAATACGCCACCGTCAGCTATGGGATGATCGATAAAGTATCTGCCTACTACATCATGACCGTTACCCAAGCCGGCGGTTTGTTGAGTATTAGACATCAATAATATGCGGGCGTTTTCTAACCCACCTGTAGCTAGGATAAACACCTTCGCAGCTACGTAAAACTTGTTGTCCCGCAGAGTAGCAACTTGTAAACGAGTGACTCTATTTACAGAATCGTTACTTTCAATATTAATCACGTTGGCGTTGAGGTAAACACTGATGTTGTCAGCGGCTCTCAATTCTTCCCGATATTTGTGGCTAAACACATCACGAGCGCCAAACTGAAACATTTTCGTCACCACCTGCTCTTCATTCAGGGGTAAACGCTGAATCTGTTCCTCTTCCCATGTATCAGCTTCATAGGCGAAAGGCCCTGCTTGGCAAACTGACTGGGCGCGTTCATAAAATGGATCTAAATGCGATCGCCCAAAAGGCCAGCCGCTATGAGGTATCCAGTCTCGGTGCTCAAAATCAATCTCGTCTAGGGGAGCATAGCGTACCCCTATTTGCCCGTTGCCTATTTTAACTGCCCAAATGTTGGAATTACCGCCGAACCTACGACAGCGAGTGTCCGCCACAGTCAAGAAGGGGTCGCCAACGGTTAATCCCTCGGAAAGCGCTTGAGTTTGTGGGTCAACTTCCTCTCCGCCACTTTCCACAACGCAAACTTTTGTCTTTTGTCCGATAAATTCACGGGCTAGTGTAATTCCGGCCGGGCCTGCGCCGACAATACAGACTTCAGTTTCGATAACTTGGTCTACAGGTAGCAAACGAGCATCGACGAACATATAAGCGTGTAATTTACTGTATTATGAGCACTCCAATCTTATGGTAATTACATCTATATCAATTGATACATACAAATTCTTTATATAAGCCGGGTTTTACTTTATACAACTCTCATAAAAATGGCGGGGGAGGTGTGGGAAGAGGGGGAAGAGGGGGAAGTGTGGGAAGGGTGGGGGGTGTGGGGGGTGTGGGGGGTGTGGGAGGTGTGGGAAGAGGGGGAAGAGGGGGAAGAGGGGGAAGTGTGGGAGGTGTGGGGGGTGTGGGAGGAAGGAGAAGACGGGGAAGATTACAAGCGTCAGCATAAGTTCTTCAATTCTTTTTCTCCCCACACTCCCCACACTCCCCACACTCCCCACCTCCCCACCTCCCCACCTCCCCATCTCCCCACTCTATCCTTGATACGGATTACCGATTCTATCTACGGAGACGTTGTAGGAGAATGGTAAGCGCCCAGGGTTGAGGCGTGGTTCGGCTGCGTAACCGACGGGAACAACAACAGCGATCGCTAAATCTGGATCTGTTATCCCAATCACTTCTTTGACTTTTTCTTCAATCCAACCATTCATAAAGCAGGTGGATAAACCCAAGCTTTCTGCAGCTAATACTAAATGGGTAGCAGCAATGATGGCATCTTTAATGGCGTATTCTCGCCGTTTGTCTCCCAATCCTGCTTGAAATTGGGGAATAGAATTTTTAAAGTAGTTGACAGTGCCCTCACTCCATGCTCCAGTTGCCCGTCCTTGTTCTAAAATCGGGGTTAAGTCTTTTTCTCCTGCAGTCGCATCAGCCGCAAACACGAATGTAACCGGGGCTTGGACGATTTGCTGTTGGTTCCATGAGGCTACTGAGAGGGCGGCTCTTTGTGCTTCGTCTTGGACAAGAATAATCTGCCAAGCTTGGATATTGAAACTGCTGGGTGCGGCGACGGTTAACTCTACCAGTTGCTTGAGTAGTTCTGGAGTGATGGGGTCTGTTTTGAAGGTTTTGATGGAGCGACGCTGAATAATGGCGCTGGGTACATCTAACGGTTGAGCTTGAATTGACGGACTCATGAGATTCTCCAGAGTGTAGGATTTACAACACAGCTTAGGCGTTTTATGGGTGGAAAACAATTATTAACTGCTGGTTACTTGCTCACCAGCTGCAGTCCAAAATGGATAGTCGATGTATCCTTTTTCACCACCACCGTAGAAGGTTGCTTCGTCTGCTGCGTTCAGCGGTGCGTTGAGGGCTAGGCGTCTGGGTAAATCTGGGTTGGAAATAAAGAGGGTGCCAAAAGCAACTAAGTCTGCGGCTTTGTTTGCCAGGACTGTATCACCTTTTTCACGGGTATAACCACCGTTAACGATGAGTGTTCCGGTAAAGCGTGAGCGCAGATGATCGGTTGGTACTACTGTTCCCCCGTGTCGGATATCTGCGTCTGTGGCTTCAAAAATATGCAAATATGCCAAATTAAATCGGTTCAAGGCTTGGGCTGCATAACCAAAGGTTTCTAGAGGGTGGGAGTCCCGGATATGGTTAAATGTCCCACTGGGAGAAAGTCTCACCCCCACGCGGTCAGCATCCCAAACGCTGGTTACTGCTGCAGTTATTTCTAACAGCAATCGGGCGCGATTTTCTACTGCACCCCCATACTCATCTGTGCGACTGTTAGTAGAATCTCTGAGAAATTGGTCAATTAAATAACCATTAGCTGCGTGAATTTCTACTCCATCAAACCCAGCAGCTAGCGCGTTGGCGGCTCCTTGGCGAAACTGTTCTACAATTTCGGGAATCTCTGCTGTTTCCAAAGCGCGGGGTGTTACATAAGGCTTGAGTCCGGTAAAGGTGACGACGTTACCAGGGGGAGCAATAGCTGAAGGCGCTACGGGTAAGGCTCCCTCTGGTTGGAAGTCTGGATGAGAAATTCTCCCTACATGCCATAGTTGCAGAAAAATTCTCCCTCCCTCTCGATGCACTGCGTCTGTAACTAGTTTCCACCCTTCCACTTGTGCTGGTGAATGAATTCCTGGTGTAAAGGGATACCCCTGTCCTTGGGGTGAAACTTGTGTGGCTTCGGCAATAATTAATCCCGCAGAGGCGCGCTGGGCGTAATAAGTAGCATTAATAGAATGCGGTACATTTCCCTCACCGGCTCGGTTTCGCGTCAAGGGAGCCATAACAATTCGGTTGGGTAATTCCAGATTTCCCAATTGATATGATGAGAATAAGTTAATGTCAGTGGTCATGACTATATCTCCAAAGTTAAGAGGGAACAGGGAACGGGGAACAGGGAAATCCCATACTTAAAAGCAGGGGATTTGAAGCAGACGTATTTTTTCTGGCGCTGTGCGTCGCCAAAAAAATGTTTTTATTTATGAAAAAATAAACTCAGGGGCTTCAAACCCATATTCTTCTGGGCTTGGCGAAGATGATTAATCAAAAACAACCAAAAATTGCTCGATAAGCTTCATACTTCATACTTCATCCTTCACACTTCATACTTCATACTTCACACTTCACACTTCACACTTCACACTTCATACTTCATCCTTTTGATCAAATATGCTGTGATAAAGTCTTAGTCAGTGTGGTTTTTGGTACTGCGCCTACAACTGTATCAACTTGCCGACCACCTTTGAACACCATAAGTGTAGGAATGCTGCGAATTCCATAATGGCTAGCAACGGTGGGGTTTTGATCTGTGTTCAGTTTTACCACTTTGAACAGCCCTTCATATTCGCCAGCAACTTCATCGACAACCGGAGCTACCATTCGACAAGGGCCGCACCAAGGCGCCCAAAAGTCCACTAAAACTGGAAGTTTGCTTTCTAAGACTTCTAGTTTGAATGTGGCTTCTGTAACATTTGTAATGGATGACATTAGTTGTCCTCCTTGATAATTCGTTTATTCGATAATATCGAATAATAAAAATATAAGCTATTTGATGAGACAATGCAAGTATGAAATTCTTGTATCACCCAGACCGAAAAAATATTTCTTTACCAGGGGTGTTGTACGCGCTGGGGGATCCGGTGCGGTTAGAGATTGTGCGGTTACTAGCGACTAAGGGTGAGCAGTGTTGTGCTGGGTTTGACTTTGCGATCGCTAAATCTACGATGTCCAACCATTTTAAAATTTTACGAGAATCGGGGGTGGTTTTAACTCGCAAAGAAGGAACGCAACATATCAACACATTGCGACGTGAGGATTTAGAGGCGCTGTTTCCGGGATTGCTGGATGCTGTGTTGCGTTCAGCCAAGCCTTTGGGAGTGTATCCCTCTGTTGTTTAAAAATATAGCAGGGAACAGGGAACAGGAAACAGGGAACAGGGAACAGGAAACAGGGTTGAAAGTCTGTTTGTGTAAGGGTTTTATCTTTAGCTTATGTCCTAACCTATGTGGCTATAGCTATGCTTTCGTCAGTCTGTGATCAGGAACTCTTAACGGGGAACGGGGAACAAGGAACACTGAGTTTATATATGATTCCTATAGCTGATGATCTTGCGGATATGAAATCAAGCGATGCGACGACGATACCAAATCTCTAGCCGACGATTACTGATAATTGCTGGTATCAGTCTACTGCTATCACCGTTCCTGCTTTATGGATATCTTTGTTTG